>CAZLXP010000213.1:0-1503 GCA_964563535.1 uncultured bacterium | reverse complement strand
GAGAGGTCGTACGGGATAAAGTACTTCTGCAGCTTTTTGCTCCGGTCGCCGAGGCCCCAGAACATCCGGCGCCGGTCGGCGTTCTCCGCGATGATCTCCGCGATGACCTCGGGCAAAACGAAGTCGTCGCTCGAGCGGAAAACGATGCCCCGTGATTCGTATTCGCCCCGCGCGACGGCCCGCTCCGCCAGCACGCGGACCTCGGCTTCCTCCGGCAGCGCCAGGTCCGGGTTGCGCCGCGCGAGGGCCGTGAGGTAGCCGCGGCTCGCGAGCCGGATCTGGTCCACGACGACGACGTCGGGCCTTAAGTGCCGGGCGTATAAGTTATACCAGGTCACGAAGGTATTTGTGTCGCCGCTGGGGAAGAAGAGCGGCTTGGCGGGCAGCGCCGCCAGCAGGCGCCGGCCGTAGGTCTCGGCGAAGATAAAACCGCGGCGGTCGCCGTACCGGAAATTCGAAGCCAAAGCCCAACCGCCGGCCCCTAATATCAACGCCAGGACGACACCGGCCGCCGCCGAGCGGAGCGCCGCGCGCCTCCGCCCTACGACGTGAGCGACGGCCCCCAGGCCGACGGCCGCTAAAAAAACCACCGCCAGGTGCAGCGGGATAAAGTAATAGCTGATATCCGGGATGGAATAGACGGCGCAATAGGCGAGGTACCCGGCGTAGTATAGTATCGCCGCCAGCGCGACGGCCGGCCGCCGCTTCATAAAAAGCCACGCCACGCCCGCCGCCGCGAACGCCGCCGCCGGCGTGACGTTGGGCCACGCCGCGCCGCGATACTGCGCCAGCGCGTCCTTCGCCCCCGCCCAACCCTCCTCCAGAAAATTACCCCGGTATTGGAACCCGGCGAGGTGGGCGTAAAGGGAGCCGAGGGTGGAGGGGTCGTTCCAGTCGAAGAGCGGCCGGCGCGCAGCCCGGAGCGGCGTATAGAGGTTCACCGATGCCGCCGCGAAAAAGAAAGCCGCCGCCAACGGCAGCGCCCCCACCAGCCCCCGCGCCCGCGCCTTCCCCGGCCATCCTATAAAAACCACCGCCGGGAAAAACAATACGACCGTCATATGGTTGGCCAACGACAGGCCCGCGAGCAAGGCCAACACGTAAAGCTCCCGCGCGCCCCCCGTCCTCCTCAGCCGAAGCGCCGCCCACAACAGCGCCCCCCAAAAAAACGCGTTCAGCGCGTACACCTCCGCCACCGTCGCTACCGACCACAACGTCCGCCCCCCTAAAACCAAAAGCCCCGCCGCCGCCAGCGCCAACCCCCGCGCAACCTCGTCCATTTCCAACTGCCGCCCTATCTCCCCCGCGGCCAGCGCCGCGAAAAGCGCCGCCCCCGCCCCCGCGGCCGCCGATACCAGGTTAATGAGCAACGCCTTATCCCCCCACGGGAAAAACGTCGCCAGTTGCCCCACCAACGCGTATAGCGGATACCCCGAAGGGTGCGCCACCCCCAGCGTCGCCGCCACCCCCAGCAACTCCCCCGCGTCCAGTATACACAACCCC
>CAZLXP010000212.1:0-1597 GCA_964563535.1 uncultured bacterium | reverse complement strand
ACCACCAACCACTACGGCGCCACCGCCGACGGCCTCGCGATGGCCTACCACGCCGGCTGCGAGCTGATATTCCTCGAGTCCTCGCAGTTCCACCCCACCGGCGCCATATACCCCGAGCAGATCGTGGGCCTCCTCATCACCGAGAAGATACGGGGGGCCGGCGCCCAATTCCTCAACGTCGACGCCCAGCAGTTCGTCTACCCCCTCGAGACGCGGGACGTGGCGTCGTCGGCGATTATACGCGAGTGCGGCCCGCCCGAGAGAGGAGGCCGCGGGATGGGCGTACCCACGCCCTCCGGCCGCGTCGGCATCTGGCTCGATTCGCCGATGATCGACATCTTGCGCGGCCCGGGCACGGTCCGGAGCGACTTTCCGGGCAAGTATCGCATGTACGACAACCACGGCATCGACATCTCGCGCGAGCCGATGTTGATTTACCCGACGCTGCACTACCAGAACGGCGGCGTCACGATCAACGCCGACGCCTCCAGCAAAGACATCGCGGGCCTTTATTTCGCGGGCGAGGTCGCGGGCGGCATTCACGGCCAGAACCGCTTGATGGGCAATTCGCTTCTCGACGTGTGCGTTTTCGGCCGGCGGGCCGGCGCCGCGGCGGCGGCCAAGATACCGACGGTGGAATTGGGCGCCCTTTCGCTGGCGCACGTGCGGGCGTGGGACGAGGAGGTCGCCCGCGCCGGCCTGGAGAGCGAGCTCGCGGCCCCCATCCTTTTCCCCGACTACCGCGGCCGGGTGATGTAGCTCGAGCGATGGCGTGGCTCGACCATGTTCTGCAGTTCTTCGGTTACGCGGTCTGCCACTGCCTGCCGTCCCGCACGCTTACCGTCGACGGTTGTTATTTGCCGGTGTGCTCCCGCTGCACCGGCATATATTTAGGCATAGCCGCGACCTACGTTTTCCTGATCGGCCGCCGCGGGTTCAAGGTGAACGCGCTGCCGTCGTTGGGGGCGTCGCTGGCCGTGGCGGCGATGCTCTTGCCCATGGCCGTCGACGGCATATCGTCGTACGCGGGCCTGCGCGCGACGACGAACGCGGTGCGCTTTCTGACGGGATTGACGGCCGGCGCGGCGCTGCCGGTATTCGCTTTCCCGCTCTTATCGCCGGAGTTGATCGTAAACGGCGGCAAAAAGAAAACCGTGCGGCCTTTCGGACGGCCCTTCGATTATGTGATATGGCTGGGGGCGTTGGCGGCGGCGGGGGCGGCGGCGTTCGCGCCGTGGCGTTGGTTTTACTACCCGTTGGCCATCTTGATCGTTGGCGGGTTGATAGGCATTTTCTTCAACCTCGCGCTCGTAGTGTGGGAGATGGCGCTGGAGCGCGCGGGGCGGTGGGGTAAGAGGCCGTGGACCTTCGTCGTCGCGGCCTTGACGGTGCTGTTGGTTTTTTCGGCCCTCAACGTCTTCCATTACGTCGCCTTACGCGCGATGGGGGAGGCCGCGGGCGGCGAGTTGCCGCCTTAAGGTGACGTAAGGGCGGCCGGTCGCGACGAGCGGAAGGATTATGGACGCCTTAGAAGCCATACGAACGCGGCGGAGCATCCGGAAGTTTACGCCCGACCCGGTTTCCCCGGAGGACCTCC
>CAZLXP010000211.1:0-1607 GCA_964563535.1 uncultured bacterium | reverse complement strand
CGGGCCCGACCGATAGGGCGTTGGCACGTGGACCTGTCTGTGCGGGGCGGCCCGGACCGCAGCCGCCGACCCCGAGAGCCAGGACGATGAGGACTCGAACCACAGGGCGCGGCATCGACTGGAGTCTACACGGCCCGACCGGCCATGCACGACAACTCGCCACGGGCGGGGCCGAGCCTCGCCCCCCCGGCCGCGTATCGTCGCCTCGTCGTCGGGCGCGTCGCCGCCGATACCCAGGTCCGGTACGGCCGCGACGGCCTCGAGCCGCCGGAACGCCTCGACGACCAACCGCGTATTCTTGCGGGGAAAAGCGGCGCCGAGGTGCAGGAGGTATCGGCCGGGCAAGCCGTGCCGCTCGCGGAAGGCCGCCAGGTCCGCCGGCGACCTATCCCGGAAGAAGATGGGGTCGACGCCCTCCTCGATTACCGTCAGCCGCGAGGCGGCCGCCGGCCCGAGGCGACGCTCGATATCTCGCGCCGACGTCTCGGATACCGTAATGATCGCGGCGCAGCGCGGCGCCGCGCGCTTGAGCACCCACGACTGGTAGACGTAATATCGGTTGGCGGCGAAGGTGTGAAACCGCCGCTCGAACATCATGGCGTCGTGGAGGGTGAGGACCGTCGGCCGGGGCGGCTCGAGCGGCAGCGCGTTGCCCGGCGCGTGGAAGAGGTCGGCGCCGACGCGGCGCAAGGTTCGCGGTAGAACGAACTGCTCCCATGCGTAGACGGGCCGGGCGGGCGCGATTATCGTTTCGTACGTTAAGGCGGGGAACGCCGCGTCCAATTCGCGGTCCGAAATGAGTACGAAAGCGGGCGCATCCGCCAGCGCCGCCATCCCGGCGAGGAGGGTGTGAAGGTAGCGGCCGATGCCCTTGGGCTCGCCGGCGAGGTGACGCGCGTCTACCGCTACCGTCAATTGGGCCATAAATAAAAAACCGCGACCGCATTTCCGGCGCGGCGATTATCGTCGGCGGGATAAATTTTCACTTACCACGACCTAACGGGTACGGCGGCCTTCGGACGACGTCGTCATTTCGCGTCGGCTTACGCCGACGACGTCATTATATAACGAAATCAGCCTCTTGGCTACCGCTTTCATCGCGTACGGCTCCACCGCGGCGGGGTCCACCGGCGGCAGCGCCAACGCCTCGACGATGCCGGCGGCGATATCCCGGGCGTCGTCGCCCACCGCCAGACACGCGGCGCAGCGGTCGAGGAAGTCGACGTCGCCCACGCGGCGGCTCACCACCGGCCGCGCCGACGCCACCGCTTCTTTGACCGTCAACGGCCCCAGCTCCACGTCCGACGTAACGACTACTACGTCCGCGGCGCCGAAATACAGCGGTACCTGCGGGCGCGGCGCCGGGTGGAACGTCAAAAGCTCTAGCGACGGCTCCAGCCGCCGGGCGAGCGCGACGGCTTCGCGCGCGAGGTCGAAACGCTTCGAACGGCGCGCCGGGTTGGCCGGGAAGAGGACGTACTTCTTGGCGGCGTCGAGGCCGAGCTCGCGCCGGCACTCTCGCTTGTCGCGCGGGTGGAAGAGCTCGACGTCCGTCCCCATCGGGATATGGACGGCCGGCACGGGCGCGAGGGCCCGCGCGGCGGCGG
>CAZLXP010000210.1:0-1644 GCA_964563535.1 uncultured bacterium | reverse complement strand
GGCTCTCGGGGCATTCCACCACAAGCGGATGCGCCGACGGGCGGAAGAGGCGCTGACCCGGGTGGGGGCCCCGTCGCCGCGCGCCGACGCCGCGGCGTTGGCGGCGCACGCGTGCGGTTGGGGAGCGGCTCAGTTCGCGAAGCGCCTGCGGGAAGCGCCGCCCCCCGGGGCCGCCGAGCGGCTGGCGGCGTTAACCGCGCGTCGCGTCAACGGGGAGCCGCTTCAACTGATAATCGGCGCCGCGCCGTTTTTGGGATTGGACCTGGTCGTCGCGCCGGGTGTCTTCATCCCTCGGGTGGAAACGGAAGGGCTAGCGACTCGAGCGGAGGAATTCGTCGCCGGCGCGATAGCGCCGGTGGTAGTCGACCTTTGTGCCGGCGTCGGCCCGCTCGCGGTCTACCTGGCGCGGCGGCGCCCGGACGCCCGCGTCGTCGCCGTGGAGGTCGACGGGAGAGCGGCTTCCTTACTGGGGCGTAACGCCGGGGTTTACGACGTTAACGTTGAGGTTATGGTCGGCGACGTAACGGACGGGGCGCTTTCGGCGCGGCTGCCGGAAGCGGACCTCATCGTATCGAACCCGCCGTATATAAAAACGGGGCAGATGCCGGCCTTGCCGGCCGAAATACGCGACTGGGAACCGGGTGGGGCGTTGGATGGCGGCGCCGACGGCCTGAACTTCTACCCGCATATCGCGAACCTGGCCGCTAAGCTGTTGCGACCGGGCGGCGCCGTCGCCGTGGAAATAGGCGAGGATTTAGCGGAACGCGCGTCCGAAATATTCGGGGGCGTTGGCGACGTCGGCGTAGGGCAGGACCTTGCCGGCCGCGACCGGTACCTATGGGCGCGGAAAGCGGGCGATTGCTGAGCGAATGCGCCTAACCGCTCGCATATTCAGTCTCGTCGCCGTTGGGGTGTTGGCTTTAACGAGTTGCCGTCTCGGCAAGCGAGACCTCGAGAAAGTTGAAATCTTCACGCAATATCACGGCGTAACCTTCGTAGATAAATTTAAGGTCTGGGCGACGGGCCCGGACGAATTAATAGCGCGGGACGCCTTTTTCGAACCCGAAAATTACGTCTACGACGGTTCCGCCGTTTACCTGACTGCGCTCCGCGGCGAAACCGAAGCTTTCCAGTTGGTGATAAACGCCGACTACGGCAATATAAATGACGTCGACGTGGACGTAGCGCCGCTGGCCGGCCCCGGCGGTGCCCGCATTGCCGCGGACCGCATCTACGTCTACTTTGAGTATTACGTCACGGTTGAAACTCCCGGCGACTACCGCGGCCGCGCCGGCGCCGTACCGGACCCGTTGCCGCCGTTGACAGAGCCATTCGACCTCGCGAAGGCGCAAGCTCAACCGCTGTTCGTGGTTGTTGACGTTCCTTACAACGCCAAGGCCGGTAGATATGCCGGCGACGTAGTGGTCAGCGCCAAGAACGCGGAGACCCAAAAATTAACGTTGGAGGTAACGGTCCTTCCCGAGGTTTTAGAACCGTCGTTGTTGCCGCCGGCGTTCGTGGAGCCGGACTACCGCGCTATCGCGGCCTGGGAAGAGCGTAAGCCGGAACTGCCGCTTAAAAATGAAAAATTGGCGCCCTATCTGGATTTGTTCTCGAGCCGCGGCGTTCGCGCTCTCGACGGCG
>CAZLXP010000209.1:0-1661 GCA_964563535.1 uncultured bacterium | reverse complement strand
GCGGTACCTCGTCCCCATCCCGGACGTGGAACACCCCGGCATCCTGAACGTGCCGGTCCTCTACTCCTACGAGATCCCCCTGTATTTGTTCATCTTCTTCTGGTTTATCGAATTCGTCGCCGGGCGGGGCACCGGCCTTACCATCCCGCGGACGGCTTTGGCGTTGGCGCTGCTCTTCGTGCCGGCCGTCTTGTCGATGTTGTTCGCGTTGGACTACACCTACGGCGCGTACGAACTCTTCCGCATGTTCGAGATGTTCCTGTTCTTCCTGGTAGTGGTGAATTACCTCCGGACCGACCGCCAACTCAAGGTCGTCATCGCCATCCTGGGCGCCGACGTCGCGTTCCAATCGATCACCGCCTTAATGCAATTCCTGAACCCGTGGGGGATGTACGAACTTTTGGCCAAGTTCGGCATTTACATGGGGATCTCGCACGCCACGCCGTACGACCCCACGAGTCCCATCCGCGCTTGCGGGACGACGGGATACTGCAATTTCCTGGCCGGTTTCTTCGAGTTGACGCTGCCGCTGTTCGCCTCGTTGTTTTTCTTCTACCCGATGTCCAAAACGAAGAAGCGGGCGATCGTGGTACTACTCGCGCTATCGCTGGTCGCGCTCCTCACGACCTTCTCGCGCGGCGGCCTTATGGCCATCGCGGTGGCCGCGGTAGCGCTGCTGGTATTGGGGGTAAGGCGTTTCCCTCAACACGCCCGCCACGCCTTGCGGGTGTCGGTAGCGGTGGGCGTGCAACTCGCCATAATATTCGCGCTGTTGTCGGAGAAACTCTTCATGCGCGTTCGGTTCTTCATGGAGACCATGGAGGATGAGGTCCGCATAGCGCTCATGCGGAACGCGCTGGAGATGATCAAACATAATCCCCTCACGGGCGTGGGGCTCAACAACTTCCCGGAAGCATTCTTCACCTACGAGGTCACGGGCGTGGAGTTCGAGATGCTGTTCCCCGTCCACAACACCTGGCTCCTGATAGCCTCGGAACAGGGGCTCATAGGCCTGGCGGCGTTCTTATTGTTCATGGCCTTCGTGCTGTTCGACGCGCGGCGCGCCGTCCGCGAAACGTCGCCCCTGCACGCCGCCACCGCCGTCGGCCTGAGCGCCGGTTTGATCGCCTGGTTCACCCACAACCTCGTGGCGCCTTTATACCAGTCTTCGCTCGTCAACCGAATCTCGTTTATATTCGTAGCGGCGGTGTTGGCCGTCCTCCCCCGCCTCCGCGGCGAAAAGGAGAGTGCCCCGTTATAAACCCGCCCCGGCGGAGGACCTCCCGTGGCCGGACGGGCCCGTTCGGCCCTGATTTTTTACCATGACCCCCCAGAGACGTCTCTCCCGCAACTACATATCGCTGGCGCTGGCGCATTTTACGGCCAAGGTTATTTCGTTCGTGGCCGCGGTCGTCATCGCTCGCCACTTGGGGGCCGACGACTTCGGCGTTTTCACCTTCTCCTTCGCCGCCGTCACGCTCGTCATCGTAATATTCCAGGCGGGAATGACGCCGCTCGTGGTGCGGGAGGTAGCGCGCAACCGCGAGCAGGCGCCCCGCTACCTCACGGTGTCGCTCGCCATAAGGGCCGGCGGCGCCGGGGTCGTCGTCGCCGTCGCGGCCGCGATTTACGCCGCCACCGGCGGCCCCGCGGCCCTCGCC
>CAZLXP010000208.1:0-1698 GCA_964563535.1 uncultured bacterium | reverse complement strand
GCCGGCGTGGAAGGCGACGTTCTCCAGGCGGACGAGCTGGTATACGTCGCCCCGCGGGCAGACGTAGAAGTGCGCGGAGGGGCACGCCGGCCGCGGCGAGCGCGCGAGCCAATTCAGGTCGCCCGGGTGCGAGCCGGCGGTGTAATGCAGGATGACCCAATCGACGTTGAATTCGGCCGGCCGGGCCGCGAACCCTCGAGCCGGCCGCCAGTATAATCGCGGCATGGTTCCCCCTCCAATGCCCGTTAGTCGCGTACGCGTGACGAGACGCCGTAAATACGTTACCGTAGGGCCCCGTCTCTACCTAACGCGCGGACCTTAAATAATTAACGCAGCACGGCGCGGCGTCAACGGCGCAGCGGCGTCCATTCGCGGTTAAAAGGGTTCAAACGGGTGGATTATGACGAGGGCAAATACGGCCTTGCCGCCCGGTTACTCCACGTACAGAAGCGAGTAATCGAAACTCAACTCGTAACCGAGCTCGACGATCTTGACGGCTCCGCGCGGTTCGTACGCCGGTAGCGCGAGGCGCGGACCGGGGGTCCCGTCGCCGGACGTCACGACTACGTCGGTAGGGGCGCCGGTCTCCCCGGGTATCAAGTAAACGGCGGCGTCGCGGCGGTACGAGTAAAATACGTCGCGCGCGCGCCAATCGGCCTTCAGCGTCCGGTACGCGTCGCCGTCGGCCGGGCCGTTCACATAGATTTCAACGTACTCGCTTAAAGGCGGCGGGTCGTAACTGTAATAATATATAGGCCGCGGTCGTATTCCGTCCGGCGGGTATCGCGCCGGGCCGGTAAACCAGGAACGCTCCCGGAAAAAATCTCCCCAAAGCCCTTTATCCTCAGCGGCCTTGTCGTCGTATCTATTATCCCACGCTACCTCCCCCTCGCCGAAATCCGTGTAATGGACGTCCCCCGATTCGGCGTCGAGGTAAACGAATATTTCTCCCCAATCGAGGTCGGAATTGACGTAACCGTACGTGATGACGTAAAGCGCGCCGGCGCCGGCTCCTACGAGGGCGTATTCCCGCCTATAACCGCCCAAGGTCTTCATAACGGCTTGCGCCGGATCGTAGCGGTAAAAATAGGTCGCGGGCATCAAAAACCGCTCGGGGCCCCGGACGGGGTCTAGATTACCCCAAACGGCTAAGTAAAAAACGGCGCCGCCTTCGTCGTACGCTACGCTGACTTCGGGCAACTGCGAATATTCGAAATCGCCGACCGCAACGTAATCGCCGCTCGCGACGTCGACGCGGTAGATTCGTACGACCCGCCCCGGCACGCCGTACGGGTAACCCGCAACGAGTACGGTCTCCCCGCCCGCGTCCGCGGCCGCCGCGGCGACGTCGACGTCCTCGAACGTCGCTAGAGTCGAAATTTCACCCGCAACTAGTTCCGCGACGTACAACGTCGACCGGAGGGCGCCCTCGTCGAGGGTGGTGCGCTTGAGGAGGCAACGCCACCCATCCGCCTCGGCCGCGCTCGCCGCCGCTGCGGCCCAAAATATTACCCATAAAACTATCCGCCACATAAAGCCTTCCCGGTTCGCGCGCAACTCCCGGGTGAGTATAAATCGACGGTGGCCCGCCGTCAAGAATAAGAAACCGCTAAGCGCCGCGCACCAAGGACACCCACTCGCCCGTCATTTGGTCATACCGAACGCGGCCCGCGCCGGCAAGATAACGCAGGGCTTCTT
>CAZLXP010000207.1:0-1709 GCA_964563535.1 uncultured bacterium | reverse complement strand
GGGCAACGTTTAGAATGTGGTTGAGGGTAGAGAAATGAAAATAGTATTTAGATACTGCGGCCTTGGAGCGTTGCTAGCCGGGGCCGCATTATATTTTTCGAACTGCGGCGAGGGCCCTACGGAGCCCGAATATAACGGCGTCTGGGAAGTCGTCCCTACGCCTAAATGCCTTGCGGGCGTACGCGATATATGCTTTGTCACGGCGAACGACGGCTGGGCGGTGGCAGGCCACCAGATCTGGCATTACGGTGGCTCGAGCTGGAAGTTATTTAAGGACCTTCACCCCGCCGAACCGCGCTACGACTACGGCCTGACGCAAGTGTGGTTCAACGGCGCTAACGACGGATGGTTCGCGGGCGTGGAGGCGCATTCGCAAAGCGATTATAGTAGCAGGATGTGGCATTACGACGGCTCGAGTTTTAAAGAAGTTACGATCCCGGATGTGCATCATATATATAAGTTATGGTTTAACGCCCCCGACGACGCCTGGGCGTTCGGTGGGGATTATGCCCTGAGATACGATGGTGTGAAATGGTATAAGACCGAGTTCCCTACTTACCGTTGGAAGGGGTGTTTTTTCTGGGGATCCGATGAAGGTTGGGCTACGAGCGTTTTCGGTATTTGGCGGTGGGACGGTGTTAATTGGAACCTGGTAGAAGAAGTCGATAACTACCTCCGTTGCATCGGTTTCCCGGCGCGCGATTTGGGGTGGGCGATGGGAGAACGGGAAGAGTACTCGGGGGAACCGCCCGTTTATCATTACGACGGCAAAAGGTGGGAGAACTACAAAGGACCTTGGCGCGCGGCCGACGGTTTCTATGACGTCGAATTTTTAAATCCCGATTACGGGTGGGCCGTGGGCCTTGATACGTATTTCTGGGATGGGGATAACTGGATCCTGTATGAAGCCCCGGAAGACGAAATAGGAAATAGTACTACTTATTGCGTAGAATGCGTGAGCCAGAACGACGTATGGGTAGGTGCTACGCAAGGCAGGATTTTACGTTTCAAAGGTTTTAACTAACTGCTAAGAGGAGGAGAAAGAGATGAATACGTTCAAAACCGTTGTGGCGGGCATTTTATTAGCGGTCGGGGGCGCTTATGCGGGATTGTTATACCTGGAGTTGCCCCCCGAATACCCCGCTAGTATGGTAGGAAACCCTACGCCCGAAGGCCGAGCGGCGTTGCTCGAGCTCGTAAAGAACAAGCTCAGAACCCTAGACAACGAATACGCGGACCGCGTCATAATACTCACTAAAGATGGCGAAGCCGTATATATCGGCGGAAACGGCGAAACGGACGGCGCGCCCTACTTAGGCGACATAGATTTCGTAAGAGGCTCGGGATGGGATGACAGGCTCTGGGCCGACGTCCAATGGCACCTCTACGACGCCGGCGGCGGCTGGGGGACGTATTGGATCGCCCGCGACGCCGTCTTCGGCCGGCCTTTCGTTTACGAGGAAGGCGTCAATAGGAACGTAACGATTGACCGAAATGAAAATTGGCCCGAAGAGGAGACCTATATACCTTCGCTAAGCCTTATAGTATTAAGAGATTGGCGAATTGGCGGCCAAACTCCTGAGGAAAGGGTGAACGGTGATACGGACCGTAGCATGTTAACCCGTTGTATGCTCCACGCGTTCCGGCACGAGTGGCCCGCGACGTGGGACCACTTCGGCGGCGGCACGATATACGCCGCGTGGGTTGAA
>CAZLXP010000206.1:0-1767 GCA_964563535.1 uncultured bacterium | reverse complement strand
GTAGCGGCGGCCGTTCGGGATATAGTTGTTGAGGTCGGCCCCCGAGGTCGTAATATCGGCGGACCAATTTCCCATGTTGCCCGGGTCGTTGGACGCCCGGACCTGGAAGCGGACGGACGTTTCGGCGGGGGCATTGGCGGTCCAGTAGATTCGGCCGTATGCGGGCGAACCGCCGGTGTCGAGAATCGAGGAATCGAGGGCGCCCAAACTACGGTAGCCGTAGGTGATGGTCCACCAGTCGGCGGACCCGGCGTCGAGGGCCGAGCTGACGATATCCAAAATGCCGTCCCCGTCGACGTCGGCGACCCAAATGCTGGAGGCGCCGTCGTAGCCGGACGCGATAATGCCGCGCGTGAAGTTCTCTTGGCCGTCGTTCTGCCACCAATCGAGGGTATCGCCGAGTTGCGCCGTGCTCAGGACGTCGACGTCACCGTCGCGATCGGCGTCGAACCCCACGATGTCGTACGCGCCGTTGTAGTTGGCGGCTATGTTGCGACGGGTGAAGGTCGGCGGCGAACCGCCGCGGTTCTCCCACCAATCGATGGAATCGGAACCTATGGCCGCCGAAAGGATGTCGTTCCGGCCGTCGCCGTTCACGTCCACGACGTACGAGTTTCGGGTGCCGTTGTAGCCGGTGAGCAGCGTGTGACGGCTGAACGTCGGCGGCGAGCCGCCGCGGTTCTCCCACCAATCGAGGAAGTTGCCGAACTCGCTGGAGATTACGAAGTCGGGACGGCCGTCGCCGTTGAGGTCGCCGGTGCCGAGGGGCGCGTTGTTGGGGCCGCTATAGCCGGTCCTGATAACGCGCTCGGTGAAGTTCTGATGGCCGTCGTTCTGATACCACCGCAGGTCCGTGACCTGGACGCCGCCGGCCACGATATCCACGTCGCCGTCGCCGTCGAAGTCGGCGCACCCCGTGCCGTCAACCTCGTTGAAGTAGTTAGAGATGCGGTGCTGGTTCCATCCGCTGTGGTCGTTTTCGTACCAGTAGACGTATTGGTCGTCGGTATATATGAGGTCGTCCCAGCCGTCGCCGTTGAGGTCGAAGACGTGAAAGGACGGCCACTCGTAATTTAGTATCACGTGGGGCGTGGGGGCGAAATTGCCGCCGCCGAGGTTCTCGTACCAAACGATGCCCGAATTGTGGCCGCCGACGACGATGTCGGGGTCGCCGTCGCCGTCGATGTCGCCGGTTTGGGCGGCGTATAACTCGCTGCGGTTACCGACGTGGTGCCGAACGCCGGGGAACCTTGGCCCGAGTCCTAAAATAAGATAACCGGGGTTTAGATAATTGATTTTATCGGAATCCCAAAAGCCGTTACCCCACGTCGTAACCGGGCCTTGGACGCCCGGGCCGCCGACCCAATCGGTCTGGCCGCGAGTCGTCGCCGGCCGCGCCGCGGCCGCGAAAACCAGCACCAACGCGCCAATACCAAGCAGTTTTTTCATTCCACAACCTCCTTTTCCGGACCGTTTCAACCCGTTCACCTACTACAATTATAGCCGATACAAAGCGCGCGGTCAAAAAACGCTCCCCGAAAACCAGCCAACTTTTTTCCCGCCGGGGCGCGAAAAGCCGTCCCTTATATAAAAATACGGCCCCGAGGAGCGCCGTTTCGTAAAAAAATCTTCCATCCTTGACAAGGGTATAGGTTATTCTTAGAATCGCCCATGCGCGCTTGGCGCGCCGGACGGCCGAGACGAGGGAATGAGCGCGATTAAACATTTAACGTGTATCGGAATCGCGGCGCTAGGCGCGGGCGCGGC
>CAZLXP010000205.1:0-1840 GCA_964563535.1 uncultured bacterium | reverse complement strand
CTCGGGAGCCGCGTTTTCGCCGGCGGCGCGGTCGCCTTGGCCGTATTAACGTTGTACGTAAACGCGCAAACGCGTTCGTGGGCCGGGAAATGGGATTATATTCGATGGCACGGCGCCTCGATTCGGGCCGCGGCCGAGTGGGTGGGGAGCGTCGCCGGGGCCTACGATAAAGTATGTACCGCGTGGCCGGGGCTCATCGCCTATTACAGCGCGCCGGCCGAGATTTCGCCGGTCAGGCCCGCGGCCGTAGGCGGAAGCAAAATGGTTCCCTTCCCCGAAAGGGCCGAACAAGCTCGCGTCCGCTTCATATGCTACGACAGCATTTCGGGGGAGGGGGTTTACGTGAACGACCTTTACGTGGCCTGGGCCGGCGTGACCCTGCTCGCGCCCTTTGCCGCGGGACAGGACGTGGGCCGTTATTATTTCGTCGCCAAGGTCGAGGCGCCGGGCGAATACGTTAATATATACCGGCTGGCCGTAGAGCCGCCGGGATGGAAACTGCCCGCGTGGGAAGAAGAGCGGGAGGAGTGACGACCTCCGCCGGGGGTGAGGGCCGATATATTCGCCGAGCTATCGCCGCCACATTTTACTTTTAACCTACGTCGCGCTCGCCGCGAGCTACGTCGCGTTTTTCTGGGGCTTCAAGTATATCCCTACCCAGGACGGCCCGGCGCATTTATCCTCCGCTTTCGTTTTCAAGGCCCTCCTCACCGGCGATTCCCTTTACCGCGATTATTACGAGCTCAACCTGACGCCGGCACCCTATTGGGCCTACCACGCCGTCGTGGCGCCGTTGCTCGCGGCGTTCGCGCCGTTAATCGCCGAGAAGATTTTCATCTCCTTATACGTGGTGGCGTTCGCGGCCGCGGCGTGGTATTTTACGAAGGCGGCGGCCGGAAAGCCCTCGGCCCTCGGCCTATTGTTCTTCGTGGTCGCGACGTCGTATCCCTTCCAGATGGGCTTTTTTAATTTCATGTTGGGGCTGCCGGTATTCCTGCTGACGACGGCCTTTTTCTGGTTGCGCCGCGATAATGCCGGCGGCGGCTTCTGGGTCGTCCTCAACCTCCTGGTCGCCGCCTGTTATTTTACGCACCTCATCGCCGCCGCCGCGGCCCTCGTTTCGATCTGGGTTATGAGCTTCTGGTTGGCGCGCGCGGGGCATGAATACCGACGTTTACTGCGCGCTTTTTTGTATATGGCGCCTTCCTATATTCTCCCGCTCTACTACGTCGTCGCGACGCCGAAGGGCGGCGCGTACTATCGCCATCCGTTCAGTTGGCTCGGTCGGGAGTTCTTCTTCGCCAACGTCTTCGTTTCGTTCGGGCCGGCGCAAAGGCCGGTGGCGTGGGCGGCGGCGCTGCTAATTTTACTTTTGCTAGCCGCGGCGGTGGTAGGCCGGCTGCGCGCGGGCGAGCCGCGCCTGCGGCCTTCCGACTCGTTCGCGGCGCTCGCGGCCGTCTTCGTCGTCGTGTACTTCGCCGCGCCGGGCGCGACTCCCCAGGGCTCTTATTTTTCGGAGAGAATGACCTTATTCCCGTTTTTATTTATCACGCCGTGGCTGGCGGCGAACGTGCCGCGGGCCCTCACGCGCCCGGCGGCCTGGGCCGCAGTAGCGCTGGCGCTAGGGAACCTCGTTCCGCTGGGACGGTATTACGCGCGCGAGGACGCGAAGCTGAGGGATTTCACCTCCGGCTACGGCGTGGTAGCGCGCGGCGCGACGCTGCTGCCTTCAATAAAGGACCCTATCGCGCGGGGCCGGCGCGTTGAGTCGTTGCGCCATGCGGTCGGTTATTACGTCCTCGCGGGCGCGGGATGCAACCTGGTAGATATATGCACGGCC
>CAZLXP010000204.1:0-1925 GCA_964563535.1 uncultured bacterium | reverse complement strand
GATACGTCGCCCGTTTATCCCGCTCCTATTGCTTCCGTCGGCGACCCCGGCCCTTCAGCCAGGCGCCAACCTCATCCCGTAACACGCATACCGCGCCGCCGGCTCGAGCCACCGGTAGCCCTTACCTTTCCCTTCTCTTGGCCGTAGCCACCGAACAATCCATGAAATCCGCGATCCGCGCCCACCCCATCAAGACTTTAGGCCGCCGGGTGCTCCGCTTTTTAACCACCACGCGCACCTCCCCGCTCGTAAGATAATCCTCCGATAATGCCAATACGTTTAATTGTTTTAAGTATAGCAGATTCCGCCGCCCGGGGCAAATCGCTTAGGGGTTTGAGCCGAATTTAAATTAATTTATACCACGCCTTGCTCGCCCGCCGAATTGCGCGCCCGGCGCGGCGCCTCCGCCAACAAAGTCTCCCCCCTCGCCTGCAACGCCCCGACCGGCCCCAATTCAACCGCCCGCCCTTCTTCGGCCGTCCGCGGGACGACGAGGTACGCCCGCGCTACGGCTCGAGCCGTCACCCGGGAAAGCGCCGCCGCGTATATCGCCATCTGGTCCCGGTAGGCGTCCGTCAACCGCTCCGCGTACGACGTCTCCTCGCCGGTCTTGTAGTCCACGATTACGAGGCCGTCGTCGGCCTCGTAAACCAAATCCACCTCCCCGTTAACGACGGCGCCTTCCACCGCCACGGCGAAAGGCATCTCCCGATAGCGCGCCGCCGCGGCCGCCGCCTCCCGCACCGGCGCCGTCGCCAGACAACTACGGGCCCAACCCGCGACGACCGCCTCGTCTTCTTCAGTCAACCCCCTCGCGGCGCACGCCGCGGCGACGACCTCCGCCAACGACGCCCCCGTCGCCAAATCCACCTCTTCCATCACGGCGTGCAGCGCCGAGCCCAGCTTGAGGGCGTCGGGGCGCGACGTGGGCGCGGCCTCCGGTTTCGCCGGGCGCACCTCTTCCACCCGGGCCAACTCCGTCGCCGCCATAACGGCGGCGGGCACGCCGGCCGCGGTCAATTCGTCGTCCAATCGCCGGCGCCACGCGTCGCGGCCCGGGCCGAGGTCCGGCGCGGCCTTCGCCTCCGGGCGCGGCCCCGCAACGCGACGCCGCTCTTCGGCCGGGTCGACGCAAACGACTTCCCACGCCCGCGACGCCGGCTCGAGGGCGGCCAACGCCTCGGCCAGCGAGCTCTCGCCCGCCTCCGCCATCCGGGGCAAGACCAAAAGGTCGCGCGCCCGCGTAACCGCAACGTAATCCAGCCGCCGCTCCTCCGCCTCGCCGAAGCGGCTCTGGGCCGCGGCCGCGGCCTCGTAGCCCGGCGTCAAAAGCTGCTTCCCGCTCCGGGCGCTGCCCGCGCGGGCGTGAATCAAGCCCGTTCGCCGGTCGACGAACACGGCGTCGCCCGGGCCCTGGCGGGCCCGGCGCGCCCAGTCCGGGAACACGACGGCGTTGAACTCCAACCCCTTGGCGGCGTGAATCGTCATTATGCGGACGTAGTCGTCGACGGGGTCGAGCGCCGGCGACTCGTGTTCCGCTTCCTCCCGGCCCGCCATCTCGCCGAGCCAGCGCGCGAACGCGCGCAGGCCGACGCCGCCCGTCGCGACGAATTTTCGCCCCGACGCCAGGACCTTGCGAACGTTGGCCACGGCGCGCGGGCCGCCGCCCCACAGCGTCGCCTTAGTCAGTAGGCCGGTTTGGGCGACGAGCTCGGCCAACGTCGCCGCCGGCGGCCTGTCGCGCCGCCTTTCGTGCAACCGCGCCAACATATCGAACGCGTCGGCGAACCTCCCGGGCGCCGACGGCGGCGCCGCGACGCGGTAATCGAAAGCGCCGCCCGCCAGTTTGAAACGCAATAAATCGTCGGCAGTAAACGAGAACAGCGGCGACGTCAACGTCGCGACCAGCGCCAGCTCGTCCGCCG
>CAZLXP010000203.1:0-2083 GCA_964563535.1 uncultured bacterium | reverse complement strand
CGGCCGAGTTGCCCCCGGCGTCGTACTTGGGGCCGGTCAAGGATAAGGCCGGCTTCGTGGAGACGCTTCGGGCCGCGGCCGAGGACGTCCGCCAGGCCGGCCTCGGCTCGTGGGACGTCGACCTCAACCTGGGCGAGAAGCTCACGCTCTTCGGCAAGACGTTCGACCGCTATCGGGCGCTGTTGACCAAAGGCCGCCGCAGGTATCGGGACGAGTACGACGTTTTTTCGGCGGCGACGGCGGGGGCCGCGGCGTTTGCCGACCGCTTCGGCGCCCGCGAATTGTTCGTATTCGGTTTCTACGACTTCAACGAGCTCCAGCGGCGTTTGCTGCAAGCGGTGGGGCGCTACGTTAACCTGAGGTTATACGTGCCTTTTGGCGAGGGGCGCGAATTCCGCTTCGCGCGCGCGACGCGGGATTGGCTCGAGGCGTTGGGGTGCGACGTCGACCTCTTGCCCGCCGTCTCGTCGGCCGGGGAGGCGGCCCGGCCCTGGGGCGGCGGCTGCGACGGGCCGGCCTCGGCGGAGGGCGTAAAGATAATCTCGGCGCCGGACGCGGAAGCGGAGGCGCGCGAGGTGGCCCGCGAGGCGCTCCGGCTGAGCCGCGAGCGCGGCGTGCCGTTGGCGGAGATGGCGGTCCTGTACCGGGGCGACGAAGCGCTGGCGGTATTGACGGAAGTCTTCGACCTCGTTTGGGGAAAGGAGGACGGCGAGGGAAGATATTACGTGGCCGGCGGCCGGCCGCTCGCGGCCACGCGCGCGGGAGAGGGCGCGCGGCGGATGCTCGAGCTGGCGTGGCGCGCCCAGGCGGGGCCGCGGCCTTTCGGCCGGCGCGACGTGGTCGATTTCGTGGAGACGGCGCCGCTCAAGCCGGAAGCGGTTGCGGGCGAGGGCGTCAGGTTCGAACCCGCTTTATGGGACGACATATCCGCGGCTGCGGGCGTCGTGTACGGCCGCCGGGAGTGGGCGGAGCGCCTCGCCCGGTACGCCGCGGCCTGCGAACAAATCCCTCCCGAGCAAAGGCGCCACGCCGCCGCCGACGTGCGGGCGCTGGCGGCCTTTACGGAAAAATTATTCACGGATTTGGAACGTTTCCCGGCCCGGGGCCCGTGGCGCGATTTCGCGGACGCCCTCGCCGAAATCATTACGGCGGATTTCGAGCCGTCCCGAGAACGTGACGAGGTCCTCGGCCTCGTCCGCGGCATGGCCGCTTACGACGACGTCGTCGCCGCCCCCGTCACGTTCAAGGTTTTCGTCGACACTTTCGACCGGCGTTTGGCGGAGGCGGCCGTGCCCGCGGGCCGCTTCGAGCGCGGCGGTATAAATCTAATCCCGATAGATAAAGCGCGGGGCCTGAATTTCCGGGCGGTATTTATCCCGGCCGCGGCCGAAGGGGTTTACCCGCGCCGCCCCTCCCAGGACCCGGTGATATTGGACGTCGAGCGGGCGGAATTCAACGACCGCGCCGCCGGGAGGTGGCGCTTCAACATGCGTTCGGAGCGGGTGGCGGAGGAACCCCTTATTTTCCACCTCGCGCTGGGCGCCGCCAACGAGTTTCTCTGCGTCTCTTATCACCGCCTGGATGCGGAAGGTCGCGAACGTCTCCCCTCCCATTACGTTTTGAGGTTGGCCGGCATGCTCGCCGGGACGAAATTCGGGGCCGAGGATTTCGACCGGGCCGCGCTGCCTTACCGCTGGTTCCGGCGGGTGGGGGCGACGGAGGCGCCGGCGGCGGATGACGCCTTAGCGGAGGCCGAATACTGGGCGGGCCGGGCGCGAGAGGATGGGACGGCGGCGGTAGCCGCGTACCTGGCCGCGGGCGGCGCGGGGTGGGCCGCGGCGCGGGATGCGAGCGTCTCGGCCCGGGCGCCGTTCCTCACCCCCTTCGACGGCCTCATCGTGTCGGCGGAGGGCGGCGATTTCCTTAAGAGGCGGTACGGCCGCAAGGTCGTCCCGGTGGGGGCGTCGGACTTGGAGGCGCTGGCGGCCTGCCCGCGAAAATATTTCTTCGAGAGGATTCTGGGTTTGAGGGCGTGGGAGGAGCCGGAGGAAAAATTGGCGCTGTCGCCCGCGGCTCGAGGGAA
>CAZLXP010000202.1:0-2086 GCA_964563535.1 uncultured bacterium | reverse complement strand
TGATAAGCGCGCTCGTCGGGAACACTACGTTGTCGACGATTCCCTTCCGTTCCCATCCGTAGGAAGGCCCGAAGAGCGGGTACGGAAGACGGGCGATAACCTTTCTGGGATTCTCGCGATCGAGCAAAGCCGCGGCCGCGTAGTACTTCGGGCGCAGAAATAAACGGCCGACGCCGTGATAGATAAAGAGCCACCCGGCTTCAGTTTCGACCGGCGGGCAACCGCCACCTATTTTCTGGTTTTCAAAGTGAAATCTAGGCTCGAAGAGGGTATGCTGATCGAACACCTTAAAATAATCCCGCCAGTATTCCGGCGTGAGTTCGGAGAAGTCTTTAAACGCCGCAATCTGGATGCCCGGCATAATGCGGTGAACAAGCCAGAAGGAGTTATTGAATTTTCTCGGAAAGATGAAGGCGTCTTTATCCCAGAGCAATACGTCCGGGCCGTTGCAGTGCTCGATGCGACGCGCAAAATGCGAATAGCGCCGGCGAACCCTTTTATTGGGACCTACTATCCTTATAAATTCCTGGTAAGAGATTTTAGGCGAGATAATACCTCGCTTTGTGAAATTGGTCAAATCGTTGCTGGTCGCGTATGCCACCAGCGCATTCCGTCCGTCATAAGCGGTATAGAATAAGTAGTAGACGCCGTCGAGGAAAACAATACGCGGATCTTCTACCCCCCGCTTCTCGTAGTCGTATTCAGGGAAAAGGACCGGCTTATCATTGCGCTGAATAACGTCGTTGTCTTTTAGTTGGCAGTAGCCGATAGTTGAGTAGTTCCCCGGCCGTACCGCCCGGTAAAACATATGAACGACGCCGTTTACCTCAATGCAACCCGGGTTTAACACCCCTTCGCTTTCAAAAGGTAGCTTAGTCTTTTTAAGTATAACGCCTTCGTCCTTAATCTTCACCATTCGACTCCCTCCTGACTTGGCCCGGTGCTTAGTATCATGTTGGATGTTACGCCCCTTGAGTCGCGGGCGCGGGACGTACGGTTGAGGGGAAGCGTTAAATAGTGGTTCGAGCGATTCCGGCGACGGCGAGGAACGCCGTTGTCAATAATATAGGCGTCATCCCGGTCATAAATACCCTTTCCGGTCGCGACGCCGCGATACCCCGCCGCAACCCTAATATATATCAAACGGCGCCAAACCGCAAAATAATAAACGCCGCCGCGGCCGGTTAAACTATGCCGCCTCGAGCCCGGGTGGCGGAACCGGCAGGTGTAACGGCAGTTAAGGGCGATTCGCGGGGAGTTTAACACAAAATTAACACAAAAAGCCCGGCGAAACGCCGGGCGATTTTATAAAGTGCAAAACGGAAATATTAGTTCACTGGAACAGAGCCTTCACGCGGCCGAGGGAGGCCGGCGCTACGCCCGAATCCATATCGTCATGCGCCGAGCGTCTGAAGTATTGTATGCGGTGGTTATCCAATTCCGCGACGTAGAGGCGCGTGCCGCCGGCGTTGAAACACACCCCGTACGGGCGAGAGAACTGGCCGTTACCCGAACCCCCGGAGCCCCATTGGCCTAGGTAGGAGCCGGCCGCGGTGAAGTATTGTATGCGGTGGTTGTGGGAATCGGCGACGTAGACGTCCCCGTTGGCCGCGACGGCGATGCCGCACGGGAAATAGAACTGGCCGTTGCCCGAACCTATGGAGCCCCACTGGCCGAGGTAAGAGCCGGCGGCGGTGAAGTATTGGACGCGGTGGTTACCGTATTCGACGACGTAGACGTTACCGCGCAAGGCCACAGCGACGTCGGCCGGCCAATTGAACTGGCCGTTGCCCGCGCCATACGAACCCCATTCGCCGAGGTAAGAGCCGGTAGAGGTGAAGTATTGGACGCAGGAGTAACCGGGGCCCGTTACGTAAACGTTACCGTTGGGCGCGACGGCGATGCCTGTACCGCCTTTCGAGCCCCACTGGCCGAGGTAGGAGCCGGAGGCCGTGAAGTATTGTACGCGGCCAGAAAAATATTCGACCGTGTAGACGTTGCCCCTGAAAGCGACGGCGGCGCGGTACGGGAAAATGAACTGGCCGTTGCCCGTGCCGTACGAGCCCCACTGGCCGAGGTAGGACCC
>CAZLXP010000201.1:0-2105 GCA_964563535.1 uncultured bacterium | reverse complement strand
GGGCCACTTGGCCGGCGGCCGCCAGCTCCAGCCGCCGTTATACTTGATGGCATACGGGGAGCTCTTCGGCGGCGACGTCGCGTCGTCGGTGGCGGGCTATTGCTTTCCTTTAGAGGAAGGCGAGAAATGTACGTTCGTTGTTTCCGAAGAAAGCGCTTTGGACGCCGCGGCGGTGCGGCACCTGGTGGCCGGCTTGCTGGCGTTGGCCCGCGACGGCGTATTCGTAGCCGGCCGCGACGGCCCGGGCGACGGCGGCGACGCGTGCCGGTATTGCGATTTTCGCGTAGTTTGCGACGCGGGCCCGGGCTACCTGGGCGACGAGAAATGGGCGTCGCCGCCGGCAACGCGGCTCGCCGAGCTCCGGGAAATTAAATAGGCGCGCTATGGCACAGGGACTTTTCGACAGCGAAGCTCGCCGGGCGGCCCGGGACCTGGGCCGGACGTTCTTCGTCGAGGCTTCCGCCGGCACCGGGAAGACGCGGCTATTATGCGACCGCGCGTTGGAGGCGCTTTTAACGCCGGGGTACGACCCCTCGCGTCTCGTCGCCATAACGTTCACGGAGAAGGCGGCGGCCGAACTTTCGGCCAGGCTCCGCGCGGCGCTCGAAGATTGGGCCGCGGCCCACCCGGGCGACGACCACGCCGAATACGCGCTGGAGCGCTTCGACCAGGCGCAGATCTCCACCATCCATTCCTTCGCCGCGTCGCTATTGAGGGAGCTTCCGGTGGAGGCCACGGTCGACCCCGCCTTCGACGTCGTCGACGCGGTAGGGGCCGAGCTCCTCTTCGAACAAGTGTGGGAGGAGTGGCTGCAAGCCCAGGCCGAGGACCCGGATGGCGCCGCGGCCTGGGCGTCGTTGTGGGCCTATTTCGGCGCGCCCCGGCTCGACCTTTTAACCGGCATCGTGTCGGTTTCGGTGGCGGAACGGGACCTCGTGCGCGGCCGCGGTTACGACGTCGCGGCCGTCGAGTTGGACGGTGTGCGGGAGGCGGTGCGGGCGGCGCGGTCGCGCTTCGACGAGGTCCGGGGCCGGTGCGTCGAGCCGACGGACGCCTGTTATCGCGCGCTCGCTTCGCTTGACGGCCTGGCGGCGGCGCTCGAGGCGGGCGACTTGGACCGGGTGTGCGCGACGCCGATAAAACTCGGCGGGAACAAAAGGAATTGGCGGCCGGGGGAGTTAAAAGACGAGTTAAAGGACGGATACTTAAGGCCCGTGGCGGAGGCTCTGGCGCGGGTATGCGACGCCCGGCGGCGGGCGTTATTGCCGCCGCTGGTCTCGTGGCTCGGCGGCGCGGCGGAGGCTTTCGCGCGTCGCAAGGAGGACGCCGGCGCCCTCGACTTCCACGACCTATTGCTGCGGGCGGCCCGCCTCCTGCGCGGCAAAGAGAACGGCGCTCGCGAGTACTTCCAACGCCGCTATCGCCACATCTTGGTGGACGAATTCCAGGATACCGACCCGCTGCAGGTGGAGCTCATATTCTTCCTAGCCGAGGAGGGCGTGGTCGCGACGACCTGGCGCGACGTGTCGCTCGTGCCGGGAAAGCTCTTCCTGGTCGGCGACCCCAAGCAATCCATCTACCGGTTCCGACGCGCGGACGTAGAGGTTTACGAGGCGGCGCGCGAGGTCGTTATGCGGGAGGGGGGCGAGGTCCTGCGGCTGACGGACAACTTCCGTTCAGCGCCTAAGCTAATATCGTTCGTGAACGGCGCCTTCGGCGCCGTCTTCGGCGACGGCGACCCGCCTTATCAACCGGCTTACGGCGAGCTCAAGGCTTCCGCCGATACGCGCGAGCGCCAGCGGGACGCGCCGGCGGCGACGTTGCTGGAGGGCCCCGGCGGCGGCTTCGAGGCCGAGGCCGAGGCGGCGGAGGCCGTCGCGGCGCTACTGAAGCGCGCCGTCGACCTCGAGGGATTCGAGCGCCTGTTCACCCTGTACTTCTCGGGGCTCGGCGAGACCATCCGCGCGCTCGACGGCGCGACGGCCGAGGCGCTGGCGATGCGCCCCGAGGACTTCCAGGCCTTCCTCGAGCGCCTGGCGGAGCTGCTGGAGGCGCAGGGCATCGAGCTCTCGCCGCTGGCGCGGGCGCTGCTGCAGGCGGACGCG
>CAZLXP010000200.1:0-2311 GCA_964563535.1 uncultured bacterium | reverse complement strand
ACGTCAGGTACGGCGGCGGCTTCGGCGAACTCGCGGCCCGGCGCCTCCGGCGGGTCTACGAGGCGACGCGGGCGAGCGGCCGCGGCCCGGTAACCTACGATGCCCGTTTCGGTGCGGACATTATCGTTACGGGTCGGGTTGCAGGGGCCGACGGCGACGCGGGAGGTGGTTCGGCGCATGACGGAGCGGTTTGATATCGTAGCGGGTTTGGACGTCGGCACGACCAAGGTTTGCTGCGTGATCGCGAAGCGGGACGGCGGCCCGGCGGTTGAAATTTTGGGCACGGGCCTCGCGCCGTCGTTGGGCAGCAAACGCGGCATGGTGGTGAACATAGAGAGCACCGTGCAGTCGATCGTGGAGGCGGTCCGCGAGGCGGAGCAGATGGCCGGGGTCGAGGTCGGCGAGGTCAACGTCGGCATCGCCGGCGGCCACATTAAAAGTATGAACAGCAAGGGCATCGTCGCCATCTCGAGCCCGGACCGCGAGATAACCAAAAGGGACATCGAACGGTGCATCGAGCAGGCGAAGGCGATCGCGCTCCCGGTGGACCGGGAAGTTCTCCACGTCCTCCCTAAGGAGTTCGCGGTCGACGACCAGCGCGCCGTACGCGACCCGCGCGGGATGGTCGCGACCCGGCTGGAAGCGGAGGTTCACATCGTGACCGGCGCCATAACGTCGGCCCAGAACCTGGTCAGAAGCGTGAACCGAGCCAACTTGAAGGTCACCCGACTCGTCCTGGAGCCGTTGGCCTCGGCGCGAGCGGTCCTCACCCCCGACGAGATGGAGCTCGGGGCGGCGCTGGTCGACATGGGGGGCGGGACGACGGACATCGCCATCTTCTACGAAGGTTCGGTGCGCCACACGTCGGTTCTTGCGGCGGGCGGCGACCAGGTTACGCGCGACCTGGCGGTGGGGTTGCGGACCCCGCGACTCGCCGCCGAACAAATTAAGCAGAAGTACGCGGTGGCGATGGCGTCGCTCGTCGCCGACGACGGCGTCGTCGAGGTCGCGGACGTGGGCGGTAGGCGCGCCCGGATGATAGACCGGAGTTATATCGCCGAGATCGTCCAAGCCAGGCTGGAAGAAATAATAACGCTGGTGGGGCGCGAGATTAGCCAATCGGGCTACGCCGACCATCTGGCCGCGGGCATCGTGCTCACCGGCGGTTGCGCCAACATGGAGGGCATAGCCGACCTCGGCGAACAGATATTCAATACCCCGACGCGCATCGGCGTACCGTTGGGCGTCACCGGCCTGTCGGAATCGGTAGCCGACCCCATATTCGCCACCGGCGTCGGCCTCATCCTGTACGATTTGCCGGAAGGAGGCCGGTTCCACGACGGCGGAGACAACGACGCCGTCGTATTCCATAAAATCCTTTCCCAGATGAAGTCGTGGATGGAAAACATCTTCTAACGGAGGTAATAATATGCTCGAGTTCACGCCGGAATACGAACATTTCGCTACCATAAAGGTAATGGGGATCGGCGGCGGCGGCGGGAACGCCGTGAACCGGATGATCGACGCCAAGATCCGGGGCGTGGAATTCATCGTCGCCAACACCGACGCCCAGGTGCTGCGCCAGACCAAAGCGCTGCAGAAGATCCAGATCGGGTCCCGCCTTACCTACGGCCTGGGTGCCGGCGGCAAACCGGACGTCGGCCGTCTCGCCGCCGAGGAAGACCGCGACGCCCTGTGCCGGGCGCTCGACGGTTCCGATATGGTCTTCATAACCGCCGGGATGGGTGGCGGCACGGGCACCGGCGCGGCGCCCGCCGTCGCGGAAATCGCCGGCGAGATCGGCGCCCTGGCGGTAGCGGTCGTAACGAGGCCTTTCCACTTCGAAGGGCCGCGCCGGCTCAAGATCGCCGAGGCCGGGTTGGCGGATTTGGCGGAGCGCGTAGACACCCTCATCGTCGTCCCGAACGAGAAGCTTTTGAAGATCGTCTCGCGCGAGACGACCATTACCGAGGCGTTCCGCCTGGCCGACGACGTTCTGGTGCAGGCGGTGCGCGGCATATCCGACCTCATCACGGTCCCCGGCCTTATAAACGTCGATTTCGCCGACGTACGGGCCGTGATGTCCGAGGCCGGCGGGAGCGCCATAATGGGCACGGGCGTCGGCGTGGGCCAAGACCGGGCCGCGGCCGCGGCGCAAAACGTAATCTCCAGCCCCTTGCTCGACGGCTTGAACATCAAGGGAGCTCGCGGAATACTTATCAACGTAACCGGCGGCTCCGACATGACCCTCCACGAAATCAACGAGGCGGTGAGCATCGTTAACGAGGTCGCCGACGACGAGGCCAATATC
>CAZLXP010000199.1:0-2462 GCA_964563535.1 uncultured bacterium | reverse complement strand
TGCGGCCTCGGGCCGCCCCGCTCGTGCCTCCAACGTCGCTAATTTATCGGCTTCGGGCGCGGCTACCGCCGCGGCGTACGGCGCTTCAGCCGCGAAGCCGCCTTCTTCTTCCGCCACCGGCTCCTCGGCCGCGGCGGTTTCGCGCGACGGACGGCCGGTTTCGCTCGGCGCGACGGCTTCGGGCCGCGGCGTTCGCGGCCCGAGCGGCAAACGCTCCTCGGCCGCTTTTTCGGCTTTCGCCGCCGAGGCTACCTTGCCGGCCGCCGGTCCTTCGACCCCCTCGGGCGCGCGCGGGAGCCAGACCTTTACGTACAACACCGTCGCGACGACGGCGACGGACGCGGCCGCCAGAGCCGTCGCGAACGCCGGCGTGCGCAACCAACGGCGTACGTCGGCTCGGCCCCGTTCGCCGATTATGCCGGGCACGGCGGCCTGGGCCTCGTGGCCTACGGCGCGGGTTAATTTAGCGGCGAAGAACGGCCCGGGTTTGGCGAGCTCGAAATTTCCCAAGAGCCGGTACGTTTTTTCGGTCTCGACCAGGTCGCGCCGGCAACGCGCGCACCGGGCGAGGTGCCGTTCGAAACGGGCGCGGTCCCGCTCGCCTATAGTTCCCAGGACGTATTCGCCGAGGAGTATCTGCCGCTTACGGCAGGAACGTATTTTGAGTTTGTTTTCCATAGGTCTTAGCCGTTTTACGTTACGTAAGTTTTTAACGCCCCTTTGAGTTTCTGAACGGCGTGAAAGAAGTTGGCTTTAACCGCCCCTTCGGTCACGCCCAGGATTTCCGCGATCTCGCGATGAGTCATTTGTTCGAAATAATGAAGTATAAATACTTCCCGTTGGCGCGGCGGCAGTCCTTGGATGGCGCCGTCGATGGCCTCCCCCAACTCGGCGTTCGCCGCCTTCTCCGCCGGGTTGGGCCCCGCGGCCTCAATAATGGGCGCTACTTCCTCGAAGTCGACTTCCTCGGCGCGACGGGCCCGCCGGATGTAATTGTGCGCGGTATTGACGGCGATTCGGTAGAGCCAGGTGTAAATGCTGGCGTCGCCCCGAAAGCTTTTCAAATTTTTATGCGCTTTTATAAATGCTTCTTGCACGACGTCTTCGGCCGCGGTGCGGTTTCTTAATATGCCGACCGCCAATCCGAAAAGGCGGTCGCGATAGGTTTCCACGATAAAGCCGAAGGCCTCGTCGTCGCCGTCGCGGGCCCGTTGGACCAAATCGCCGGATACGACGTTTTTATTTTTTTTCCCACCGCTAATATTGGACGCCATAACGGCCCGAAGAGTTTAGCGTTGTAGGAAATATATTTTATAGAGGGTCATTCGCGGGTAGGCTATGGCGGTAACGTTGATCCAACGCCGCCGGCTGGGGTTCAAAACCCATGATTTCAGATACTCGATCCGGAAGACCTTGCCCTCGTCGCGGTAGAAGCCGAGCCGTTCGGGCAGCGGTATTATGTCCGGCGATTCTATGTCCATCATCACGACGTAATCGGCGCGCTTCTTTTTTAAATACTGGCTCATGGTCTGGGTTCGCAGGTACTTGTCGGCGTCCCGGTCGAGTAAGCCGCCCAGGTCGATAATGTAGTGGTCGGCGTAGTAGCCGAACGCACCGATGTCAAAGGCCGCCACCCGGGAGCCGGGGGGGAGGTTGGCCGCGACCCACTTGCCGGCCCTCTCGTGGACCGTATCGATATGGTGTATATTGTCGGAATACATTAACCGCCAGTTGACGTACGAGCCCGCCGCCGAGATGAAGGCCCCTACGAGGAAGACGTACGGGATTATTTTGAAAGCGTTGCCTTTGACCCAGTCGAGCAAGAGGCGCGCGCCGTATACGATGGCGATCGCGAAAAGCGCGAAGTTGCAGCCCTCGTACCGGCCGGCGGTGCCGAAGTTGGGCAAGAGGAAGCCGTAGAAGAGGTTGTGGAGTACGACCCAGATTGTGAAGAACGCGAATCCCGTGTTCAGGCGGCGCCGCACGATTTGGATAGCGGCACCCCATAAGCCTATTTGGCTGAGGACGGCCGGGTCGGTGAAGATTTTCGCGGCGTTCGACAGGTCGCTCTGGCCCAGCATCCAGACTTGTATGTACCGGTACCAATAGAAGGCCAAGATGGGCGGGCCCTCCCATACGAATTTCATCTCGGGGTCGACGGCGCCCAGGTAAAGCCAATGCCGCCCGAAATAGGTGGTGGGGAACGGGACGCCCGCTACGACCCAGTTGTGAATGACGAAAGGCGCGTCGAATAGCAGCGGCATCGCGACGTACCCGACGACCTCGCCCGCGGTCGGGGGCCTTCGCTCCCGGACGAGCCTGAAGAGCCACCACCCGAAAAGCGCGGCGACCAGTATGCCTCCCTCGGGCCGGCGCGGCACCGCGGCCGCCGCGGCGAGACCCGCCGGAGCGTCGCGGCCCCGGCCCAATAATAGAGTTGCCGGGCTTCCTTGAGAACGACC
>CAZLXP010000198.1:0-2498 GCA_964563535.1 uncultured bacterium | reverse complement strand
CGTTATCGGCGGTTACGAGACGGCGCGGCGGAAGAACCTCTCGGCGCGGACGCGGGAGCTCGTCAACGTCGTCGGCTTCGCGCTGCTCATCGGCATCGTGGCGCTGGCGCTGGTGGCCGACTTCACGAGGGTTATGGGGGGATAGGTCGGCGCGGAATGTTTACGCGGGAAGAAACGAAAGTGGTGCGGGTCGGCTCCGTCGCGGTAGGCGGCGGCGAGCCGGTGCGCGTCGAGTCCATGACCAAGGTCGACGCGCGGGACGCGGCCGCGACGCTGGCGCAGCTCGAGCGGCTGGCCACGGCGGGGTGCGAGTTGGCGCGGGCCGCGGTTCCGGACGTCGAGGCCGCGGCCGCCTTCGGCGAGGTAGCCCGGCGGTCGCCGGTGCCGCTCATAGCTGATATACACTTCGACCACCGCCTGGCGCTGGCCTGTCTTGACGCGGGGGCTGCGGCGGTCCGGTTGAACCCCGGCAACGTCACGCGACGCGAGCATTGGCTCGACGTCGGCCGGGAGATGGCGGCGCGGGGCGTGCCGGCGCGGGTGGGGGTGAACGCCGGCTCGCTCGCGCGGGGCGTCGTCTCCCGGTACGGGGGCCGCACCGCCGCGGCCATGGCCGCGAGCGCCGTGGAAGCCGTGCGGTGGCTGGAAGACATGGGCGTGGAGGACGTCATCGTCTCGGCTAAGGCCACGTCGCCGGCGCTGACGCTGGAGGCCAACCGCCTTATCGCCGACGAGCTGCCGTACCCGCTTCACGTCGGCATCACCGAGGCGGGGTGGGGGGACGCGGGGATAACCCGTTCCGCCGTGGGCTTGGCGCTGATACTGGCCGCGGGCCTCGGCAATACCGTTAGGGTATCGCTCACCGACGAGCCGGAGCGGGAGGTGGCGGTGGCCTACGAGGTCTTGCGCGCGCTGGACCTTCGGCGCCGCGGCCCTACGCTCATCTCTTGCCCCGGGTGCGGCCGGGCGCAAGTGGACGTGGCTTCCCTGGCGCGGCGGGTGGCGGAGAGTTTGGAGGGCGACGGCCGGGACGTGGTCGTCGCCGTCATGGGGTGCGCCGTTAACGGCCCGGGCGAGGCGAGCGAGGCGGACGTGGGCGTCGCGGGCGGAAAGGGGCGGGGGGTGGTCTACCGCCAGGGCGAGATCGTGCGCGTGGCCGCCGAGGAGGAGCTTGTGGCGGCGTTGCTCGAGGAATTGAACAAGTTGGAAATGTGAACGTTATGTTGCTCGAAGACGTACGAGAGCAGGTCACCGGGATGGCGGCCGCGGTAGCCGCGGCGCGCGGCGTCGAGGTGTGGGACGTATCGCTAACGCGCGGGCCCAAGGGTTGGGTGGTCAAGGTCACGCTCGACCGGGCGGAAGGTTTCGTAGGCGTGGACGATTGCGCCGACGTCAACGTGCGCCTGCGGGCGCGGCTCGAGTTGGAGGGCGCGCTGGCCGGGGCGTTCCACCTCGAGGTGTCGTCGCCCGGGTTGAACCGGCCGTTGCGCGGCCCGGCCGATTTCGAACGCTTCCGGGGCATGCTGGCCCGGTTGAAGGTCAAGGGCGGCGTTCGGCCGGAAGTGGTGGTAGGTCGCATCGTAAACGTCGGCGAGGGCGCCGTCGAGCTCGATACCGACTGCGGCCGTCGGGGCGTCGATTTCGGTTTGGTGGCCGAGGCCAGGCTCGAGCCGGAGCTGCCCGGTTTCGATAGGCGTGAGGCCCCGGGGAAGAAGGCCCGTTACGGGCGGCGCCCGCGGCGGCGCTAAAGGAAAGATAAGCCATGGCGGACGAAATTCAACTGAAGGAAATGGTGGACCAGTTGGCGCGCGCCAAAGACATCGACCGGAAGGTCGTCGTCGAGGCGTTGGAGGCGGCGCTGAACTCGGCTTCGCGGCGAAGCCACCTCAACATCCCGGAGATGGACATACATCTCTTGGAGGAGGACGACAACATCATTATCATCTCGCGGCGCACCGTGGTCGAGGAAGTAATCAAGCCGGGTTTGGAGATAAACCTGGCCGAGGCGCGCGCCATAGACCCGGACGCCGAGGTGGGCGACGAGATGGACGTAGAGATTTCGCCCGCCGTCTTCGGCCGCAACGCCGCCCAAATCGCCAAACAGGTGGTAATCCAAAGATTGCGCGAAGCGGAACGGGGCGTAATCCTGGCGGAGTACCAAAAGCGCGTGGGCGAGGTGGTGAGCGGCGTCGTCAAGCGCGAATCCAAGGGGACCGTCGTCGTCGACTTGGGGCGGACCGAGGCCGTGATGCCGTACCGGGAAAGGCTCCCCGGCGAGGAATACCGCGTGGGCGACCGCGTCCGGGCGTATCTCATCGAGGTCCGCGAGACCACTAAAGGGGCGCAGATCGTTATCTCGCGCGCCCATCCCGATTTCTTGTTGAAGTTGTTCGAACTCGAGGTGCCCGAGATATACGAGGGCCTGGTCAAGATACACGCCGTCGCCCGCGAGCCGGGCTCGCGCTCCAAGATCGCGGTCTCGAGCCGCGACAAAAACG
>CAZLXP010000197.1:0-2558 GCA_964563535.1 uncultured bacterium | reverse complement strand
CGCGGCCTTGATCGCCCGCCGCGCCGCGGCCGATAAATGAAAATATTATTTATTTACGGGAACGCCGGCGCGAGCGGTGATATGTTGCTCGCCGCGGTCCTGGATTTGACGGGAGGCCGCATGGTGCTCGAGGAAGGGCTGGCGCGGCTGGCGCTTCCCGGCGTCAAGTTGGTTTATCCGCCGCGGCGCCGCGGCGGCGTGGAGGCTGAGGGCGTCGAGGTCGTCGTTTCGGGCGAGGGGCCGCACTTCGACGACGTGGCGGCCGTAGAACGTCTCCTCCGCGGTGCGGACCTGTCGCCGTACGTTGGCGGCGGCGCGACGGAGACCTTCCGCTTGTTGGCGGAGGCCGAGCGACGGGCCCACCGCGTCGCCTTCGGCCACGCGGGCTTTCACGAGGTCGGCGCCGCGGACGCCGTCGTCGACGTCGTCGGCACTTTCGTCCTCCTCGAGCTCATCAAGGCCGAGCGCGTCGTCGTCTCGCCGCTTCGGCTCGGCTCGGGCTGCGTCGACGCCGGCCACGGCAAACTCCCCGTCCCCGCGCCGGCGACGCTCGAGCTCCTGCGCGGCGTCCCGGCTTTCGCCGGCGACGTCCCGGGCGAATTTACGACCCCCACCGGCGCGGCCTTGGTGGCAAGCGTCGCCGACGAGTTCGGCCCGATGCCGACGATGACGGTCGCGGCCGCGGGCTACGGCCCGGGCGCCGCCGACCCCGCCGCGTTTCCCAACGTCCTCCGCGCGCTGCTGGGCGAAGCGGTCCCCCCGGAAAAATCGCCCGCCCAAGACCAGGTCGTCGTACTCGAGGCCAACGTAGACGACATGACCGGCGAAGAGCTGGCGTTTGCCTCGCAGGCCCTGCTCGACGCCGGCGCGCTGGACGTCGCCGTTATGCCGGCGGTTATGAAGAAGGGGCGCCCGGGACACGTCGTTAAAGTCATCGGCCGGCCCCAAGACCGCGACGTCTTGTGCGACCTCGTCCTCCGATATACCTCCACCCTCGGCGTCCGATACTACGACGCGCGCCGCAAAACTCTGGAACGCCGAACCATCACGGTGGAGAGTAAATACGGCACCGGCAAAGTGAAGATTGCCGCGGGCGCCGGCGGCGAAATATTCCCCCACGCCGAGTACGAGAGTGCGGCTAAGCTCGCGGCCCAGGCCGGCGTATCGGTCCGCGTCGTCGCCCGGGCGCTCGAGGCCGCCGCCGTACAACTCGCCCCCCGCGCTCCGCGTAAAAAAAGCGCCGGTACGCGACCGGCGAAAGGAAATTCCGCGTAAAAATCGGTGGCCTTTATAGCTGGCCGCGGCCGCCCCCGTACTTTAAAAGACCCCGCAAACTGGGGAACGTTGCCGGGCGCTTGCGCGTCCGCCGCCCCTCAAAGCGCAGCGCGACGTCGTCCGCCGTTCCCAACCGGCCGTCTTTCCCGGCGGCGAATACGACGTGCTCGTTGGCCGAAGGGCGGTAACCCAACGGCCTTCCCGCCGCGTCCGCCACGGCGCCGTCCACGACGTATAACTCCGGCAGATACGGCCCGAGCCACTTGCCGTCGCCCGGCGGTTCCTTGACCAGCGCCCTAAGGCCCTCGGCCGCCGTGGGATAACGTCCCACGTCTCTTTTATACGCGTCCGCGGCGTCCGCCACGTCGGCCAGGCGCGCGCGCGTCAACTCGCCGCGGTATAACTCCGCGCCCCGCTCCATCGCCGGCCTGAGCAGCGCCAAGCCGCCCCAGCCGGCGCCCACCGCCGCGGCGACCGCCAGCAAAAGGGCCGGCCTAAGGCGGCCGTTCCGGAGTTTGGCGGGCGCAGGTTTAACCTCGACGGCGGGAACGTCGCGGCGGCAATAATACTTACCGCCGGCGGGGTGGGCGCATCCCTCGCACACCGGCGCGCCGCATACGACGCACCTCGCCACCGCCGGCCGCGCCGGGTGTCGCTCGCACGTCGTTATCACTCTCTTGTTCACGTTGCCGTTTCCTTGAAGCCGGCGACCGCGACGCCGCCTCGCGTTTTACCAATAATAATTCAGGCCGGCCTGAAACTCCATAAGGTCGACGAAGTAGCCGTTAAGGTCGAGGGCGCCACGGCGGCCGTAGGTCAACGCGGCGTCGAGCCGGCCGCGCCGGTCCATTACGGGCCACCCGCCGCCCATGGCGTAGCGGTACGAGTCGACGCCGCGGGACCTGGCGTCGCGTATATACCACGGCCTATAGCTTAAACCCGCCCGCACCACGGCGCCGCCGTCGGTCACGTACTCGCCGCCCAACGACGCCCACCCCACGTCGCGCGTAACCGCGGCCATTAATCCCGCCAGTTCGTCGTCGCTCGAATCCATGGACTCGTAGAAAGTATAAACGTAGTCGACGTGCGCGTTGATGCTTTGCGCTTTGAGAGAGAACGCGACCCCGGCCGACGGCGGAAACCGGACGTCGTAACCGCCGCCGTTTGCGAAGCGCACCGCCGCGCCCTTTTTGCCCAGCGCCGCGGCCGAGAGCCGCCACCCCGGCGCGAGGTCGAAACTCCCCGACGCCGACGCGCGGACATCGGAGCCCCGGCCGCGGAGG
>CAZLXP010000196.1:0-2629 GCA_964563535.1 uncultured bacterium | reverse complement strand
CCGGCGCCATAGCCGCCGCCCGGGCAAAGTAATATTCCGCCCGGCGCCCGTCGCCGCGATAGTCGTAGAAGAAGCCGTGGTTTTCCCACGCGCTTAGGGCGAGGTCGAAACCGGCCGTCGGCCGGCCTTCCTCGTAGCGCGTCGCCCGGATCAACTTTTCGGCGCGGGCCATAACCTCCGCGTCCGGGGGCCGGGCGGCCGCCGCCTTCGTATCGCGCGCGCCGACCTCCATTATAAAACCGGCGGCGCGGCCGCGGCGGCAAAACGCAACCCGTTGGTGCGTCTGGAAGACGAAAAAATAATCGGCGAAGACCGGCCGCGCGCCCGCCTCCCGCCACATCAGCGCCGCCAACTTGTCGATGTCGAACCGGTCGTCGTTTATATTGTAAAGCTCGACGTCGGCGCGCCGGCCAAGCGTATAACGGCGAAACCAATAGAGGAAGTTGGACGTCGTCGTGCCCGAGACGTATACCGCGCGGTAGCCGACGGGCAAAATTATTTGACGGCCGTAATACGAAATGAATTCCGGGTCGCGACGCTGCCGCGGCCACTCGTGAACCAGCGAGAACGCGACGGCGACGGCCGCCACCGCGCCGACCGCCACGCGGAACTTCCCGGGCGCGGCGCCGAAGAGCGCGACCGCCGCCGCCGCGGCGCACGCGAAGACGAGGCCGACGAACGGCAGCTGGTAGCTCGCCAGGTCCGGGATGTCGTAGAAAAACAGGAACGCCACGTTCAAAGCCCATACGGCCGCCACGGCCGCGGCGGCCGCTCGGGACCGGCGCCATACGAGCCAAACCCCCAGCGGCGCCAGCAACACGAACGGCCCGCCACCCCGCCACGCCGCGGCGAAAAGCTCGCGCAGGCGAAGGCCCGCGAGCAGCCACGTGGGGACCCTGAAGTTATACAAAAACTGACTCCCGGCGGCGTGCAGGAAGGCGGTTCGAAGGTCGGCGGGGCCCGTCCAACTCCACGTGAGCGGCGGCGCCGCGACGGTCCGTAGCGGTAAGTAGAGCGCCGCGCCCAGCCCCAACGCCCAGGCCGCGGCGCCGAGACAGACGGTCCGGAAGGCCGGCCGCCGGGCCGCGGCCCACATAATCAGCGATACGAAGACGTACGAGAACGCCGTCAGGTGGACGCCGGCGGCGAGGCCGCCCAAGAGCGCCGCAGCGAGAAAAGGCCGGTCGTCGCCGCGGCGCCGCGCCTCATTAAGTATAAAAAGCGCGCCGAGGAGCAACGCGAAGGCCGCGCCGTATACCTCGACCGACGTGGCCTCCAGCCACAGCGCCGGCGTCGCGGCGAAAAACACGCCGACCAAAATCGCGAAGGCCGCCGCGCCCGCGCCTTCCCGGCCGCCGCCCCGGCCTACGCGATACGCCCAGGACGCGGCGAGCGCCGGGGCCAGCGCGACCACCAGCGCGTTAACGACGTCGGCCGCCGCCGCGGCCCACGCCGGCGGTAGTAGTAAAAGATGGAGGGCGAGGACTTGTAAATAGACGGGGTAGCCGGTGGGGTGAGCGATGCCGAGCACCGACGCCGCGGCCACGAAATCGCCCCAATCGCCGCCGCCCGGCGCCCTGGCGGCGGAGGCGACATACAACGCCGCGGCCGCGACGTACGTCGCCCCGAAGACGATTAACCCGAACCTTCGGGGAAACCGCCTCATCGCCGCGGCGCCGATTCGGCGGCCTTATGTCGCTCGAGCGTCATTTTGAATCGCGGCAAGTCGCGATAATCCGCCAAGTCCGGGTCCTGCGCCGCCATAGCCGCGTAGCGCCCCGGGTTAAGCTGGAGGGCGGCGTCGAGGTGCGCGAACGCGGCGTCGGCCCGGCCTACGCGCGCGCTCAGGCACGCGAGGTTATAATGGGCCTGGGCGTCGGCCGGATTGACGGCCAACGCGGCCTCGAAATCCTTAGCCGCGGACGCCGTGTCCCCCAATTTCAGAAAGTTCACGCCGCGGGCCGTATACACCCGGGCGGCGTAGGGGTTGAGCTCGAGCGACTTCGTGAAGGCCTCGACGGCGCGGCGACTTTGGCCCGCCGCGTCGTACGTCAACCCCCACTCCCACCAGAACTCGGCGTCGGCGGCGTAACGCGGCTTCGCCGCCTCGAACGCGGCCAGCGCTTTACCGAAGTCGCCCCGTTCGCGGAAGATTATAGCGGCGATGTAACCCGCCTCGCCGGCCTCATCCCCCCGGAGCGTTTCGGCCACGGCGGCGGCTTCGTCCGGGCGGCCGGCGGCGAACAACGCGCGCGCCAGCTTGGCGCGGACGGCCGCGCTTTCGGGGGCTAGCGCCAACGCCCGTCGGTAACATACCACCGCCTCGTCGGCGCGGCCACCGGCCATATAAACGCTCGCCAAATTCTGGTAACCGTCGGCGTCGTCGGGGATAAGGCGAACGTACGACCTCAGCAACTCCTCCTGGGGTCGGATAATGCCGCGGTCGGCGAGGTGATTGCTCAAGGCGGAGTAGTAGACGGCGACGAGTTGCCTGAAAAACGGGTCGCGAAGTTCGCCTCGCCCCTCTTTTTCGATGACGGCCGCCAACGCCGTGAGCGCCTTTATCGCCGCGTCGGCGCGCCGACGTATCTCGGCCGGGGGCGGTTCCTCCGTCACGATCTCCAAGGAG
>CAZLXP010000195.1:0-2639 GCA_964563535.1 uncultured bacterium | reverse complement strand
GAAAACGAAGCTCTTAAACCCCATATCCGTGGATGAATCGACACTTTACCCTAAACTTATTAGGGGCGAACCACACCCGGATAAACGCCTTAAAACGTTACTTTCGCGCGCTTCGGCAACGCAAATTAAGACCTTGTATTTGAACTCTTTAGCCTATTTAGGAATATTTTCCGATTTAATACTTCCTAGGATAAATAGTATCCAAGGGATATACATACGCCCCTACGGGGCTATACCCGATACTACATACGGACCCCACGTTTTATCGGGCGGCCCCCATTTTTCCGTCCTAGATAAAAGGGGCCAGTTAAAGCACATTTTCCTAAAGACCGGTGTATGGCCGGCGGAACAGGTGGAAGCTCATTCGCAACTAGTACTAATGGTAATCGAAAACCAGATGAACGCAAAACCGTCCGACCTCTGGTATATGGATTTTCCTAATTCAACGTTAGTTAAAGTAACCAAGAAGAAAACAGTACGTGGTAAGATATTTGATACGATAACGGTTATAAACGACCTTTTAAGGATAGCGAGCTTAGAGGCCGAAGTTTAATAAATAAACGAAAATTCCTTGATGTTTAGCGGACAATACTCCCCGCGTACGGTTGACGGCCGGGCGGAAGGCCGCGGGTTGTGCGGTTTCCGTTAGCGTGATAGCCTACCGCGGTTAAGGATTAATATATCGAACGAAAGGGGGTGAGGACATGATACCGGCGCTCGCTTCTATAATAGCGGCGTACGTTATATTCCGGTGCGTTAGCATAACTCTTAACGCCCTGGTTCAATTAATACCGCACCCGGTAACGCGCAGCATAGCGTTTACTTTAATCCTACTCGGTGCCCTGTATGCGGCACTTGAGGCCATAACAAATATCCAAGCCATAACCAACGCCGCGACAGACATACCAGCGTTTTAAAATCGGGGCGGGGCGGCCGCGGCGGGTATGAAACCCGCCGCTTCTTGTTCCTATGATCGGGAGCGGCGGGCTTTAAGGCCGCCGCTACCTACGCAAAAAGCAAAACCCCCGCCTCGCCGCGGGGGTTATATTTTCCACTTCGCGTTAGTTTAAGTCTTTTTTTCGCCTCGGGCGACGTCCTCTATGATTTTTTCCCACGCCCGGGCGTTGGCCTCCCACGTATACCCCTTCTCGACCGCGGCGCGGCCGGCCTCGCCGAAGCGGCGCCGCGCGCCGGCGTCCTTTAATAGGTCGACCACCGCCGCGGCGAAGGGGCCGGGGCCGTCGGCCACGACGAAGTCCCGCCCCGCCACCAGCCGGTCCATCCCGTCGGCGCCGATGGAGGTGCTCACCGCCGGCAGCCCCGCCGCCAGCGCCTCCACGATCTTCATCTTCATCCCGGAGCCCAGCCGCATGGGGCAGACGTAGATCTCCATCCGCCGGATATACGCTATCAGGTCCGGAACGGCCCCGGTCACGACGACGCCCGGGCGCTTGGCGAGGGCCCGTATCTGCGGCCCCGGATTCTTCCCCACGACGTGGAACGTCGCCTCGGGTACCTCTTTCCGGACCAACGGGAAGATGTCGTTCGCGAAATAGAAGACGCAATCCATATTGGGAGGATAGTCCATAACGCCGGAGAAGACGACGGAGCCGGGTTCCTTGGCCGCCCCCTCGAGCGGCGGCATATCGACGCCCGAGTGGGCGAAGTATATGGGCAGGCCGGGGCAGGCCGCGCGTATGATGTCCGCGTCCCGCTGGGCCACCATGACGCACGCGTCGTAGCGGCCGTACGCGCGTCGCTCGTAGCGCCGCAGTTTCAGATGCTGGAGCCAGCTGTATAAAAAGGCCGCCGGGTGGCGGGCGTGCTTCATTTGCCGCCGGTAATAGAGCGACCAGGCGTCCTGGGGGAAGATTACCTTGGGCGTCCCCGTGAGCGCCGCGGTATACTGCGCCATATTCACGTTGCCGGCGATTATGAGGTCGAAGCTCACGCGCGCCAAAAGCTCCCTCAGCGCCCGGGCGTATTCCTTGCTCCGGAACAGGCGGACGCCGAACGGCAGCGGCGAAAATAGCGAGAACAGCCGGCGCCGGAACGTCTTCTTGATTTCGTGGGGGACGACGATTATCTCTTGGGCGTAGGGCGCGAGCTGCGCCGCGTCCTCGGCCGTCCCCCCCGACGACATCGCCAGCACCGTGACGTCGTGCTTGCCGGCGAGATGGCTTAAGAGGTGATAGTAACACGCCCGGTTGGAATCGGTAGGCGGGTACGGTATCTCGGACGCTATGAGCAGTATCTTCAAAACAAAACCTTTCGAGCATCTGGGCTCTCGAAAGGCGGAATGTAGCATAAATCGCCGCGGCGGTGTCAACTTTTTGTGGCCGCGCGCACCTCCCGGTAAACGTCGAGCGTCCGCTCCGCCATCCGCCCGGGCGAGAACCGCGCCGCGTGCGCCCTCCCCGCCGCGGCCAACCGCCGGCGCTCCTCGTCGTCTTGTGTCAATCTCGATATCGCGGTCGCTAACGCCCCGGCCTCCGTTTCGGCGTACGCCGCCGCGTCGCCGCAGGTCTCGGGCAGCGCGCCTCCCCGCGACGCCACCACCGGCACGCCCGCGGCCATGGCCTCCAGCGCCGGCAGGCCGAAGCCCTCGTACGCCGAAGGATAGAGGAGGACGTCGGCGG
>CAZLXP010000194.1:0-2870 GCA_964563535.1 uncultured bacterium | reverse complement strand
CGACGCCGGAGGATTTCAGCGAGGCGTTGCGGTCCTTCCGCATCCCGCCCGGCGCGACCGTCACCCTTACGCTCGCGTTTCGCCTGCTGCCGGTCATGTTCGAGGCCAGCGCCCGGGCGCTGGAGGCCCAGCGCGCGCGGGGCCTCGACTTCGGCTCGAGCTTCCTGTCGCAGGCCCGGCGTTCGCTGCCGCTCGTCGTGCCGGTCTTCCTCTACAGCTTGCGTTCGGCCGACCAGCTCGCGACGTCGCTCGAGCTCCGCGGGTACGGGGCCACGCGGCGGCCGACGCCGTACCCGGCGCGGCGTACGTCGGCGTGGGATTGGGCGCTGGCCGCAGCCCTCGCGGCCGGCGCGGCGGCGGCCGTAGCGCTTCGGCTTAGCGGTTCCGGCGCCGTCCTGCCGGGGCGATTATAAGAGAGGATTTCGGTTGACAGAGGGCCGGGTATCGGCTACTATTACCCGCCCCCGGCTAAGGGGGCATTATGGCATATGTATAATTTTCCGAAATACTTGGAGTATATAGCGGGGGCGATTACCGTTACTTGCGGCGCCGGCCTAGCCGCGGGCCTGTACGTGCCGGGCCCTTACGCCACCGAAGAGGAGTTCGACGCCGAATACGCCATGGACCTGGTCCAACTCTCGTACGACCGCGATTGGGAACGCATTTGGGCTACGCACGACGTCGGCGTCCGCCTAGCCATGGGGAGCCTCAACGTGCGCCAATGGCTCCTGAATCAGGAGGTCAAGGTCGCCGCGCCCTTCACCGACTGGTTCCGCTTCCTCTACCGTTACGACCGCTACGAGGGGCTCGAGCCGTTGTGGGACGAGCGCCAACTCAACGAATTCGAACTCGAGTTCGGCATATGGCGGTGGTTTAAACTGAGTTTGCGGACGGACCCGGCGTTCTGGAAACGATACTCCGACGCCGGTTTCTCGGCCAAGTTCCGCTATGACCGCGAGCGCTACGTCGAGGTCCGCTACACCGCCATCGACTTCGACAACAACTATTCTTTCCAGCGCTCGAAATACGACGAGGGCTACGAGGAGATATTCCGGCAAAACCCCCGGCGCTACGAGGCGGCCGGGCGTTGGTCCTTCCCCCTCGGTTTCAGCATCACGGGCGAGGGTTTTTGGAGGACGCCGTCGACGAAATATTACACTTACTTTTACGGCCAGCGGCCCGACTGGGCACGGCGCTATGCCGAGCGGTACGGCGCCGCGACCGTTTGGAAGAAGTTGCCGGCTAACCTGGAAGCATACTACCGGGGCGAAGCCAACGAATGGGAGGAGACTCGGCGGCTCACGGACCCGCCGCTGGGCGAGTTCCGGTTGGAGGAAAACTACGACGGCCGGTTGACGCTCGCCTCGCACGGCGGCGGCGTGTACTATCAACCGCCGGGTCGCCACCGCGTTCGCGCCGGCCTCGAGCGCCGACGTCAAACTCGCCGCTTCAACTTCGCCGACCGGCCATCCCAAAGTTACCATTACGAAAAGACGGAATGGGTATACCACCTCCTGTGGCGGCTCCGGACCTGGCGCCAACTATACCTGGAGACCGGATATATAGGCGAAGTTATGGACATCGGAAAAATTAATCTCGATACCGGTTCTCGCGAAACGCTGGATAGGGACAAAGCCCAGAACCGGGTCCCGATTTCGCTCGAATATAAATTCGGCGAAGACTACGCGTTCAAAATGGCCTCGGGCGTCGACCTGGACAGCCGCGACTGGGGGGATTATTTAATTTACGATAAGGCCTACGCCTTCGTGACCGCCTGTTTCTGAGTAACGCCGCCGTCGACGGCGCGACTAATCGGGGGTAAATCCGTGGGCGATAAGCTGTTCATCGGCGAAACGATTATCGAACTCGAACAAGGCGACATTACCGGTTGGCGCGGCGACGCCATCGTGAACGCGGCCAACACTTCGCTTATAATGGGCGCGGGCGTCGCGGGCGCCATCGCGACGCGGGCCGGCGCCACCGTGCAGCGCGAGGCGCTCGAAAAAGCCCCCATCGGCCTCGGCGAAGTGGTCCGCACCCGGGCGGGCCTTTTGCCGGCGAAATTCGTCATCCACGCGGCCGTAATGGGGGAAGACCGGAAGACCGACGCCGGGACCATTGCCCGGGCGACGAGGGCCGCGCTGGCGGACGCCGAGTCCGTCGGCCTGAAGTCGATGGCGTTCCCGGCGTTGGGCACCGGCGTGGGAAGGATGCCGTACGAATCGGTGGCGGCCGTCATGCTCGCGGAAACCGTAAAGTACCTTTCCGCACGCGCGACGCCGCGGCTTAAACGCGTCGTCTTCGTCCTATACGACGGCGCCGCGACGGAGAGTTTTCGCAACGCCTTGAATATGATAAGGGCAAATTTATAAAGGAGAAAAGCCTTATGGGCGCTCGCTCGGTGGCAACTGCATGTCTAACGGTCCTCATGGTTACCGCGGCTTGGGCCGCGGAGGTCGAGGTCCACGGCCACCTCTACGGGGCCGTAATCGACGACTTCGCCGAAGGCGACGTCGGGCCGATGGCCACGCCGGAAACGCCCGGAGAAGAAGGCCGGGCCGACGAAATTATAAAGGACGGCGACCCCACGTATAATTTTCGCCTGGAGGCGGATGTAGGGATACGCGCCATCTTCGACGAGAACACAGCCGGCAACCTCGAGTTCACGTTCGACGACCGCAAGCAAACGAAATTTTATCGCTACGCCCTCCTCGAGCCCGCGGAGGGCACGTACCGCCTGGACGAAACTGGCGAAAGCAAGTACGTCTACGGCTCGCTGGAACAGGTCAACGTGGAGTTATACGATTTGTGGCGCGAAACCGACGTGACGGTGGGCGGCTTCGACGTGCGCTACGGCCACGGCGGGTACT
>CAZLXP010000193.1:0-2927 GCA_964563535.1 uncultured bacterium | reverse complement strand
GCCCCTGGGCGAGCGCCCGCGCGAGGACCGCCCTTTGGAATTCGCCGCCCGAAAGCTGACTTACCGGCCGGTCCGCCAACGCCGCGGCGCCCGTAAACGCGAGGGCCTTCGCGACAACGGCGCGGTCGGCAGCGCCCGGCGGCCTAAACGGCCCCAGCCGCGCGTACCGGGCCAACATCGCGAGCTCGGCGACCTTATACGGCAAATTAACCTCGCTGTATTGCGGCACGAACGCGGCGAGCCGGGCGACCTCGCGCCGGCCGTATCGCCGAATATCCTTGCCGGCCAAACGCACTTCGCCGGCGGCCGGTTTCAAATATCCCGAAAGCAGCCGCAGCAGCGTACTCTTGCCGGCGCCGTTGGGGCCGACGACGGCCACCATTTCGCCCGGGTTTACGGCGAAGCTGACGCCGTTTACGGCCGGGCCCGTGGGCCAAGAGAAATAAACGTCCGCCGCTTCGATTAATGCGTCCACGACGTCAATAACCCTTCTTCCGCAATATAGCCAAGAAGTACGGCGCCCCCACCAACGCGGTGAAAACGCCCACCGGGACGATAGGCATGCTCAAGTAGTCCGCGGTCACGCGCACGAGGGTATCGCCGACCGCCACCAGCGTCGCCCCGCCCATAGCCGCCGCCGTCAAAAGCGGCAGATGGCGCGGCCCCATGACGCGCCGCAGCGCATGCGGGACGACGATGCCGACGAAACCGATCGGCCCCGCCAACGCCACCACCGCAGCCGTCGCGAGCGCGGCGCAACCCAAGACCAATATTTTGAATTTCTCCACCGAGAGGCCCAGGTGAAAAGCGCTCTCCTCGCCGAGGGCGATGAGGTCCAACGGCCGGGCCAGGACGACGAATAGGCCGCCGCATACGGCGACCAAGGCCGCGGTAAAGCCGACCTTCAACGGCGTTATGTCGGGGCTGGCCAGATCGCCCATAAGCCACAGAAATACCGCGTGTTGGTCCCGCGCCGGGACCACCGCCAGCACCAATAAAATAAGCGACGTGAAGAAGGCACCCACCATAACGCCCGCCAGCAGCAACGCGTGGACGGATAGTATGCCCGCGGCCCGGGCGACGACGAAACCCGCGGCCACGGCCGCCAGCGCCCCCGCGAACGCGCAGACGTTAACCGCCGAAAACGCCGCTATGCCACCCGCCAGCCCCAACGCGGTCGCGACCGCGGCGCCGAAGCCGCCGCCCGCGGCAATTCCCAGGATATACGGGTCCGCCAACGGATTGCGGAGCAACGCCTGCAACGCCGTCCCCGCCGTAGCCAACGCGACCCCCACGCAAAGCGCCGCGGCTAATCTCGTCAGGCGAACCAGCATAACCGCGTATTCGTCGGCGGGGAGTACGCCCCCGGCGAAAAACGCCCCCAAAGCCCGGGCCGACCTGGCCGGCCCAAGGCCGGGCCCTATCAACGCCGAGACCACGCATACCGCCACCAGGCTAAAACCAAGGGCGGAGAAAGTTTTAATTTTTAGTCGCACTATCTGCCCTCCACGCCTCGGGGCTTGCGATAAAAAATTTCGTGGAGCAACGCGACGCCCTCGCCGAGCCGCGGGCCCGCCCGTAAAACCAAATCCGGATCCGCCTCGTAAATTCGGTTATCTCTCACGGCCGTTATCCGCCGCCACCCGGTCCTGGCGGCGACGGCCGCCGGCGTCTTCGCGCCGTGGCATATAACTATTACCTCGGGGTCGCGGGCGATCACGGCCTCCGAGTCGATGCGCGAGTACGGCCGCGGGAGCCCCGCGCCGACGTTAATGCCGCCCGCCAAAATTATGGCGTCGTGCACGAAAGAGCCCTCGGCCACGGTCATGAGCGGCTCCGGGGATATTTCTAAATATACCCTCGGCCTTTCCGCCGCCGGCACCTTCTCCACCGCGGAAGTTATCGCGAAAATTTTAGCGTCGAAGGTGCGGACAAGCTCGGCCGCCTTCTCCTCCTCTCCCATTAAAACCCCGACGGCCCGGATGTTGCGCTTGACCCCCGCAACGTCTCCGGCAAGGAACGCGACGGCCGGCACGCCTAGGCGCTCCAGCTGCGCCAAGATCCGCTGCTGTTCGTGGCCGGTCGCGATAACGAGGTCGGGCTCTAGGGCGGCGACCCGCTCGAGCGATACGTTCGAGAAGTCGCCTACTAACGGTAAATCGCGCGCCGCGGGCGGCCAATCGCATCCCCGTACGACGCCGACCACCCGCGCGCCCGCGCCCACCGCGAAGAGGATTTCTGTCATCTCCGGCGACGTACAGACGATACGGCGCGGCGCGACCGGGACCGCGACCTCTCGGCCTAAGTCGTCCCTAAACAACCTCGTCTCGGCCGTCGTCCGACGCGCCGCGGGTTTGCCACAAGCAACCACCAAACCGGCGACGGCCGCCAGTACGAAAAAGTCCGCGTACATTCTTCTAACCATAAAAAAAGCCGGCCCGACGGCCGGCGCGATAAATTGCTATTCCTTGTCGCCCTACCCGTCGTAGGGGTCTTCCCGGCTTTCGACCGGGGACAGGCGACCTGAGGCTAAGTTTCCTGGCTCGCGGGTCATCCTAACGGCCGGCGCCTTCCCGGTTTCCCAGTGGCTTTTATGTGCCGGCTTTCGTAACCGCTTACAGTGGCGGGGCCGCGGCGGCTTCTCACCGCCTTCCGTGCACCCCAGGTCTATATTCAATTGTAAGCGCCTCGCGGCTTGGCGCGGCGCTCTTTTATTTACCGGTTTATTATAACGAACCGCGTACTCGGCGTCAAGTGTTTTTTTAGTCTGCCCGGCAACCCTCAGCCAGCACGTGCGATATGAACGCAAAGGGCCCCGCCGGAGTGACGGGGCCCGTTTCGCGGCGTCTACAGCTTAGCTCAGGGGACGATTACCATCTTCTTCGTCGCGACGTCGGTCCCGGCGGTCAGGCGATACAGGTATACCC
>CAZLXP010000192.1:0-2927 GCA_964563535.1 uncultured bacterium | reverse complement strand
CGTCGCCGCCGTGGCTTACCGAGAGGCTCGAAGCGGTCGGCGTCCGCTCGCTCGACAACGTCGTCGACATAACGAACTTCGTCAACCTGGAAATGGGCCAGCCCCTCCACGCCTTCGACCTGGCCAAACTCCGGGGGCGCAAGCTCGTCATTCGCCGCGCCGCGGCCGGCGAAAAGCTCGTCCTCATTGACGAGCGCGAACTCGCCCTCTCGGCCGAGGACCTCGTCATCGCGGACGCGGAAGGGCCGGTAGCCCTCGCCGGCGTTATGGGCGGCCGGGACAGCGGCGTGTCGCCCTCTACCGAGGCGGTGGTTATCGAGAGCGCCTGTTTCGACCCCGTAAGCGTTCGCCGCACCGCGCGCCGCCACGGCCTATCGACCGAGTCGTCGTACAGGTTCGAACGGGGCACCGACCCGACGGCGACTATGGACGCGGCTAACCGGGCCGCAGCGCTTATGGCCGAACTAGCCGGCGGTACGGTCCTGGGGCCGCCCGCCGACGAAGGGCGGACGGAGTGGTCCCGGCCGGCCATCGTCCTCCGGCCCGCCCGGGCCAACATGCTCATCGGCACCAGCCTTACGGGCGAGGATATGGCCGTACTCCTCCGGCGCCTCTACTTCGACGTCGGCCTCGACCGTATGGAAAACCTCGTAATATCGGCGCCTTCGTACCGGCGCGACGTAAACGCCGAAATCGACGTCGTCGAAGAGGTCGCACGCGCCTACGGTTACGACAAGGTGGACGCGACGCTCCCCGGAGGACGCCCCCCCGCGCCCGTCCGCATCCCGCGCGAGGAGTTCGAGCGCGCGGCGCGTCAGGTTTTGACCGCGGCCGGCTTCACCGAAGTCTACACGCCCAGTTTTACGAACGCCGGGCAACTTGCCGCTTACGGCCTCAGCGCCGCCGTCCCGGTGGCCAATCCGACGGTGAGTCAATTTTCCCACCTCCGGCCCGCGCTTTGGCCCGCGCTGGTCGAAACGGCGACGCGCAACGGCCGCCTCGGCGCGCCGTCCGCCTTGATCTTCGAAATAGGCACCGTCTTCGAGCCGGGGGGAAACGGGGTCGTCGTCGAACGGTCCCATCTGGCGGCGCTGGCCGCGGGGGAAGCCGCCCCCCGGCACTGGTCCCGCCCACCGGCGCAAGCCGATCTCTTCTTCGTTAAGGGCGTCGTCGAAGCCCTGGCCCGGGTCTTCGACGCAACGACGGAATGGCAAGAGGAGAGTTTCCTCCTGGGCGAAGCCGCCGGCGCGTACGTCCGGGTCCCCGTCGAACCACTGGGCGACGGCCACATCATCGAACTCGACGTCGTGCCGCTGTACGGTCGCGCGACGGCGCCTCGCCGCCGTTACCGCCCTATTTCCCGTTTCCCGTCGGTAGTGCGGGACCTGGCGCTGGTGGTCGACGAGGATAAAGCCGCCGCCGACGTCGTCGCCGCGGTGCGCGGCTCGAGCGAACTCGTGCGCGACGTCTCCATATTCGACGTCTTCGCCGGCGAGGGCATACCCGCGGGACGGAAAAGCCTGGGGGTCCGAATCCGCTACCAGGCCGACGACCGCACGTTGACCGACGCGGAGGTCAACGCCGCCCGCGAAGAAGCGATCCGCGTCGCCGCGGCGCGATTCGGCACAACCTTACGCAGCTAGCACCAAGACAAGGAGCGAGGGACATGGACGACCTTGCGAATCTCGAAGAAAAAGTGATGCTGCTGGTCCAAACGGTGCGCAAGCACCGGGAAGAGAACGCGCGACTGCAGGCCGAAATCGAGCGCAAGGCCGAGGAATTGGCGGCCGCCGGGCGCGACAAAGAGGCGCTCGCGCGTAAAATCGACGAGTACAGCCATTTCGCGGCCGAGAACGAAGCGCTGCGGCAAAAGCAGCAGGAAGCGCGCGAGCGCGTAGAAAATATCCTGGGCAAGCTGGAGACGTTCGAAAAAGAGTTGGAAAAAGGCGAAAGCGGCCAAGCCGAGCTCATGCCGGAAGATGAGGGCAAATAACGGCTGGGCCGCCGGCCGGAACCGACGGGGGTCGACATGGCGCAAGGTAAACAAACCACGAAGGTCACTATCTTCGGCGTCGAGTATTCGATCACAAGCGACCGCGACCCGGACGAGGTGCGTCGGATTGCGAAGTTCGTGGACGACAAGATGTGGGAGATCTCGGAAAACAATAACCTCATCTCCACCGAGAAGGTCGCGATCCTGACCGCCTTGAACATCGCCGAAGACTATCTTCGAACCCTCGAGCAACGGAAGCGCGAGAAAGAACGCGTCGAGCGTAAGACGTCGAGCATCATAAAATTGATCGACGAATCGCGTCTCTGATGCGGCGCCGCGCGTAAAGGCCTTTCGTATGCCGGCGCGTTTCACGTTGGGCATCGACCTCGGCGGGACCACCACGGCGCTCGCGGCAGTCGATGCCCGAAATAATGTCGTCGCCCGGCGAAGCTTTCCGACCCGAGCCGAAGCCGGTTTCGACGACGTCGTGAGAAGAACATCCGAGGCCGCGGCCGGGATTCTTGAGAGTTACGCCTGCGCGGCGGCGGGGGTGGCCGTCGCGGCCCAAGTGGACCCGGCCGCCGGCGTAATCGTAGCCTCCCCTAACCTGCGCTTCGCCAACGAACCGTTGGCGGCAAGGCTGCAAGAAGAACTCCACCTGCCGATCATAATAGAAAACGACGTCAACGCCGCGGCGTACGGGGAATACCTGGCCGACCCCACGGCCCGCGAACCGCTCTTAGCGGCGTTCGCGGGAACCGGCGTCGGCGGCGGCTTCGTCGTGGGAGGAGAAATCTTCCGCGGCGCCGACGGCTTTGCCGTTGAAATAGGCCACGTCCCGGTCGTCGCCGCGGGGGGCGAACTATGCGGGTGCGGCCGGCGCGGCTGCGCGGAGGCGTACGCGGGCGGCCTGGCCATAGTGCGGCGCGCCAAC
>CAZLXP010000191.1:0-2976 GCA_964563535.1 uncultured bacterium | reverse complement strand
TTAACCAACTCAACTTTACCATATCCGAGTGGTTACCATGTCCCTTTATTCTACAAACCGACGCCGAATTTTAGGTTGCGCCGTTCCCGATTGTTAATTAATATTGGGCCGTGCGCGCGAGGCGTACGGCGATAATATTAGCTTTCGCGGCCGCGCCGGCCTGCGGCGTTATCTGGGCCGGCTTCCCCTTCGCGTACTATACCCCCGATACCGGGCCCGCGTTCGGCGGGTACGTCGCGGCCTTCTTCCGCCTACCCGCAAGCCTGCCCGAGACGCGCGACTCTTACGTCCAGCCGATGGCGGTCTACACCTGGCGCCGCCAGTCCCGCTTCGACCTCAACGGCGACCTCTATTCGCCGTCCGGGAACTGGCGGCTGCTGGCCGAAGACCGCTTCGAGAAGTATCCTACGACCTTCCGGCCGCCGCCCGGCTCGAGCGACGTCCCCAAGGAGTATTACGCCGACTATACGCGGCGCATGTTGCGCGCGGACGTCAAGGGGTACCGCCGGGTCGCGGGGCCGTTTTACGCCGGCGTGGGGGCGTTCGTCGAAAATTACGAGGTCGTCGCGTGGGCGCCGGACGCCGAGGGGCGGCCGCCGAACTTTTTGCCCGGGCCGGCCTACGCCCCCGGCGCCAAGGGCGGCCTCTTAGTCGGGCCCGCGGCCTTCGCCGAATACGATACCCGCGACCGCCGCCACACTACCACCGAGGGCCTTTTCTTACGGGCGCGGTTCTCGCTCTTCGACGAGGGCGCCGGCTCGGACTACACGTTCCGGTGGTATGAGGCCGACGCGCGGTTCTTCTGGGCGGTGGAGCGGCTGGGGCGCAAGTGGACCTGCGCCAACAGGTTATTCCTCTCGGGGCGCGACGAGAGACCGCCCTTCTGGGCGATGCCGGAGTTGGGGGGGGCGGCGGTCCTGCGGGGCGAACCGGAGGGAAGGGCGCGGGGCCGCTGGCTCGTAGCCTACCAGGAGGAGGTCCGGGTGCCGCTGTGGTGGCGGCTGGGCGGCGTGCTCTTCGTGGACGTGGGGGACGTCGGCTTCACCATGGCCGACTTCTCGTTCGACAAGGCGATGCTCACGGCGGGGGGAGGTTTGCGGCTGGACCTCGTCAAGGACGGCGAGGCCCGCGTCCGCCTCGACTACGGCCGCGGCAAAGACTCGCAGGGCGTTTACGTCATATTCGACGAGGCGTTTTAAATATTAAGCGTAGGGGCCGAAGTCGAGGTCGGCGCAAATCCTTTGGCGGTCGTATTGTAATAAGCCGCCGGCTTAAGCTGGCGGTTCGACGCTTCGCCGCTTAGGCACCGCCCGCTAAAGCGGGCGGTATTTAATTAAATTTATAGGGCCTAACTGCGGTTCGCCCTATCGTCTATTCCCTATAGATATTAAAAAGAAAAAGTAAGGCCGTACAGCGGAACGGGCCGGCCGTTGCCGCCGGCGGCTGCGGCGACGTAAGGCTCGAGCGAGGGCAAGCGGCTTTCGCCGGCGGGCGCCGGTTTCTTGACCGCGTTATAGGCCCACGCCGTCAGAAACGGCATGGCCGCGGCGCCGACGATTGCGCCGACGTAGCCCGCCCCCGCCACGCCAGCGACGTACGTTATTACGACCGAAGAGCCGTAGGCCGCGAGCGTAGGCAGGGCCCACGCGGCGAACTTGTTCGCCGACGGGCCGTCCAAATCCTCGCCCATAAGGTAGACGCCGCCGGCCATGGCGGCGGGAGAGGTCACCATCAAAATTCCGCCCGCGGCCATCAGCGCTTCGTTGTCGTCGTTGTCGCTCGTCGTCTCGGTCCCCAAAAAGTAGAGGCCGAAGCCGGCGCCGGCGGCGCCGCAGCCGCACAGCGCGCCTACGCCCGCCTCGGCCAGGAAATCCCCCGTGGAAGCGGCGAACGCCGCGGGTGCCCCGGCGGCGAGCCCGAACCCGCATAGGACGGACAAAACCCTCGCACTCATCGTCCCCATTCTCATTGCCTCCGCTGGATATTGTCCGTCTTCTTCTATTCGTTATTAGTAAAAACCCGCGCCATCCGGTTACGAACGCGATGGGTTTTAGAAATGCAAGGTTACGCCGTACAGCGGTACCGGCGGTCCTTCGCCGGCCGTAGCTACGGCGACGTACGGCTCGAGCGAGGGTAGGCGGCTTTCCGCGCTAGCCGCAGGCTTCTTGACCGCGTTATAGGCCCACGCCGTCAGAAACGGCATGGCCACGGCGTCGACGATTACGCCGACGTGGCCCGCGCCCGCCGCGGCGGTGCCGCCCACCAGGACGACCGTGGCGCCGTAGGCCGCGAGCGTCGGGAGGCCCCACGCCGCCCCTTTGTTCGCCGAAGGGCCGTCGATGGCCTCGCCCATGACGTAGACGCCGGTGGCGGTGGCGGCGGGTGAGGCGGCCATCAACGCAACGCCCCCGGCCATCAGGGCGTTGTTGTCGTCGTTGCCGCTCATCGTCTCGTTCCCGAAATAGAAGAGGGCGAAGCCGGCGCCGGCGGCGCCGTAGCCGCACAACGCGCCTATCCCCGCCTCCGCCAGGAAAGCTCCCGCGGAAGCGGCGAATGCCGCCGGCGAAAACGCCGCGGCGCAAACTATTGAAACGGTTACCGCAAGGCCGACAAGTTTCTTCACGCCGTTCCTCCTTGTCGAGACGCCCTATGTTTCGTATGTCCCCTTCGGCGGCTGGTTTACCTGAAGCCGGGCCGCGGCGTTTACGAGGGGGAAGGGTTTTTTATTTTTTCTTAACCTGCCAGAGGCCGAGCCGGACGCCGTCGGCGTCGGTTATTATCGCGAAAGTCCCGGCCTCCTCCTCCGTGGGCGGGACGACGACGGCGCCGCCGAGCGCGACCGCTTTCTCGGCCGCGGCCGCCACGTCCTCCACCGAGACGTAGACCGTGGGGGCCGGCGTTTTTATCTCCGCCACCCTCATAATGGCGCCGCCCGGCTTCCGCGCCGGCTTAAATTCCAAGAACCCGCTGTCGGCG
>CAZLXP010000190.1:0-3016 GCA_964563535.1 uncultured bacterium | reverse complement strand
CCGTGCGAGAGCGCGGCCTGCCGACGATGCGGCGCGTGCGACGACGGCGTCGCCCTGCGCGTCGCCGCGGCTTCGCTACCGGCGGCGCGAACGCCGCGCCGCGGCTCGTTGGCAGCCCGCAAACAAAGGCTGAGGTTCACGTACGGCAAAGTAGGGCCGTGGCGATGGCTATCCCACCTCGAGTTATACCGCTTGCTGCTCGCCCAATTGCGACGTGCCGGCGTGGCGCTCTCGTGGTCCGCCGGCTTCTCGCCCAAACCGCGCCTCGTCCTCGCGCCGGCGTTGCCGGTAGGCGTCGCCGGCCTCCGCGAATACGGCGAGGTATTCCTCCGCGAGGAGACGACGCCCGAAGATTTCGCGGCCCGCGTGAACGGCGGAGGGCCTTTCGCCGTAAGTGCGGCGTGGGAGGAAGCGTTGCCCGGGCCGGCGCTTGAGGTTGCCGTCAAAGGCGCGAATTACCGGCTCGAGTTCGCGCCGATGGCCGCGTCCTTAAACCTAACGCCGGAAATTATGATTGACGAAATCGACGCGCTATTGGCCGAAGGCAACCTTAAGATCCCGAGCCGCCGCGGCGAGAGAGACTTAGCCGGCGAATGGCAGCTCGAGTCGTGGTCGCGAGAAGAGGGGGTGCTGGAATTCTACCTGGCCGCCAGCGCCGCGGCCGCTCTGTACGACCTCGTAGCGTACCTGGCGGGCGTTTCCGCGGCCGAGGGCCGGGCCGCCCGCGTCACGAGGACGCGCGTCGCGCTGGCCGGCCGGACGCCCCGCGGCCGTTGAACCCTTGGATTTGTTTTTCTTTGCCTCGGGGCGCGCCAATTGTTATAATCGTAAGGGCAAAGAGGGCGATGCACGGCTGTGTCGGCCGCGGACGGACGGACCATGACGCAGAAGGAGATCCTGGTTGACACCTCGCTGGGCGAGGTGCGCGTCGCCGTCGTCGAGAACGGCAAGCTGGTGGAGCTATACGTCGAGCACGAGGACGCCGAGCACTACGCCAGCGACATCTACAAAGGACGGGTGGAAGACGTGCTCCCCGGCCTCGGCTCGGCGTTCGTGGACATAGGCCATCAAAAGCGGGGCTTGCTCCACGCCTCCGACGTGGTCGCGACGGGGATTGAAGACATCGACGAGATTTTCCTGGCTCAGGCCGGCGCGGCCGACGCGGCGCCGCCGGCCCCGCCGCGGGGCCATATCGGCGACGTGCTCCAACCCGGGCAGAGCATAATAGTGCAAGTAACCAAAGAATCAATCGGCGATAAAGGGCCGAAACTTACCAACGCCGTCGCCGTCCCCGGTCGCTACCTCGTCTTGACGCCGTACGCCGACCGCGTCAACATATCCTCCCGCATCGAGGACGAGGAGGAGCGAGGGCGCCTGCGTCACCTGGTCGAAGAGGCCAAACCCGCGGGCCTGGGCTTCATCGTCCGCACCGCGGCCCAAGGCGTCGAACCGGAATTTATCTTCCGCGACATGGAAGACCTGATGGACACGTGGCGGGGGATCCTCAAAAAGGCGGAGCGCAAGCGGGCGCCGGCGCTCCTCTATAAAGATAAAGACCTCCTCGAGCGGGTCCTGCGCGACCAGTTCACGGGGGACGTCAACACCTTCATCGCCGATTCCCTCGCCACCTACGAGCGCGTCGTCTCGCTCGCCCGGAAATACGCGCCCCATTTCGTATCCCGCGTCCGGCTCTACGAAGACGACCACCCCATCTTCGACGCCTTCGGCGTCGAGGGCGAAATCGACCGCATGTTCCGGCGGAAGATCTGGCTGCGGAGCGGCGGCTACATCGTCATAGACGAGGCCGAGGCGCTGGTCGCCGTCGACGTGAACACCGGCCGCTTTCTGGGGGGCGAGGACCAGGAGGAGACCATCCTCAAAACCAACCTCGAGGCCGCGGCGGAGATCGCGCGGCAAGTCCGGCTGCGGAACATCGGCGGCATCATCATCATCGACTTTATCGACATGACGGTGCCGAAAAATAAAGAGAAGGTCTTGGAAACCCTCAAGGAGCACATGGCGGGCGACCGGGCCCGGAGCAAAATACTGGAGTTGTCCGAACTCGGCATGGTGGAGATGACGCGGCAACGGCAACGCGGCAGCCTGGTCTCGGCCTTGAGCCGCACCTGTCCCTATTGCCGGGGCCGCGGCGCGGTCCTGGACTTCGACGTCCTCGGCGCCAAAATCGAGCGAGAGCTCGCGCGCCGGCTGCGCGACGAAAAACTGAAAGAGGTCACGGTAGTCGTTCACCCCCGCGTCAAAAATTTCCTGGACACAACGTTCGCGGAACGCTTAAGCCGGCTCGAGCTCGAGAGCGGCGCGCAAGTAAACGTCGTTTCGCGAGAAGATATGGCGCTGGACGACGCCGAAATTATAAACCCGCAACGCGGCGCGAGGAAATTTGTCGATTAACGTTAACTCCGCCCATCGTTAATCCCCGAGCTGAGGAGGAAGCGCTTTGCCGCCGAAAAACGCCGACGACAAAAACCGCGATACGATTATGGACCTGGACGTGTTGCGCGAACTGCGCAACATCGACCAAAGCCTGGTGTCCTTAAAGGCCGCCTTCGAGAAATTAAAATCAGCGGGAGACTTGACGGACGACGATATCGACGTCATTATGCAAGAATTCGAGGACTTCATAACCGGCAAGGTTTCCCAGTTGGATAACGTGCGCAACGACCTCCGCGCCCTTTACGAGCGTTATTACGAAAAATATCACGCCCGGGCGATAGTCTCGGTCAAAGGCGGCGTGTGCCACGGTTGCTTCGTAACGATCCCGCCCATGCGCCTCGACATCGTACGCCGCATGGACAGCATCGAATTCTGCGAAAACTGCGGCCGCATCCTTATCTGGGAAGATTAGCAACGGCGTTCGCCGCATCCCCCATGACTTCCTCCCTCCGCGTATATCACGACGACGACATTTCCCCGGCCCCGCTCCGGGGCGCCGCGGTGGCCGTCCTGGGCTACGGCAGCCAGGGACGCGCGCAGGCCCTCAACCTCCGCGACGGCG
>CAZLXP010000189.1:0-3019 GCA_964563535.1 uncultured bacterium | reverse complement strand
GCCCGCCGCGGCCAAAAAGATAAAAAGCGCCGGCGACGTCAACGCCACCGGCCCCCGTCGCGACGCCCGCCCGAAATACGCCGTGCCGGCGACGGCGAATACCACGGCCGTTACAAAGGCCAACCACAACGCCTCGACCCCGAACAAAAGCTGATAAAAATACCGCGGTACCCCCCAAAACCGGCCGTCGCCCAAAACCGCGCCCAGCATGTACTCCCCCGCCGCGGCGAGCACGCCGGCCGCGAAACCGGCGCCCGCGACCCGCCCGATAAACCGGCCGTAATCCCTTAACCTTTCCCTGGCCGTGGCGCCCAAGCCGCCGCTAACCTCTTCCCGCGTAAGCCCGGGGCTACGGGTACCAATAACCCCAACACACCGGGCCCATCTCGGTAATATCCTTTACGGGGTCGACCTCGAAAATCACGCCCATCATCGCCGGGTCCACCTGGTAATCTTTGATTTCGAGCCGCTTATACTTCGTACCCTTAAGGTAACCCACGAGAATGCGGACGTTGTGATTAACGAACGCCGAGTGGCCGCCGCACTTCTCCCACGCCTCTTCGGAGAAGTAATCGAAGATCTTAAATCTGGAGACCTTGAGGGCCTGGGCGCAGCCGTTAACCCTTTTGGCCACGACGGGGTCCTGCTCTTCGTCGAACTCGTTCCACGTCGCGATGTCGTTCTTGTCCATCGTCTCCTCGAGCGTAATATACGGGACGCTGAAGCTGACGTTGGGGGTCACGAACGATATTACGGCGACGACGTGGTTGTCGTCGTCGAGGACGCGGACCCCCGGCCACCCGGTAGAAGGATTGTATTGTCCCGCATACTTGCGCCAGGCCAACGCCGCCGGGGCGGCGAGCCCTATAACCAGTACGGATACGAGCGCGGCCCTCGCAACCATCTCGCCGGTCCTCCTCTTAAATATATTCATACCTAAATATAACACAAACCGGTAGGGGCACCAACAACTTTGCCGCCGAGGCTCCCGGAGGCGCGTCCGTCGCGCCCGGTCGGCAGGGCACTAGGGGGCAGGAAGCGAATAATTAAACCTTGACTTCGGCGCCGCGCCGTGATATGGTAAGTTTTGTTTAAACCCCTTTATTATAATATTTATAGGAGGTTCCGTAAGATGCGTAAGGTAATAATAATCGGCTTGGCGCTCGCCGTAGCGCTGGCGATATGCGGCTGCGCCAAGAAGAAGGTCGAGAAGCCGACGGCCGAAACAGTGGCGCCCGCGAAGATGTCGGTAGAAGAAGCCAAAGGCCGGCTCACGGCCGTCCTGCAGGAAGTCGATAAACTGCGGGCCGGCGCCGAAAAACCCACCGCCGAACTGGCCACGGCCTTCAAAGACAACGTCGCTAAGCTCGAGGGCCTCCGGGGCGAGCTCCAGGAGATAGAGGCCCCTGCGGCGGAGGCGGCGGCCTACGACGAAGTCAAAGCCAAAGTCGAGGCCGCGATCGAGGCCGTCAACGGCCTGGCCAAACTAACCGAGGAAGCCTTGGCCAAAGAACCGGCGATGACCAAGAAAGAGATAGAAGAGCTCAACAATACCGCCAAGGCCAAGTTCCTGGAAGCGTGCGAATACGCGGCTCCGGAAATAGCCGCCAAGCTGAAGCCGCCGGCGGAAGAACCGCCCAAATAATTAACTAGCGCTAATTCTTTATCCAGTCGAAAGGCGGCCTCCGGGCCGCCTTTCGTACGCCACATCGTTGTCGGTCTCCTATTGCGCAACCGCCGCGGTTGTGTTATAAATTTCGCCTGCGTGCGGGTACTCTTCATATACAAAGACGTAACGCTGACCGAGCCGCTGGGGGTTCTCTACCTTGCCGCGGCGCTCCGGCGCGCGGGCCATGAGGCCGCGCTGGCGCTGGCGGACCGCCGCGACTTCCTCCGCCAGGTCCAAACCTTCGAACCGGACGTCCTCGCGTACTCCGTCACCACCGGCTACCACCAATTCTACGTCGGCCTGAACCGCGACCTCAAGGCCGCGCTCAACCGGCCGGTCCTCAGCGTCTTCGGCGGCCCCCACGCCACCTTCTTCCCGGAATTCGTCGAGGAGGAAGGGGTGGACGTCGTGTGCCGCGGCGAAGGCGAGGAGGCGATGGTCGAGCTGGCGGATTATATGAGCCGGGGCGACGACTACCGCCGCGTCCGCAATTTGTGGGTCAAGGAAAACGGCTCCGTGCACCGCAACGACGTCCGGCCCCTCGTCGCGGACCTCGACGCGCTGCCCTTCCCGGCGCGGGACATCCTGTACGACCACGACAAGTACATGCACGACGTCACGATGAAGCATTTCTTCCCCATGCGGGGATGCCCATACCTCTGCACCTATTGCTTCAACCACAAATACAATCAACTCTACCGCGGCAAAGGCCGGGCCTTGCGTTGGCGCTCGGTAGACAACGTCCTGGCCGAAATTAACGAGGTGCGGCGGCGGTACCCGCTCAAGTTCGTCCGCTTCCTCTCCGACAACTTTACGAACGCGAAGGAATGGGTGGCCGAATTCGCCGACAAATACGGCCGCGAGGTCGGCCTCCCCTTCCACTGCAACGTCCGGGCCAACATGGTGGACGAAAAGGTAGCGCGGGACCTCGCCCGGGGGGGTTGCGTCTCGGTGCTCCTGGGCATCGAGACCGGCGACGACGCCGTCCGCAACGAGCTGTTGAAGCGCGACATGTCGCGCGAGACGATCGTGGCGGCGTGCCGATACTTGCGCGAAAACGGCGTCAACGTCTACGCCTCCAATATGATAGGCCTCCCGGGCGAAACCTTCGAGCAAGCGCTGGCGACCCTCAAGTTGAACCAGGAATGCCGCCCGGCCTTCGCCTGGTCCGCCCTCTTTATGCCGTACCCCCGGACGGAACTCACGGAATACGCCGTGCGAGGCGGCTACTACGACGGCGACCGCAATCGAGACCCCAACGCCAAGCTCATCCCGCTAGTGCGGGAGATCACACAAGAGATGGAGAACGTGACGGCCGACCCCGCCGGCCTGGCGGGCCGCGGCGGCGTG
>CAZLXP010000188.1:0-3118 GCA_964563535.1 uncultured bacterium | reverse complement strand
GGGGCGATAGTGAGTCGCCGCCTAAGTCAAAGGGGGACGTCAAAACGGGAGCTTCGGGGGGCAAATCGGCGCCGGGGGTGTCGGCGGCGCCCGGGTCGTCAGCGACTGGCGCGGGGTAATCGCCGCCGGACGGAGGGAAGACGTTGATCTAGGGAGGCCCCGAAGCCTATGTCGGAGGCGGCGGAAGGGGATATCCGTTCTATACGGGCGTTATCAAGGTTATAATCGCCCGGGGCGGCGTCGCGCCCTGGGGTAGACAAATAACTATGGTGGTCGAAGAAACAACCGCCGTCTTTACAGATTGTGGGGGTCGGGTCCGCGCTATTCGAACCGTAACCCTTGCCTTCGGGAGGTACGTACGAAAAAGTATACTCGCCGGCGCCGGCCTCGTCGCCGCCGGGGAAATTAGGTACCCGGGCTACGTACTTAACGACTTCATAACTCCCTAGTGGCGTTCCGTTATAAGAAACTTGCAGCCAACCCCCACCATTAACGGCGTCGGCCACGACCGCGAATATTTCGTCCGATTGGTAAGCTTCGTCGGTATTTACGCCGTAACTGTTACCCGAAGCTAAGCACCGCCATTCCCACCAGGGGCCTACGTACCATTTCCAGTATGCGCTATTCACGGTAAATTTACCGTTGTCAGATACCATAGGCGGGTGCCACACGGCATAACCTTCCGAAAAGTCGTGTAGTTCAACTTCGTATTCGGAGCCATTCCAATCCTTCTTCTTCACGATAACCTTTTCATCAGGCCCCGGAGCTTCGACCGTATATTCGGCAGGTTCGCCCTGGGGGGGGCAAAAGTTCCTCTCGTAATTGAAAATTTCTACCCTAGACTTGGATACGAGAGGTACGCAAACATATTCGAACCCCCAAGCGTTGCTTAGTATAGGCTGTTCTGCGAACCAATCGGTAAACGTTTTTTCTTCGATTGGCCCGCCGTTGTAATGGAGGACGGCCGCCCAGTATAGGTCTTCATATGAAGGCCTATCGGGCCAGTGTAAACGCCATAACTTACAAAGTTCGCCGTTCCACTCTTTGATGAAGTCCGGGTCGTGGTGGAGGACTTTCCACCAACAATAACCGCACGCCCCATAACGATAAACCCGTATTATATCTTTTAAATGACAATTACTGGAATCGAAACTAGCTATGGCGGTTGCAAGCCCGTTGACGTTGTAATTTTCGTAGTAGGTATAGTGGGGGCGCTGGTAGTCCCACTCGTTAGGCAATTTTTCGTAATGCCCGAGGTCGTTGAAATGGGTTTCGTAACCGTCGCGGTAAAGGCGCGCCTGGATCTCTAGCCAAGCGGCGTGGACCGTACCGGCGCCGAAGTGGTCCCACGTCGCGGGCCACGGGCCCCGGAAGGCGTGGAGCATAAGGCGGGTGAAGTACGCCCGGTCGGTATCTGCCCATACCATTTCCTCTTGGGAACCGCCTTCCGGTATTCGCCAATCCTTAAGGTAAATTTCCTCCAAGGAAGCGAGGTAGTAACCGTAAGTCGGGGCGTCTGGGTCTAAGACCACGTCTACCTCACGCTCTATAACGGGAGGGTAGTAACCCGTGTCGTACGCGTACGCGGGCCCGAATACGTCGGTATAAGCTATCCCGTATACGCCGTAGTAATTCGGTGCGCCTACCCAGTGGAGGTGATACCATAAGTCGTCCCATTTTTTATCCGACCAGCCGGAACCCCTGTTGAAGTGTACGTGGGCCAGGGTAGGCTTGGTCTCGATATCTTGTTGCCGTTGCTGGCCGAAATCCCTTAGAACCGGCTTACCATTTTTGGTTAGTATTATTACGCGGCAGGTATATTCGTTGTCAAGTTTGCCAAGCTCGTAGGATACGAAATCGTGTAATTTCGTTAAGTCCTCGTCGGTAGGATGGTACACCATCTCCGCGTCGTACGACGGCGGGAGCTCGAGGTATAGCACGCCCGCGAGCGCCGTCGTAGCGGTAGTTATAACCACCGCAAAGGTTAACTTAAACATTTTCAACCTCCTTGGTTAATTGAACCCCGTGAAGTGGTAAATATCTCCCGTATCCGAGCCGGCCCAAATGTCGTTAGGGCCCACGCATTCCACGGACCAAAACGTTGCTTTAGGGTCGGCCGTAGGTAACCATTCGCCTTCTTCGAAAATAAAAACCTCGTTGCCGGCCGCACAACCGTAGTTAGGGCCGGAAAAATCTATATCGACAATATCCTGCTTAAAATTCCCGTCGTAATAATCCCATTTATAGCCATCGTAATAAAACATATGTGGTTCCCCGGTCCAAGTCCCGTATAAACCCGCCCACCCGCGGTCGCGCTCGTTAAACGCTATCGAAGCGAATTCTTCGAACGGGCCACACTCCGCTACCCTCGCCCAATTCGCCCCGTCCCAATGGTAAATATAGGAAGGTGTCGTCCGCCAACCGTCGTCCGGAGAATTAAACCAAACGTCCGTCGTAGCCGAACTAAGCCACTCCGTCCTATACCACTTATCCCCATCCCACCTGAGCATGTAATAACCGCCGAATGCCCAACCATCTCTAGGCGTGTTAAACCATAAACGGTTTATACCGCCGACGTCCGGGTGTTTAACGTTTTCCCAATAGGCCCCGTTGAAGTGCCATATTTTACTATGGTATTCTCCACCGGAAAATACTTCCCAACCCGCTACCCATATATCGTCCTCAGCGAAAGCCCAAATGGGCTCGACGCCATAATCAGCTTTCGGGTCCGGGTGGACGAACTTTTTCTGGATAACCCACTCTTTTCCGTTCCAGCGAAGGAAATTTTTGTACGCCGAAGCCCAACCCGTGTCGGCGTCTAAAAAAAATATGTCTTTAACCGTCGCTTCTACTTCGGGCGGGGTCCTCGTAAGTTTCCATGGGCCCCCGTAGGGTTCCCGGACTTCCTCTTCGCCGCAGTTCGGCAAGCAAAATGCGGCCCCGGCGACTAACGCTCCAAGGCCGCAGTACCTAAATATTATTTTCACTTTTATACCCTCGTTCATATTTTAACCGTTATCCCTTCGTTTGTCAAATATTTTTTACCGGCGTCCCGAGCTCCTCGGTATTGTAGTTGTCGAGGCATTTGTAGTAGGGGCGGTCGTCGCGTTGGTCGTCG
>CAZLXP010000187.1:0-3183 GCA_964563535.1 uncultured bacterium | reverse complement strand
CGTTGCTCGTCGTCGACGCCGTCTCGGGGCTGGGGGCGATGGACTTCCGCATGGACGAGTGGAACGTGGACGTCACCCTCTCGGCGTCGCAAAAGAGCTTTATGACGCCGCCGGGGATAGCGTTCATCGCGCTGAGCGCGAAGGCGTGGAAGGTGTGCGAGCGCGCCAAGTGCCCGCGGTATTACTGGGACCTGCGCAAATACCGCCAATGGGGCGAGAAGTTCGAGACGCCCTACACCCCCGCGGTCGCGACGCTGCGCGGGCTGGCCAAGGCGCTGGAGCTCATGATAGAGGAGGGGCTGCCCAACATCTTCAGCCGGCACGAGAAGTTGGCGCGGGCCACCCGGGCGGCGGTGAGCGCCCTCGCGCTGCGGCTCTTCCCCCTCAACCCGGCCAACGTCTTGACGGTCCTCCGGCCCCCGGACGAGATCGGCGCCGACGAGCTGCGCGACCACATCGCCCGCACCTACGGCGTAATCCTCGCCGGCGGCCAGGGGCAGCTCAAAGACCGCATCATCCGCATCGCTCATATGGGGGCCGCGGGGCCGTTCGACGTCATAACGGCCGTCGCCGCGCTGGAGGCGGGTTTGGCCGACAAGGGTTACGTGTTCGAACCGGGCGCGGGCATCGCCGCCGCGGAAGAAATCATAAAGGAAATCTCGAAGGTATAAAAAAGGAGGGGTGAAAAATGAGGTGTCTGAACTTGGCGTTGGCGGCGCTGGCGTGCCTGGCCGCCGTCGCCGCGGCCGAAGAGGTCCGGATGCGTTACTCCACCGGGACCTACAACTCGCGGTTCTTTTGGATCCAAAACGCGCACCCGGGGAGCCTCTTCACCCCCTCGGCCGAGCAATATCCGGTGCTGTTGAAGACGGCCCATTTCGGCTTCGACGCCGGCGGCGTCGAAGTCCGCGTAAAGGTGTGGAGCGCGACCGGGTCTAAGCCCGGGGCGGTGCTGGCGTCGTATTACATCTTGACCGACCCCTGGCCGCAATGGACCGACGTCGACCTGGAGGCGTCGAAAATCCTGGTCAAGGCCGACAACTTTTTCCTGAGCACCGACGCCCCGGGGCGCGAGTTCTTCGTCGTCTTCAGGGGCGCCACGCCGCGGCAATACCCCGGCCATCACTTCACCTCCCAGGACGACGTCACGTGGGTGGAGGCGTACGCCGACTGGGCCATCGAGTGCACCGTCGACACGAAATACGGCATCGGCGTCGCGCCCGCGAGTTTAGGCCGCGTGAGGGCGCTTTACCGCTAAGGGCGCCCCGCGCAATAAAACCGACCCGCGAGGGTCGGTTTTTTATTTATGGCTTAAATTGATTTAAAACGAATACGCGAACCCCCGCCTCGGCGGCGTTAACGGGCGCCGTGGAACGGGATAGGCGGGCGGTGAACCTGGGGGCGGGCCTAATGTTAGGAAAGGAGAAAAAGCCGACGAAAATATTACACCGTACCGGGTTATAAGTACGACTATAGGGCGGCATTATGGGTGGTATAATAACTCCCAGGTGCCAAAAGTTACATTAAGAGCGGAAGCTACGAAACCGTTTTCGCGGGTCGGCGTAAGGCCGTAGAACTCTAAAGGCGAATCAAGGTTTTCTAACAACCAGTTACCTTGTTCGAATATTACCGTCGTTAAACTTCCTACCCCTAACGCGTCCGTAGATATTCCGTAGGGGTAATCGGTTTCGTTGAAACGGAAAACGCGCAAATCGCGGAAATAAGGGCCCGTGTAGCTAAGGAATACGAGTCCGTACTCGCCTAACCCGGGGCCTCCCGCCCTCTTAACGAGGCCGATCCCCCCGTCTTCGAATAAAAATTTGAAAAACACTACGCCGCGGTGTACCGTTAAGATCTCGGCGGCGTGAACCTTCCTGCCTCCGACATAAAAGGGCAGGAATTCAGTAGACCAACTCGCGCCTAAGTCGGGGGAAATGTACAATTTACCCCGCCCTTTATAACCAGGGCCTAGTCCCCCCGACGGCTTTTTAGGTTCTATATTATCCCCCGCGTACTCGAGCGCGTATAATGTTTTCCCGGTAAGGTCGAAGCCGGCCGTTACCTGGCCCATGGCGTCGAATATTCGAAAGCGACCTGCTTGACGAAGGATTAAGAAACCGGCATGTTTACCGTAGAAATCCCGCGTATGGTTAGTCACTAAGAACCAGCAATCGTAATAATCGTTAACCGGATATACGGCCGATATAGTTTGGCCGGGCAACGAAGTTAGTTTGACCTCGTTCCACGTTTCGCCGACCGGCTCGTACGTAACCATATACGGCGCCTTGCGTCCCCCGACGGTTTTACTACCGACTGCGAAAACACTATACTCGTTTATAGCGTTTATTTCTTCGAAGGTAGAAATTTCATATGGTGCTTCGTACGAGATGGCATAAAAACCCGATTGATAATCATAAATAACTCCGGTGCCGTTTTTATTTTCGCCCGCCGCTAAAATTCGCGTTACCGGAGGTACTACGGGTATGGCCAATACGCCGTAAACGTAATTGACGTCCGCGGGGAAATCCGCTAGTTCCACCCACCGGCTCCCCGCGGGCCCTAACGGCCCTTCACCACAATTAACGGTTAAAATTGCTGCGGTGATTAATATAATTTTTTTATACATCGTTCTTAAAAAGAAAAACTCTTTCCAATAATAAACGAATAACAAGGCGAACGCAAGAAAACGTTCGCCTTGTTCCGATTTTTTATTATGGAGTGTTTTCTCCTACCTTAAAGTAAACCGGCCCGGTACTTTTTATTGGTAATCTAGGTCGCCCAGCGTAACCCAGAAGGTGTCTTCGCCGGCCGCGTCGGAGCGGGTTTGGACCAATACGAGCATTTGTTGCCCCATGTAATTGGTAGCGTCCGCCGTTTCGGTAGGTGGGTTCGTACCGCCGTCGTTCTCCGCTAGTTTATCCCAGTTCTCGCCGTCCCAGGCGTATAGCTTTACGGTCTCATTGCCGTCGACCTTCGCACGGTAACGCGCGGTTATCGTCTCGAACGCTCCGAAATTATTAAACTTAAGCATTATGTAATTGTGTTCGTGGTCATCCGGCTCCGTGTAAATATAACACACGTCCGAACTCCATCCGCCGTCCGTGTACAACTTCTGCCTTTGGGTACTATTTAAGGGTAAAGTGTCGATTCATCCACGGATATGGGGTTTAAGAGCTTCGTTTT
>CAZLXP010000186.1:0-3243 GCA_964563535.1 uncultured bacterium | reverse complement strand
CGCACGCGCTCGGCCGTAAGCGACTTCAGCTCGATGTCCGTGACGTAGCGGGCGAGTTTTAAATCCTTGTTGTCGGAATCGTAATACGCGATCACGGGATAGCCGCCGCTAATGCCGGAGGAATGGGGAAAGCCTACGTACGCGCCGGTGGCGACCAATTCGTGGGTCCAGGCGGTGCCTTTCTTGATCATGACGTGGAGGTTCCATTTGTCGAAGTTGAAGTACGAGAGGTAAACGTTTCCGGCGGCGTTGACGCAAATTTCGGTAAAGGCCGGCGCGCCTACCACGCCGGGTACGTTCTCGATGTTCCAACTCCCGCCGGTAGTTGAAACGGCGTAATAAAGGCCGTCGTTGTTGAGTTTGGCGAAACCGACGTGGGTTTTTCCGTCGGGGCCTACGTAAGCGTCGCAATCGGTGCCTTCCGCGATGTCGTCTACCGACCATACGCCGCTTTTGCGGACCGCGTACCTCACGCTCCGCGAGGTATCGTTCACGAACACGGCGCCGGGGTTACCTCCGTTATCGATAAAAAGCGAGTTGAAGTTGCCGCCGCCGCTCGAGACTACCGTTTCCGTATGCCATCCCAGGTCGTCCCGGTATGCGTACCTCAAACTGATGGGCATTCCGACGGGTTGGGTATACGTGACGCGCGGGGTGGTGGGCCAGACGTTAATGGATACGTAGTTGCCGTAGTTCACGCCCGCGACGATTGTTTCCTTAACCCAGGTGGTACCGGGACGCGACCAGTACGTCAACTCGTTCTTCTTGTTGTCCTGGAAAACTACGTACGGTTTGTCGACGGCGTCCAGCGCCAACGCCGTCCTGCCCGTTACGTCGACGTCCGAAGCGATCGTTTCAAATTCCCAGCTCGAGCCCGTATAACGGGCGTACATGACTTTACCCTGCGTTTTATCGACGTAACTGATATGAAGCCGTCCCCACCGGTCAACCCCGAGGGAACAGCCCCAACCCACGTCGCCGTCTTTGGCTACGGTCTCGGATTGCCACCCGCCCCAGGTCGCCGCGGCTAGCGTGACAAAGAATAGAGTGCTAATAGTCATTTTTGTCATATCGGCTGCTCCTTAGGAAACGTGCGGTTAATCGCTTTGTTTTCAGCGTATCACTATTCCCGTACGATGTCAATTCGCTTTTTTCCCGGCGAATCCCCGCCTCGACGGCGCGGCCGATTCCGGCAACGCCGTCTACGCGGCCTCTCGTTTATAATATTAACAAACCGCCCGCCGAGGCGGAAAATCACCCCGGCGGGCTGGATTTCGCCGGCCTTCGGCCCGCCCGGCGTCGGTGGAAAACCTCCCCTAAGCCGACGTCAATTACTTTGGCCTTCGGCCCTGACGCCGGAATCCGATTCGGCGTTATTTAGCGTTGCCGGGGCCGCGGGCGAGACGTCGGTTACCTGCGCCGCCATAGCGTCGGAGCGTCGGCGGCCGGAATCCGGGCCGCGTCCCGCGTCCGCATATAACGCTTTAATGCGTCCGAACGACGCCGGCGCGATATTCGATCCGGTCGTGTAGCGGAGGATTTTTCCCGAGTTTAACGCCCAGGCCTCGGTTTTCGAAATGACCTCGACGTCGCGCACGGGCTCTTCAACCGGGCATACGCGCTCGAGCCAAACGCCGTTGACGCATTGCCACGTGCGGCCGTAGTATTCCGTCCCCACTTTCTCGTAGCCTACGGCCCAGCCGTTGGCGTTGTTCCACATCGCGACGTCGCTGACGTACTTATTTTCGCCCGGCCTGAACACCTCGCGCCAATCGCCGCCGTCGTAGTGGATGGCCACGCTGCCCTTATAAGATGCGTCGGCGTAGTAGCCGACCGCCCAAACGTCGGTAGCCGATTTGAAGGCGCAGGGTTTTATGCTTTCGAACACGGCCAGCTCGAGCCAGGGATACCAAAGCTCGCCGTCGAACCGGTATATCCGGTTTTCGTAGAACCCCCATCCGTAGTTGTGGGAGAAGAGGTGTAAGTAACGCATTCCATAAGCCGTGGGGTCGTCGTATAAAGTCCACGAGCCCCGGTAGTAGTTGACGATGACTTTATCCCGGGAAGTGCCGTACGGCTCGCCGACGAACCAGATGTCGTCGTAACCCGATAACGTGAGCGCCTGCATCTCCCACATTTTCGGCGCCGCGACCTTTTCCATCGAGGCGTTTTCGGGGCGGAAACGCATTACGTAGGTATCCCATTCGCCGTCGCCGACGTAGCTCGGTTCGACCCAGCCGAACGCGCCCGCGCCTTTCGCCGTCGTGTCGAGCCCGCCGAACGTCGCACCTCGCGCGCTCTTAAATATCATCGACCAAGTCCCTTGGTACTTGTAAACGTGGAACCACGCTTCCGGTCAATCGGGCCCGCCGCCGGCGGAGCGATTTTCGTAACCTACGCAATAGCCGGTAGCCCCGGCGGTCATATCGAGGCCGCTCAGCGTCGTATATTGCGGCGCTTCAAACACGACCTCCCACGCCGCGCCGGCGGCCGAGACAAAAAATGCGGCGCCGAACAGACCGGCCCGCAGCACGTTAAATTTAGACATCCCGCAACACTTCCTTTCGGGGGAATTTTAGCCCCGGTAATAACTTTGTCAAGCACAAAAAAATCCCCCGTCGGCCATGGAGGGAGGGGGATGGCTATATTTTTATTTCGGACCGGCGGGGGAAATTTGGAGGCACGCGGCGCGGCGCGCCGTTTTTATATGAAAAGCACGTTACCGGAATAACGCCTTAACGCGGCCAAGGGAGGCGGGCGCCACGGCCGGCGCGGGCCCGATGTCGATTTTATAAACATACCAGGGGCCGGGGTCGGTGTAACCGGAGAGCCGAAGGTAGGTGCCGTCGAAGGTGCAACCGGCGGAACGCCGGCCCGGCGGGGCGAAAGACGCTACGACCGAACCGGTGGTCGTCAGTCGGTATATGTAGCCCCGCATATTCGGGCACCAGAGGTAGGCGCCGTCCCAGCCGAGGTCGCAGGCGAAGGTAATTTGGGGCGGGACGCCGAACGATGACACGAGGGAACCCGCGGTCGTGTGGCAGCGTATCGTCTGCCCGCTACTGACGCAATCCGACGTCCACAAATATTGGCCGTCCCACGTCAGGCCGTAAGTGTAAGGCTGGGGGAAGGTGGAAATCACCGACCCCGTCGTCGTAAGGTGGTATACCGAAGCCATTAGGTAGCTTGAACCCCAATAGTAAGTGCCGTCGTAGGCCGCGCCGTCGTGGACCTTTTCCGACT
>CAZLXP010000185.1:0-3265 GCA_964563535.1 uncultured bacterium | reverse complement strand
GCGTCCCTCGCCGCGCTGACCCTATTGTATTTATTATTAAGGCGATGGTTCGGCGCCGGCCTCGCGTTGGCCGGCGTAGCCGTGGCCGCGGTCGAGCCCGCGTTCTTGTGGTTCTCGAGCCGCGTACAGCCGGAGCCCTACTTCGCCTTACTACTCTTCGCCGCGCTGGCGGCGGCGGGCGACTTCGAAAAGGAACGCCCCTCGCTGCTTAGACCCCTGTTTGTCGGCGTCCTTTTAAGCCTAGCGTACCTGTGCCAGCTGAGCGGCGCGTTGCTGTTGGTCGCCTACGTGGTGACGTTGTTCGTCGTTTACCGGCGACGAGGGTTCGCCCCGGCGGTAATCGCGCTGTTGGCCTTCGCCGTCGTCGCGACGCCGTGGTGGCTGAGGAACGGCCGCGTCTTCGGCGACCCGTTCTACTCCCAAGCCAAATATTTCATCATAGCCCCCACCTACGACCAGATATGGGCGGTCAAACGGTACGTGCCGTCGTGGTCCGGCTTCTTCGCCTCGTACGACGTCTTCGGCTTTATAAGCCGGTACGGCCGGGGCGTGGGGCGCGCGCTCGAGCCTTTGCTGGTCGGCAACCCCTCTTCCGCCGAGCCCTACCAGGCCGTGCCGCTGGTTGCTTTCTTCGCGCTGGCGGTCGTCGCCGTGCCGCTGGTTAAGCGGCGGCGGGCGCTCCTCTTCCCGGCGGTGGCTCTTCTGGCGTCCATCCTTGGCCTCGCCGTTTGCAACGTGGGGCTCTTCCGGTACTTAATGCCGTTTTACGTCCTGTTGATCCCGCTGGGCCTGGCCGGCGTCTCGAGGGTAGCCGGCTTGTTCGGGCGCGGCCGCGGCTGGGTCGCCGCCGCCGTCGTGGTTATTCTGTTATTGCCGTTCGCTAAACCCCTCGGCAAAACCCTCAAGCAGGACGACCGCGCCGAATACAAGCAGCTCCTCGATGTCGCGACGTGGCTCAACGAACATACGAAACCCGACGACGTCGTCGTCACCTGGCCTCGCGTCATCCAACTGCTGTATCACTACGACCGGCCTTCGCTCTATTGGCCCGGCGGCGGGATTCGCGAGGCGCTCTCGGTCCTCACGAAATACGACGCCCGCTACGCGGTGGTCGAACCGGCCGCGCTCTCGCTTCGACCCAACCTTAGCGCGATATGGTATAAGGGTTACACCGGCTTGAAGAAAGTGCCTACCGACATATCGGAGAGCCAACTTACCATCGTGCGCGTCGATTACGGCGGCGACGCTTTCAAACAGGCTTTCCGGCCGGAAGACTCGGACATCATAGTTTACGAAATAGACCAGGATAAGCTTCGCGCCACCGTATACGGCGCGTACCTTAGCGGCGGCCAGTAGCGCGCCCACGGCGTCGAGCCGCCCCCGCGGTTTAAGCGCGACCGCAAGGGGGACGCCGCGAACGAAAACTTAGACGAGGTAAAGAGGAAATAAAAAACGCGAAGCCGGCCGGTTATCCCCGGCCGGTTTTGCGATAGGCGGCCTTTATCTCGTAAATTTTAAGACGCGGACGGTCGACGACCAGGTCGTAATAACGCTCGGCGGCCAACCGACGACGACGGTAAGGGTCCATATCCCACGCGATAATGTAATCCACCGTCGACGCGCATTCGTCGATGTCGTACATATAGCCCTCGATTATCTCCGCGGCCGGCGGCCAGGGCGCGGGGGGTCGAAATTGCACCGGAAAATACGGGAGCTCGGCCTCGTAATTGCATAGGTCCACAAGCCGCGCGCGCAGGGCGTAATACGCCCCGGCGTGAAAGGTCACGCGCGCCAACCCCGGCCGCGTTTCCGAAAAGTCGAAGTAAACCATACCGGCGCCGGGCCGGAACCCGTAATCGGCCGCGGTGAGTTCCCGCAAGACGCGGTCCCACTTGCGGTAATAATATGAATCGCCGGCCCACGCCGCGCCGGCCAGCGCCGTCGCGACGACGAGCGCCGCCCAGTCGCCGCGCCGCCCGAAGCCGTCGCCCCCCCAGACGAAGATAAACAGGAACGCGAACGCCGCCAGCCGGGCCGAGACCAACGAACCGCCGGCCGCGGCGTCCGGCGCGACGAAGTATAGAATTAAAGACGCGGCGGCCAACAGGCCAAAGGCGTCGCGGCTCTGCGGCCACCGCCGGCGACCCGACTTTATCGCGACGACGACCGCCGCGGCCGCGGCCAACGCGACCGCGACGGCGAAAAAACCTACCGCCCGCTGGCCGCGGGCCAACGACACCAGCGGCCACCCGCTCAGGATTAACCGTAAAAGGTCCAGCGGCGGGGACCACGCGGCCTCGCCCCCGCCGGGCCGGGAAAGATAATATAGCGGCAAAATCCACGCCGGCAGCAAACCGGCGAGGAAACGGGCCCGCCGCGCCCAAGAGCGCGTCCCCGGCGCGGCCCCGACCGCCAAAACGACGTTCAAAAAACATACGGCGCCGAGTAGAAGCAAGGCCGCCAGCAAATGACAAAAGTACGCCGCCACCGCGAAGAGGTTCAGCGCCACCGCTTCCCTGACGCCGAGGCGGTCGCGACGGGGCCAGAAATACGCCAACGCCGCCAACGCGACTACTACGCCGGCGCAGTAATTGAAAAAACCCATCTGAAAAGGCAAAGCGACGGCGAAGGGGAGCGCCGCTACCGCCGGCGCCCACGTCCGCGCGCCGGCGGCCCGGGCGAGTTTATAAAACGCGAACGCGAACGCGGCGATATACGCCGAAAGGAAAAGTTTTTCGGCCACGAGCGGCGGCAGGAAGGCCATGAGCGGCGCCACGACGGCGTAATAAGCCCAGTTCGGCACCGGCCGCGGCTGGACGTAGTAATGCGCCTCGAGCCCCTGGTCGCCGGGGAGGAGGATGTCCCTCAGCGCCGCGGCGTTGGCAAGGTGGCTCGGGCCGTCTTGGGTGGGGACGTAGCGCACGGCCCAAATTAACGCGACGTATAAAGCCGCGAGGACGATAAATACTAGCCGGCCCGCCGTCGACGACGACATCTCAGTCGCCGGCCCTCCGCGCCGCCCGCTCGTATATTATTAATTTACCCTTGAAATGGACCGGCCGGTAGCGCTCGAAGACGGGCTGGACCTCGGGCAGGAACGGGTTGATGTCGTACGCTATTACGTAATCGGGGGCCGGTCGCGCCGCGTCCAGCTCGTAGATGCGAAGGCCCGCGAACATACCCACTAACGGGGGCGACGCGACGCCGGGCGCGTACTCCACGGGGAAATGCGTGCCGGCCGTGCATATATCTACCAGGTTGCATC
>CAZLXP010000184.1:0-3287 GCA_964563535.1 uncultured bacterium | reverse complement strand
TACCTCCTTATGGCGCGCGGTTCCGACGGCGAGGTGGTCGTCGAGGACGAGGGGTGCGCGCCGACGCGTTTGGGGCAGGGGTTGGCGACGGGGGAGCCGTCCGCGGGCGCGATGGAACGCACCGTACGGGCGCTGGCGTCGTTCGTCCAGCGGGCCGAGCGACAGGGTTTGACCGAGCTCAAAGTCGTAGGGACCGAGGTGCTGCGCCGCGAGCGGTGGCGCGACCGCTTCTCGAAAATTCTTTGGAACCGCCTCAATTTACACGTCGACGTCCTTTCGCCGCAGGAGGAAGGGGAGTTGATGTTTCTTGCGGCGCGGCGCAGCCTGTCGCTGGGGCCCGGGCCGGCGGTGGCGGTGGATGTGGGCGGCGGCAGCGCGCAGCTCGCGCGCGAGCGCGACCACGGCCCCCCGGTAGTGGTGAGTTTTGCCGTCGGGTGCGTTTTGGTTACGGAGCGGTTTTTCGCCGCCGCCCGAACGCCGGTGTCGTGGGAGGCCGCGCGGAGTTACGTTCGCGGGACGCTGGTCAACGTCGACGCCGCGGAGGGCGACGTCGTCGTGGCGGGCGGGACGGCGACGACGGTGGCGACGCTCAGGTTGGCGCTTCCGGCGTACGACGCGGCGCGGGTTCACGGTTACGTCTTGTCGGCCGCGGCCGTAGCGGCCATCGCCAAGGGCGTCTTCTTCATGCCGATGTCGAAGCGTCGTCGTCTCGTCGGGATGCCGGCGGGGCGGGCGGACGTCTTCCCGGCAGGCGCGTTGGCGCTGGCGGAGTTCCTGGATAAGCTCGGCGCACGGAGCGCCGTCGTTTCGTCACAAGGGGTCCGCTACGGCGTCGCATACCGTTATTTTGAAGAGGAGAGTCGTTAAGAGGGATTGGGGGGGCGGCGCGGTTTTATCCGGCCTTCTACGACGCCGCGGCTTTTCGGCGGCGGAGTTTTTCTCGCAATACGTAACAGGCGAATCGCGAATCAACGAAAAGGTACCGGCGCCAAAGCCGGCGCGGCTCTTGGGATAGTCGAAAGAGCCATTCCAGGCCGGCCTTTTGCATCCAACGTGGCGCGCGCTTAACGGTCCCGGCGGCGAAGTCGAACGCGGCGCCAACGCCTATGCTTACCGGGACGCGCAGGCACCCCCGGACAGCGTCCAGCCACAGCTCCTGTTTGGGCGCGCCGAAAGCGGCGAAGAGTACGTCGGGCTTCGCGTCGCGGATGCGCGCCAGCGTCTCTTCGTCTTCGGCCAGCTCCTCCCACGGCATCATCGGCGGCGCGTGCGTCCCGACCACCTTAAGTCCCGGGTGCCTTTCGGCCAACGCCTGGGCGGCTTTTCGGGCTATCCCCGGCGCCGCCCCCAGGTAATAGAGGCGGTGGCCGGCGCGGGCGGCACGCTCGGCCAGCGCCCCGAACAGGTCCGCGCCGGCGACACGTTCCTTCACCGGCGTCCCCAGAAACGCTAACGCCCACTTCAGGGGCACGCTGTCGCACGTCACGAGGTCGGCGCGGCGGTACGCCTCCCGGAACGCCGCATCTTTGCGCAAAAGCATCAAATGGTCGACGTTCGCCGTCACGATCACGCGGGGCGAGCCTTCCGCGACGAAGCGGTCGATAAGGTCCAACGTCTCCGCCATGGAGACGTTGTGGATAGCCGTACCCATTATGGGAAAGCGCTCGAATTCCAACGTAGCTCCCACGGCGTCTATCTCTGTAACCTCTCGGCGAGGTCGGCCACGACGACGCGCAAGAAGCGGTAGGTATCCGCCAGTACGTTTATCTTGCTCCGCTCGTCGCCGTAGATGGTGGGTACGGTTACGTGGGCGATTTTGGCGCCGCCGCGCGCGGCCTTAAGTAGCATCTCGGACTCGAGGTCGAACCCGCGGCGTTTGAGCGGGAGTTTCTCGAGCGCAGCGAGGCGCAGCGCCCGGTAGCCGGTCTGGCTGTCTCGCACCGGCCGGCCCGCGAGCGCCGATATCACCGCCGAGGTGAAGGTGTTGGAGAATATTCGCTGGGGCGGCATGCCGCGCAGGTCTTTCATCCTGGTCCCTATTACGACGTCGGCCCCGCGGCCGAGGGCCGCGAGCATTGCCGGTATGGCCGCGGCGTCGTGCTGGCCGTCGGCGTCCACCGTGACCGCGGCGTCGAAGCCGCGCCGCCTCGCCTCCGCCAGGCCCGCGAGCAGCGCCGCACCCTTCCCCCGGTTGGGCTCGAGCCTGATGACGGAAGCGCCGGCTCGAGCCGCCTCGGCGCCGGTCCCGTCGGGCGAGCCGTCGTCGACGACGAGCACGTCCGCCAGGTACTCCTTGACCGCGGCGACGACCCTACCCACCCGGCCCTCTTCGCGGTAAGCCGGGATAATCGCTATGGCCTTTAACCTTGCGATTTTACAAGTATAATATAATAACCGGGTAAAGGGATATCAAAATAATGACCGCCGCCGCGGCCTGGGCCAAGCGGCGCCGCAACGCCTCCGGCCGTCGGCGGGCCAGGCCCGCCAGCCCCAGCGTAATAATCACGGCCGACGCCAATAACAACAGGCTTAGGAACGCGAAGGGCATATTCCCGTTAATAAATAACGTCGCGAGAACCGCGGCCGCCGCCAGCGCCCCGGTCCAGGACCTGAGCGGCGGCTGCCTTCCCGGCGCCCACAATTCACCCACGGCCGCGCCCCCCAAGGCCGCCGCCGGCAGCGCCGCCCAAAGCCAGCTCGTAGGCTCGAGCGCCATCGGCGCGTAGCCGCGAAACGACGTCGTCATAAAGTTGAACGCGGCCACGGTGACGACGAGTAGGCCCCCGTAGAAGAAGGCGCTGGCGCGCCGTTCTTTGAGGAGGCAGGCCGTGGCCGCGAGCGCGACGACGACGGCGAAGCCGAAGCCGAGTGGGTCCCAGAAGAGCATGGCGGCAGCGTCGGCGACGAGCCTTTTTATTAAAAGCGGGGCATCGGGATAGAACCGCGCCGGCGCCGCCAACGTCTCCCTGAGATGGGCGAGAGGTTTGCCCGCGCGCAGGTACTCGAGGCCCGCGGCGGCGGCGACTACCGGGACGAGGCCCCCCAGCCACGCGAACGGCCGGGCGCCGGCGCCGTTTTTGCGGAGAGCTCCCAAGAGAGCATAGAAAAAGTAATACGCGACGAGGGCGAGGGCGCTCGGGGTTAAGGCCGCGGCGACGGCGGCCAATGCGCCGGCCGATAGCGCGTCGGATACCCGGCCTCGACGTGCGGCGCCTTCGCCGAAGAAGTACAACGAGAACGCGCCGGCGCAAACGGCGTACGTGACGGCGGGGCGGAATACGCTCGCG
>CAZLXP010000183.1:0-3387 GCA_964563535.1 uncultured bacterium | reverse complement strand
CCTTTTGCTCGGCCGATATTATCGCGGCCGCGGCGACGCGGCGGCGGCGGCGCGCGAGCTGGAGGCGGAGGCGAGAGTTTCGCCGCGTTCGCCCCGCGTTTACGCCTATCTGGCGGAATGTTATTCCGCTATGGGAGAAAAGGCCGCCGCGGAAGAAGCCTACCGCCGATACCGCGAACTCGGCGGCGACGCGCCGGGTCTCGGGGCCGTAGAGTAATCGCGATTTGAAAAACCTTACGGATTAGGTTATAATTCGAGCAACGCTATGCGCGAATCTAAAACCAGCTCCGCACGGGAGAGGGGGCAGGCCGCCGGCCGCGGCGGCGCCGCCGTCCTGGTGGTGGACGACCACCGCGCGGCCGCGGAGGCCCTCGCCGAGCTCCTTCGCGCCGACGGTTACGAAACGTACGTGGCCTTCGACGTCGTCGCCGGCCTCAAAATATTGGAGGAGGAAGTCGTGGACGTCATCATCGCCGACATGGTGCTCCCGGGCATGGACGGCCTGGATTTCTTGATGATGGCCCGCGATAAGTGGCCGGCTGTGCCGTTCATCATCCTCACCGGCTTCGGGACCATCGAGACCGCGGTCGAGGCCACACGGCGCGGCGCTTACGAATACTTGACTAAGCCTATCGACCCGGAGCGCCTGGGCCGCGTCCTCGAAAAAGCTCTCGAGAGACGGAAACTCGAGATCGAAAACCTCGAGCTTAAGACGCGGCTATATGAGAAATACTCCTTCGACCGCATCATCGGCCGCTCCAAGCCCATGCAGGAAATATATGACCTTATTACGCGCATCGCGCCCACCGACGTTACGGTCTTGGTTTACGGCGAGAGCGGGACCGGCAAAGAACTTATCGCGGATTCCATCCACTACAACAGCCGACGGCGCGACCGCCCCCTGGTAAAGCTCAACTGCGCCGCGCTGGCCGAGGGCGTCCTCGAGTCCGAGCTCTTCGGCCACGAAAGAGGCTCGTTTACGGGGGCCCTGCGCCGGCACAAAGGCCGGTTCGAACGCGCCGACGGCGGCACTCTCTTCCTCGACGAGGTCTCCCAGATCCCGCCGGCCACGCAGGTCAAGCTCCTTCGGGTCCTGGAGGACGGCGTGTTCCAACGGGTGGGTGCCGCCGAGAACCTCCGCGCCGACGTCCGGTTGCTGGCGGCGACGAACGTCCGCCTCGAGGCCGCGGTGCGAGAGGGACGTTTCCGCGAAGACCTATATTACCGCTTGAAGGTGGTGACCATCGACGTGCCCCCGCTCCGGGAGAAGGCCGAGGACATCCCGCTCCTCGTAAACGCCTTTATACGGGAGTTCAACGAAAAGAACCACCTCGCCATCGAAGGCGTCGACGACGAAGTAATCTGGCTTTTCCGCGCCTACCATTGGCCCGGCAACGTACGCGAGCTGAGGAACGTGGTGGAGAGTATGGCGGTTATGGCGCGCTCGAGCCGCCTTACCCCCGACGACATTCCGCCCAACGTCCGCAAGTCGGTGGAAGAGGCCAAGGCCGACGGCATCCGCGTCGGCATGAAGTTGGCCGACGCCGAGCGGTATATGATCGAACATACGTTAAGGGAGTTGGCCGGCAACCGCACGAAAGCCGCTAAGGTTTTGGGCATCGGGTTGCGCACGTTGCAACGCAAACTCAAATCCTACGGCGTTAATTAAATATGGCGCCCGCTACCATAGTTGACGGAAAGACGCTCGGCGCGGCCATAAAAAAGAAAGTAAAGGCCGCGGTCGCCGAGGCCGGCGCGTCGCCGACGCTGGCCGTAGTCCTCGCCCGCGGCGAGGGCGGCGCCGCGGCCTATACCAGGTCGCTCGCCCGAGCGGGTGAGAGCGTCGGCGTCGGGGTCGTCGTCCGTGAGCTCGCGCCCGAGCGGGGGGAAGCCGCGCGCGTGATCGCGGCCGCTAACGACGACGCGGCCGTACACGGCATCATACTCCAAAAACCTTTCGCCGGTAGAGAGGCGGACGCCGAGCTCGCCGACGGCATATCGGTGGCCAAGGACGTCGACGGCCAGACGAGCGCGTCGCTGGGCCTTTTGTGGATGGGCCGGCCGGCGTTCGTGCCCTCCACCGCGGCCGCGGCCTTGTATATCCTGGACGCCCATGGCGTCGACCTTAGCGGTGCCGAAGCGACCGTAGTGGGCAGGTCGCCGGTGGTGGGTAAACCCGTCGCCGCTTTGCTCGTCGCGCGCCACGCCACGGTGACGATATGCCATACCCGAACCCGCGACCTGGCCGCGGCGTGCCGGCGGGCGGACGTGCTCGTCGTGGCCGCGGGCTCGCCGCGCCTCGTGACGGGCGACATGATAAAGGCGGGCGCCGCGGTGATAGATTGCGGGTTCAATTATTTGGAGGACGGCACCGTCGTGGGCGACGTCGCGTTCGAAGAGGCGGCGGCCGTGGCTTCTCTCGTAACGCCGCCCCAGGGGGGTGTGGGGCCGGTCACGACGGCGCTGCTTCTCGCCAACGTCGCCCGCGCCGCGGGCATAGGCGTCTCGTTATGAACGAAGGCCGCGAGCTGCCGCTGTTCGAAATGCCTCGAGGCGCCGAGGTCTATACCGTAAGCGAGCTGACGGAGGAGGTGCGCGCGACGTTGGAGGGCGCGTTCGACGCCGAGCTCGCGGTCCGGGGGGAGATATCGAATTTCAAGCATCACGCCGCGCGGCACATGTACTTCTCCCTCAAGGACGAAGCCGCGGTGCTGCGGTGCGTCTTCTTCCACCCGGCGAACGCGAGGTTGCGGTTTGCGCCCGCCGACGGCCTGGAAGTAGTCGCCCGCGGCCGGCTCGGCGTCTATCCGCCACAGGGCTCGTACCAACTCTACGTCTCGTCGCTCGCGCTGCGCGGCGAGGGCGAGCTTATGGCCGCGCTCGAGCGTCTCAAGAAGAAGCTGGCCGCGGAGGGGTTGTTCGACGACGAGCGGAAGCGGCCGCTGCCGCGGTTCCCGCGGCGGGTGGGCGTCGTGACGTCGCCCTCGGGGGCGGCGTTCCGCGACATCAGGAACGTTTTGGCGCGGCGGTGGCCGGGGCTCACGATAATACTGCGGCCCGCCCAGGTCCAGGGGGAGGGGGCGGCCGGCGACGTCGCCCGGGCGATAGCGGACTTCGACGAAGCCGGCGTGGCCGAGGTCCTCATCGTGGGGCGCGGCGGCGGCTCGCTCGAGGACCTGTGGGCCTTCAACGAGGAGGTCGCCGTCCGGGCCATAGCGGCGTCGCGCACGCCGACGATATCGGCGGTGGGACACGAGGTGGATTGGACGCTGGCGGACTTCGCCGCGGACGTGCGGGCGCCGACGCCTTCCGCCGCGGCCGAGCTTGCCGTACCGGTAAAAGAGGACGTCCGGGCCGACGTGGCGCAGATGCGCCGCGGGGCGTTGG
>CAZLXP010000182.1:0-3397 GCA_964563535.1 uncultured bacterium | reverse complement strand
CCCCCACGCCGCGACGACGCCAAGTAATACTATTAGAATAACCTTTCGCATATTTCCTCTCATTATGACGCTGATTTTCCGAAAACGGCGAAAAAATACCATACCGGAGCCAAAATAGCAAGGTAAAACCGGCCCGGTTAAACGCCATGTATAAATCCCGATAAACTTGCGAGTTGCCTGCGCCTATTATATGTATCTATCTCGGTGGTATTCGTTTCATATATTATGCCGCCGCGCCGCCACGCGGCGAAAAACTCCCGGAAACCGTCGGCTATCCCCCGGGCGTCCTCCGGCCCGACGACGACGGCACCTCGCGTCGCGCGAGCCAGGATATCCCGCGCTTCACCCGGCGGCACCGCCGCCAGTATGGGACGCCCCACGCCCAGGTACTCGTAGAGTTTGCCCGGGACCAAACCGGGCCCCTCTTCGGCCGCCATGGCCAGCGCGAGGACGTCGGCGCCGCGACAGGCCCGCATCGCGTCGCCGTGGCGAACGTAGCCGACGGCGAACGCCGCACCCTTCAAACCTAATCCCTCTATCGCTCGTACGTCGTCCGCGCGGTTTACGCCTAGCAAATAAAGCTTCGCCCGGGCCGCGAAATCGCCGTCTCGTTCGCGCGCCAGCGCGAAGCCCTCGAGCAAAGGCCAGGCGCGGCGGCCGCCCCGGAACGAGCCGCTGTGGACGACGACAAAATCGTCGCTCCCCGCTTTCGGCAACGGTTCGCCGAAGTCCGCCGGGTCGAAGCCGTTGGGTAACGTAAGGATTTTAAGGCGGGGCCCGCCGAACGTCGCGACGTGCCGCGCCATCGCCGCCGTATTCGCGACGACGCCGTCGGCGGCCTTGAGAACCCACTTCTCAAGAATTTTGTTGACGAATTTACTATAGAAGGGTAACCCGCGTCGCAGGTGATGGGTACTCCAGGCGTCGCGAAAGTCGGCTACCCACCGGCTGCCGGCGAGATACTTCAGCGCCAGGCCCACGAGATGGCACGATTCCGGCGGCGACGTCGTCAACACCACGTCGAACCGCTTCTCCTCGACCAACCGCGCGGCCCGGGCGACGGCGAAGGGGACCCAAAATATCTGGTCGTCGGGTTGGAATAGACGGCGGGCCAAGTTACCGTAAAACCGGCTCGCGGCCGAGGCGGCCGCGGCGGTGTTACCCCGGGCCAACTCCTCCAGCGTCCTGAAGCTCGCCGCTTCGGCCCGGCCGGCCGCCGGCCGCCACCCCAGCAACCAGCTAAGGCGCAGCGGCTCGAGGCTCCCGGCGCGGTGAACGCGGATGCCCTCCAGTTCGGCCAAGAGCGACGGGTCGTACGCGTGGTAGCGGATATCCTTCACGCTCAGGACCTCGACCTCCCAACCGAGCTCGCGGAGATACCGCGCGAACTTGACGGGGCGGTGGACGCCGCCGCTCCCCAGCGGCGGGAAGTTGTGGGCCACGATGAGGACCCGCCCGTTAGCTTCGCGCGACATCGTCGAACAACGCGGCCAGTTCCGTCGTCAAGTTTCGTCGCTCGAAACGCGAGAGCCGCTCGGGAGCGGGGCGCGCGGCCCCGCGCCGACCGTCGTAAAGCGCCGCCAGCGCCATTAGCGCGCCGTCGACGTCGTCGGGCGCTACGACGACGCCGGCGTCGAACTCTTTAACCAAAGACGCGGCCTCGCCCTCAGGCGGCACGAGCGCCAACACCGGCCGGCCGGCGCGGACATACTCGAAAATTTTACCGGTCAACGTCGCGGCCGCGCCGGGTTGCGAGCCGATTATGAGCAAGTTAACGTCCGCGGCGCGCATCTCCCGCACGGCGTCGCGGTGCCCCAAAACGCCGACCGCCTCCAGCGGGACGCCGAAACCCCTCGCCCGCGCCGAAACCGACCGGCCGATCGGGCCCACCAGCCGCACGCGAAAATCGCCCGGGCCGAGCCCTCGCTTTTCGACCAACGCCGATGCCGCCCGCAATAACGTCCACGGCATGCGGCCCGGGTAAAATTGGCCCGCGTAGGCCACCGTAAAAGGCCCCGCCGGCGCCGGCGCCGGCTCGTCGAAGTCGGCTTCGTCGTAGCCGTTGGGAATGAAGGCGACCGCGCGGCCCTCCGCCAGCCGCCGCCGATAACCGTCCGCCATCCCGGCCGTAACGGCGACGACGGCCGACGCCTGCGCCAGCACCCCCGCTTCGGCCCGCCGCGTCCGCCAACGGTGGAGCGGCGTCGGCGGCCGCCCGAAGGGGTTGTCCGCCCACGCGTCGCGGTAGTCGAGGACCAGAGGGACGCCGGCCTCGCGCGCTAGCCGGGCGGCGACGACATGCGACGTATACGGCGGCGCGGTCGAAAAAATCAACTTGACGGCGCGGGAGGAAAGTAAACGGCGGGCTTCCCGGTACGCGGGCCGCGCGAACCAACTATAAATATCAGGAAAAGAGAAGAAGCAGCGCACCTCGCGGCCGAGCCGGCGCGCGGCTCGAGCCGCGATGCGCGGCGACGCGGCCGGGGCCTTAGCCGCGGCCGCGGCGTCGCCCGCGCCGAAAAAGGGCCAAGGCCTAACCCGCCGGACGACCGCTTCCGGCGGGACCTCGGCGGCGAGCGTATCATCCCGCACGCGGTAGCCGCCGGCGCCGGCGACGACGAGAGGCCGCCAGCCGCACCCCGGCAAATATTTAACGAACTTGAGCGCGCGCAACACGGCGCCGCCGCCCATCGGCGGGAAGAAGTACGATAAAAAAAGGACGTCGCGCATATGATACGAAGGCCGGCGTCGCCGGGCCGCCGCCGTCGCGAGAATCAGCGGCCCCGTTTACGCCGCCGGACTTAGCGCCGCGACGCGGTAGGATTTCAGCTGCGCGAGAAAGGTATACTGCGCGGCGTTGGGTACGGCTATTTCGTCGCCGGCGTATTGGACGAAACCCACGGCCGGTTTAAACCAACCGTATTGGACGTAATTCATCTCGACGTCGCCGCCCCGCGTCATATGAAACGTGGCGTAGACGGTCCGGCGGATTTTGTAACAGCCGTCGAACGTCCCTATGGGTATCGCGAGGTCCTCTTTCGTTACGACGTGGCGGACGACCTCGACGTCGACGTCGTCGTTATCCACGTCGGCGGGGAGGCCTAAGCACAGCGGCGAGAGCCGCAGTTGCTTCGCCTCCGACCAGCTGCGGTTCACCCGCAGCGGGTACGTCAGGTGGCTCCACGACGGGTCGAAGTAAACGGCGCCCGTCATAACGCCCCCTACGTAGAACTCGCGCCCCAAAGCTTCGACGTAGTTCCCGTCGTCGTCGCGCAGGAAAAGGATCTCATATTCCTCGACCGCCGGGGCAAAGCGGACGAGGCGTTGGGCGACGCGGCCACCGACGACCGCCTCGCCGTCGAAGGTCTCCGTATACTCGGAGGGTCCGCCGTAAGGG
>CAZLXP010000181.1:0-3417 GCA_964563535.1 uncultured bacterium | reverse complement strand
GAAGCTCCCGTTTTGACGTCCCCCTTTGACTTAGGCGGCGACTCACTATCGCCCCGGGCCGTCGCGGCGCCCTTCGGACGTACCGGGCCCCCGGCGGCCGCGGCCGCCGCAAGTCCCCTCGCTTGTAAGCCTAACCCCGTGACCGGCGCCGCGACGATTACGTTCAAGCTCGAGAAGCCGTGCCGCGTCTGCCTGGCCGTATACGACCTCTCGGGCCGGCGCGTCGCGACGCTGGCCGACGGTTCCTACGCCGCGGGCGAACACGCCGCGTATTGGCAAGCGAACGTCCCCACCGGCGTCTACATCTACCGCCTCCAAGCCGGCGATAAAGTTGCCGTCAAAAAAGTAGTCGTCGCGAAGTAGGACCAAGTCGACGTAAGGCGCGAAAGCCGCCCTCCGGGGCGGCTTTTTGTATCGGCTCGAGCGCGGCGCGTAAGCCTAAGCTTCCAAAATAATTTCAATTCCGCGCCGCTTTAAATTGAAATTCCTGGCGTTTACGGCCGCGCCGGCGGCCAGTAATAACTTGACAACGGTATGGCGGTCTGGTATTCTGTATAATTAGATACGTCGATATGAAAACATAACGTCGCCGTGGCCTATCAACGAAGAGGGCTATCATGAAGGCAGCGAAAGTTATAATGCTATGTATGCTCGGAGCCGCGCTCGTCGCGGCTTCGGCCGCCGGGCCGGCGTACGGCCAGTCCGAGGCGGAGACCCGCAACCGCGCGCTGGAGTCCTTCGAAGAGGGGATGAAGCTCTTCGAAACCAGCAAGTTCGCGCGCGCCGTCGCCGTGTTCGAGGAGGCGCTCGAGCTCTTCGACTCCATCGGCGACGTCGAGGGCGTCGCCCGCGCCAACAACATCCTCGGCTCGGTGTACGAGGTCCAGGGCGAGTTCGACAAGGCCGTCGGCTATTATCAGAAGGCGCTTAACGACTTCGCGGCGCTGAAGGATAACGCCGGCCTGGCGCTGGTCAACAAAAACCTCGGCTCGACCTACCAGGCCAAGGAGCAATACGACCAGGCGCTCCCGTACTACGAGACGTCGTATGACCTCTATAAGAAGGCCAACGACGTCACCGGCCAGGCCCGGGCCCAGGCCGCCATCGGCTCGATTTACTTCGCTCGCGGCGAATACGAGCTGGCGCTGAAGGCGTACGACGAAGCTACCGCTAAGTACGCCGGCGCCGCCGACGAGAAGATGAAGGGCCGGATGTACCTCGAGGCGGGCCAGATCGTCCTCGATAAGGGCGAGTTGGACCGGGCGCTCGATTACTTCCGCAAGGGCCTGTCGGTCTACGCCAAGCTCGAGGAGCGCGAGGGCGAGGCCGAGGGCGAGATGCTCATAGGCCGCGTCTACCTGGAGAAGAAAGATTATACCGGGGCGCAGTCCCAGTTCGAGAAAGCTCGCGAACTTTACACCAGACTCGGCAAGCAGGACGGCATCGCCCGCTGCCTGAAATATACCGCCGACGCGCTGCGGGCCCAGGGCGACGGCGCCAACGCGCTGCGGTACTACGAGCAGGCGCTGTCCATAACGCGGCGCCTCGGCGACTGGGAGGGGACCGCCGAGATTCTCAATTCCATGGGGCTCGTTTATACGTACGCCATGAAGAACTACCGGAAGGCCGCGATATACTTCAACGACGCCTTAAAGCAATACCGGGATATCAAAAACCAGACGGGCCAGGGCGACGCGGCCTACAACGTCGGCTACGCTTACGAGATGCAGGCCGACTACCGCTCGGCGCTCGAGTCGTATAACGAGGCGCTGCGCATACGCCAGACGCTGGGCCACAAGGGCAACGTCGCCGACACCACCATCGCCGTCGCCCGCGTCTATAAGACGACGGGCGATTACCCCAAGGCGCTGCAGACGTACCAGCAGGCGTTGGATATCGTGAAGGGCTTGAAGGACAACGCCCGCCTCGCGAAGGTTACGTGGGAGATAGGGACCATCCAGCTGCGCCAGGGGCAGGTGGTGGAGGCGCGCAAATCGCTCGAGCACGCGCTCTCCATCTACCAGGGCGAGAATATGACGCTTGAGGTCGCCGGCGTCCAGCGCGACCTCGGCGTCGTCCTCCAGACGTTGGGCGACCAGGACAACGCCCTTTCCTTCTTCGAGCAGTCTTCCCAGAACTTCGGCCGGGAAGGCGACGAGACCGGCAGGGCGCTGTCGCAGATGAAGGTCGGCGACGTCAAATTAGACCGCGGCCAATACGGCGAGGCCCTCAATAATTACCAGGGCGCGCTCGATACCTTCCGCCGCACCGAGGACCGCACCGATATGGCGTTGGCGCTGAACGCCGTGGGCAAGGTGAACACCGCCCAGGGCGACTTCGACCAGGCCAACAACGCGTTCAACGAAGCCTTGGCTACCAACCGTCTGCTCCAGAACGACCTCGGCGTCGCCCAGACGATGGCCAACGTGGGGCGGATGCACTACGCCAAAGGCGACTACAACTCCGCGGCCCGCTACTTCGACGAGGCGCTGCGCATCGACCGCGCCCAGGACTTCAAACTCGGCGTCGCCGAGGTGGAGAACGACCTGGGACGGACGTACGCCGCCAAAGAGGATTACGACGCGGCGCTGCGCTACTTCGGCGACGCCCTCGCCGCGTACGCCGCCATCAACGACCAGCCGGGCAAAGCCCGGACCCTTATGAACTCCGGCGCGGCGTTTATGGCGAAGCGCGACTACCAAAACGCGCTGGCTAAGTTTTCGGAGGCGCTGAACATATACCGAACGGTGAAGGACCCCGCCGGCGAGGGGGCCGCGGCCGCGGCCCTGGGCGACGTGAAATATAACCAGGAGAACTACGACGGCGCCCAGGAGGATTACCGGGTGGCGCTCAGCGCCATGAACAAGGCCGGCAATACCAAAGACGTGCCGTCGGTTTATAACCGGATGGGCCTCGCCTTCGTCGCCGCCGGCGACCAGAAGAAGGCGCTCCCGCAATTCGATAAGGCGCTCGAGTACGAGCGGGCGGCGAACACCAAGGCCGAGATCGCCGAAACGTTGACCTACAAAGGGCGAGCCCACCTCGAGCTGGCCGAGTTCGACCTCGCCAATCAGGCTTTCGGCGAGGCCCTGAATACGTACACCTCGCTGGGCGACCAGAGCGGCCAGGCCGAAGCCACGTTCGGCCGGGCCAAGACCAAACGGGCCCAGGGGAAGGACGACGAGGCGCTTAAGGATTTCGAGGCCGCGCTCGAGCTCTTCCGGGCCGCCCGCAACCAAATACGGTCCGCGGACGTCGGCATCGAAATCGGCGCCATCCAGTTCGAGAAGAGCCAACACAAAGAGGCCATCCGGTCGTTCAGCGAGTCCCTCCGCATCTACCGGACGCTCAACATCGATAAAGGCGCCGCCCTCGCCATGAACTGGATAGGGCGCGTGTAAGTCGCCCTCAAACAAC
>CAZLXP010000180.1:0-3443 GCA_964563535.1 uncultured bacterium | reverse complement strand
GGTGCGCGTTTACTCCGGCGGCATGCGCCAGCGGCTGGCTTTTGCCCGGGCGCTGTTGTGCGACCCGGAGCTTTTGCTGGTGGACGAATTGGCGGGCGAATTGGATTACCCGACGACGCTGGAGTTGGCCCGCTTCGTGCACGACGACCTCGTCAGGGCCGAGGGGCGGGGCGCTCTCGTCGCCACCCACCAGTTGTGGTTGGCGCGTATGATGGCCGACCGCGTGGTGGTCCTGGTGGGCGGCGCGGTCGTGGCCGCCGGGCCGCCCGCCGACGTGTTGGGCGCCGTCGCCGCCCGTTACGGGGCGCGGCTGCCGCGCGTCGACGGGGCCGTCGTCGACGCCTTAGGCCGTTACGTGGCCAACGTGGAAGTGGAGCGGCGGCCCGAGGGATGTTTCGTTTATTTCGACGAGCCGCCGGGCGCCGAGGCGCTTTCGGCGGCTTTCGGCCTGTTGGCCGACGCCGGCGCGTTCCCGGCGATACGGGTCCCCGAGGTGGCGGAGACGACGTACTTGTCGCTCCTGCGCAAGGGCGCGGATGATTAATTTCTTGCGCGTATGGGTCGCTTTCGTACGGCGAGATTTTTTAAACGTCGCCTCGTATCGGTTCTCGTTTTTAATGGCCCTGGCGTCGCTGTTGTTTTATCTGTTGATATTTTTCTTCGTGGGCCGGGTATTTTCGGGCCTCGGCTCGGCGTACCTCGCCCGTTACGGCGGCGAGTACTTTCCCTTCGTGGTGATAGGCCTGGCGTTGCAAAGTCTGGTGGGCGCCGGGCTGGGAGGTTTGTCGCAGGTCATCGCGAGCGAACAGTACGTGGGGACGCTCGAGCCGTTGCTCGGGCGGCGGGGCGGCGCCTTCCGCGTCTTGGCGGCGGCCTCGTTGTCCCGCTATATAATTTCGGCCGGCCGCCTGATAACGTACCTCGTGCTGGGCGCGGCGGTCTTCGGCGTATCATACCGATTGGCCGGCTTCCCGTTGTTTGTCGGCGTGACGGCGCTCACGGTTGCGGCCTATTTCGGCCTGGGGATGTTGTCCGCGGCCTTCCTCCTGGTATTCAAACAGGGCAACCCCATCAACCTCTTCTTCGGGCAATTGGCGGCGCTTTTATCGGGGGTATATTTCCCGGTCGAAGTGTTGCCGAGTTGGTTGCGGGCAGTCGGCGCTTTTATCCCGCTTACGTACGCGCTGGACGTCGCGCGGTTCGCCGTCCTGGGGGGCGCCACGCCCGGGCCCGCGGCGAAGCCGCTCGCGATTCTCGGCGCCTTCGCCGTGGCCTCGCTCATCTTAGGGGGCCTGGGTTTTCGGTGGGCCCTGGTGCGCGCCAAGCGCGACGGTTCGCTAAGCCAATATTAATGTTGACGCGCCGTGTAGAGGATACCGTAAGGCTTATCGTAAGCGCCGACGACTTCGGCTCGAGCGTTTCGGTCAACCGGGGCGTCGAGCGGGCGTACCGGGAAGGGGTCGTGACGTCGGCGTCGTTGATGGCGGGGGGGCCGGCTTTCGACGACGCCGTCGCGCGCTTGGAACACCTGCCCCGGTTCGGCGTGGGGGTCCACTTAACCCTTGCCGCGGGCCGGCCGGTCCTGACGGCGCGCGCAGCGCCCACGTTGATTGCGGCCGGCGGCGAGCTCCCGAGAGATGCCGCGGCGTTCGCGCGGGCTTTTCTTTTGGGTAGGATTTCGCTCGCCGACGTGCGGGCCGAGCTCGAGGCGCAGATCAAAAAGGTCTTGGCCTCGGGCGTATGCGTCACCTACCTCGACAGCCACCAGCACCTCCACAACTTTTCGGGCGTGGCGGCGGTCGTAATAGACCTGGCCCGGGAGTTCGGCGTGCCGGCGGTTCGTCTGTGCCGGTGCAGGTTGTGGCCACCGGGGCGGCGGTGGCTAAGCCGTCAGCTCGTCCTCCGGCTGTACGCGGAGGCATTCGGCGGCCGCGCGCGCCGCGCGGGCCTTAAAATGCCCGACGGCTTGGAGGGCCAGGAATGGGCCGGTGCCCTCACCGTGGCTAGGTCGGTGGCGATCGTGAAGAGGCTCCGGCCGGGGACGTGGGAGCTTATGTGCCACCCCGCGGTGGCCGGCGAGACCGACCCCGACGGTTACGACCGCGCCGGCGAGCTCGACGCCCTTACCGCCCCCGCGGTCCGCGCCGCGCTGGAGGGAAGGGGCGTCCGTTTAATAAATTACGCCGCGTTGTGACCGGCCGGCCGACGGCGATATTCGGGCCGAAGACCTCCCCGCTTTGCGGGTGAGCTATTTTTATGTAATTAACGGAAGAGGGCTTTGATGCGGCCGAAACTCGCGGCCTCCACCGCGACGCCGCCGTACTCGCGGGGGTCCGTCGCCAGTTCGTAGATGTAGCGCTCGCCGGTGAAGGTGGACACGAAAATGCTCTCAAGCGACGGCCGCCCGAAACACGCGCCGCCGACGTACTCGTCGTTTATTTTAAAGGCGAAGCTCGCGACGGGGGCGCCGCCGGCGGTGTACGCGCGGGCGTCGAAATTCGGCCGGCCCGACACGACCCACAAGTCCCCGGCGCCGTACGCCAGGCCGTGGTTTTTGGCGTGGGCGGAGGCGAAGGAGGCCACGACGGACCCGTTATACGTAAGGCGGTATACGAGGGCCGATTCGTACGACGAGGCGTAAAGGTGGGCGCCGTCCCAGGCGAGGCCGTTGACGTGGACGCCGGCTTGGAACGGGCCGTCGAATTTGTTCGTAACGGCGCCGGTATCGGCGTTCAGGACGATAATTTTGGCCCGCGCTTTGGGCGACGCCAGGTCGTCGGCGACGTAGATGCGATTCTGGGCGCCGGGCCGCCACGCCAGGTCCATGGCCCAGTAGACGTCGGCCGGGCAGTTGAACTCTTTCTCCACGCTCGCGTTCTCGCCGTCGAACGTGAACCTGAAGATCCGGACTTTGTTTGGGCCGCGGTTATCGGCGACGGCGTATTCCGCGCCGCCGTCGAAGGCGAGGCCGCGGGGGCCGTTCAAAGAGAGGCCCGGGACCCGGAAGCTCGCGATGATGTCGCCGGGCGCGGCGGCGGCTGAGGCCGCGGCCAGCGTTAGCGCCGCCAGCGCGGCGGCGATGCGTCGGCGTACGTTAGTCATTTCGCGCGTCCCCCGACGGGTCGGATGCCCGGGGCCGTTCCGGCTCGAGCTCACGTTTAAATATATCATCCTTAGGCGCCGGCGTCCAGCGGTTACACCCCGGCGCCCGCGCGTACGTATTCCCCGGCCGCGACGTCGAGCGTTCCAAAATCCTGCGGCCGGGCCCCGACCTCGACGCACCCGTTCCTCGCCAGGCGGAGGCCCGCCGGCAATTCGCTCTCCCGGCCGACGAGGACCAGCCCCGACGTCAGCTGTTCTGCATAATGACGGTTGGGCGTGAAATCCTCGCCGCAACCCAAAACGCAGCCGTTGCCCACGACGGCTTCCTTGTCTACGATGGC
>CAZLXP010000179.1:0-3576 GCA_964563535.1 uncultured bacterium | reverse complement strand
ACTCGACCTCGTAGAACCCGAAACCGGTGAGTACCATGTCCCTTGTCCCCCCATCGGCTTTGGAAAAGCGCCTTGACTTATAAGCGCCGCGGCGCTACTATCGCTTGCCCCAGGTGTGAGACATGGTTCCCCAAGAGGTTTCGATTCAGACCGAGCTTAAGATAGCGCGCTCTTTTTTAGCGGAGGCGGAGGCCAAACTCCACGCCAAAGCGGACGTGATCTTCGAGCTCGCGCGGCGCCTTTACCGCGACCCGGTGCCGGTTAAGAAAACGTTTGAATATGGCAAGTTCTTCGGCGTGCCGCTGACGGCCGAGCGCGAGAAGCCCCCGCTCGACGTCGGCACCAGGCGCGAATACGCGGCGTGGCTGGAGGGGGCGGCGCTGCCCGTATATCAGGACCTCGTGGCGGCGGTCGAACGCCTGCGGCGGGTCACGCGCCAATACCGCGGCGCGGCCCTCATCGAGGGCGGCGAGCCCAAGTACGGCGCGGCCGGCATGCTCAGCTATGGGTGGCTCTTGTTGGGGGATTATTATTTCTACCGGTGCAACTGGACGAACGCGGCCAAGATGTACCGCGCCGCGTTCAAGGAGGCGCCGACGAGCCAGGAGCTGCTTTACCGGCTGGGCCTTACTTTTATCAACCACGGCGACTTGGGACGGGCGCATAACTTTCTGGAGCGGGCCATCGAGCTGGCGCCCGGTTCGGACGCCGCGGTGGAGGCGCATAAACAGCTTGAGCGCATGGCGACGCTGGCCGGGCGCAGGAAATTATTCCGCGGCTCACCGGCGGTCCTCAAGACGCTCATCGGCGTCACCGTCGCCGCGCTGGTAGTTTGCCTAAGCTGTATTTGCTGCGGCCTGCTCGGCGGATGGGGGGCGATGGCGGAGGACCCGGACGCCGCGGCGATTTGGACCATCGTACTGATAGTAGCGGGCGGGGTGGTATTTCTTATCCCCGCGGTCGCGACGGCGATCTACTATTTCGTCAAAAGGCGGTAGCGGCGGCTAACGCGGTATCGGCGCGTCACGAAATCCCGCATACCCGGCGCCCGCGCCGGTCTTTTTACGGTTTGGAAGTAGCGGGACCGTTTTCGCCGCCGATTCGCCGGACGACGAAACCTTTCCGTACCGTATGCATAAATTATCGGGCGCCGCGGCGGCTCGTTTCATCATACGGCTTTGTCGTCCGAACCAAATATGGTAATATGACGCCACCATATGGCCGTCGCCTACCACAAGCCGCTAATAGTCCAGTCGGACCGCACGCTCTTTTTGGAGGTGGACCACCCCCGCCACGAGGAGGTCCGCGACCGCCTGTTGCCGTTCGCCGAGCTGGTTAAAAGCCCGGAGCACGTGCACACCTATCGCATCACCCCCATATCGCTGTGGAACGCCGCCGCCGCGGGCCTCGCCGCCGACGACATAGTCGGCGCGCTGCGAGAGTATAGCCGCTACGAAGTCCCCGCCATCATCGAGCGCCTGGTTCACGACTACATGAGCCGCTACGGGAGGGTCAAGTTGTTGCGCGACGGCGACGGGTATTACCTGGACGTGGCCGACGACCTTCTACTCGCCCAGATAATGAATAACCGGAAAGTGGCGGCGTATTTCAAAGGGGAGATCTTCGACGACCGGAAGGTGCGGCTAAAGGAGTACGCGCGCGGCCACGTCAAGAGCGCGTTGATTCGGTTCGGCATTCCGGTGGAGGATTTGGCCGGCTACGTCGAGGGCGCGCCGTTGGACGTCGCGCTGCGCGAGACGCGGGCGACGACGGGCGAGCCGTTCGTGGTGCGCGACTACCAGCGGGCCGCGGCGGAGGCGTTCTACCGGGCGGGCTCCGCGGCCGGCGGCTCGGGGGTAGTCGTGCTGCCGTGCGGCGCCGGGAAGACCATCGTGGGGATGATCGCCATGGCCGACGTCGGCGCCCAAACGCTGATCCTGGTGACCAACGTCACCGCGGTCCACCAGTGGAAAGAAGAACTCTTGGACAAAACGATGCTCGGCCCGTCGGACGTAGGCGAATATACCGGCATGGCCAAGGAGCGGCGGCCGGTCACCGTGGCCACGTACCAGATCCTAGTGTGGCGGCCGTCGAAGAAAGGGCCGTTCCCCCACTTCAAACTTTTTGACGAGCGCGATTGGGGGCTTATAATCTACGACGAGGTCCACCTATTGCCGGCGCCCGTATTCCGGGTAACGGCGGAGATCCAGGCGCGGCGCCGGCTGGGGCTGACCGCCACCCTGGTCCGCGAAGACGGCAAAGAAGACGAAGTATTTTCTCTTATCGGCCCCAAACGGTACGACACGCCGTGGAAGGAGCTGGAGCGGAAGAATTGGATCGCGCGGGCGCTGTGCCGGGAGCTCCGGGTGGCGATGGCGGCGGAGGAGCGGCTGCGGTACGCCGTGGCGTCGAATCACCGCCGTTTTCGCGTCGCCGCCGAAAATCCGCGCAAGGTCCCCGCAGTCGAGCGATTGTTAGAGCTTCACCGGGGCCACAGCATATTGATTATAGGCCACTACTTGAATCAACTCGACGATATCGCCCGGGCGGTCCGGGCGCCGCTCATAACCGGCAAAACGCCCCAGCCCGACCGGGACGTCCTTTACGAGGAGTTCCGCCGGGGGCGGGTTCCGGTATTGGTCGTGTCCAAGGTGGCCAATTTCGCGCTGGATTTGCCGGACGCCAACGTCGCCGTCCAGGTTTCCGGCACCTTCGGCTCGCGGCAGGAGGAGGCGCAGCGTTTGGGCCGCATCCTCCGACCCAAGTCCGGCGAGAACGTGGCCCACTTCTATACGCTGGTGTCGCGCGATACGGTGGAGCAGGATTACGCGCTGAAACGCGAGCTTTTTTTAACCGAGCAAGGCTATCAATATGAGATCGCCGACGCGGACGGTTTCTTGGAAAACGCGGCCCCGCGGCCGGCGGAAGGGTCGGAGACGTGACGCGGGCTAAGCGCGACTACGTCGTCGCCGCGGCCTGGTGCGCGGCCGCGCTCGTTACGGCCTCGTGCGGCGATTTATATTACGAGGATTGGGCGCCGAGCTACAGCCAGGAGACGATACGGCTGGGAGAGGTCCGCCACGACGCCGACGCGCGCTCGTTGGGTTTAGCGGGCGCGGGGCGGGCCGCGGTTTACGGCGCCGAGGCGGCGGTGACGAACCCGGCGGCGCTGGCGTCCTTGCGCGGGGCGGCCGCGTGCGGCGGCGGCGGTTACCGCTTCTGGTCGTATACGGTGCAGCCGGACCACGAGGGCCCGGCGGCGCAGTCTTTCTTCGGCTCCTTTTCCGGTTCATACGGCTGCGGGGCCTGGCCGGTGGCGCCGGGGCGTTTCGTCGTCGGCGGCGCCGTATGGACACCGTACGATTATACGTACGAAATAGGGGGGGAAGGAACCGGCGGCGAGATCAGGAGCCGCGGCGCGCTGCGGGCCGTGGGGCCGGCGCTGGGCGTACGGGCGCTGGGGTTGTCGTGGGGCGCGGCCGGCGACTTCCTGTGGGGCGGCCAAAAGATAACCTCCGACCAGGCGGGGGTCGCAAACGTCGACCTCCGCGGCCGGGGCTACGATGTCCGCGCGTC
>CAZLXP010000178.1:0-3661 GCA_964563535.1 uncultured bacterium | reverse complement strand
CCCCGGGCGAGATGAGCCAATATTTGAGGTTATACGGTCGCGCGCTGCGGGACGAAAGGACCTGGGGCTTGGGGGGCGTCGCGGTTTGGGGGCCGCTCGTCGTCGCCGGCGCGGTCGCGGCCGCGGCGAAGACGAAACGCGCCGGCCTCTTCTTCGCGCTGTGCGCGGTCGCCTTCGTCGCCTGTTATAAAGCCCGGTTCCCGCTGCCGACGCGGGTGTTAAATTACGCCGCGACGTTGGCGGCGCTCGCGGTCGGCGGGTTAGCGGCCGCGGCCGCGGACAAAATGCGCCGCTGGGGCAAAAAGGCGGCCTGGGCGGGCGCGGCGGCCGCCGTCGCCCTGGCCGCCGCGGCCGGCGCGGTCGGCGAGGCCAAGGACCTCCTCGACGATACGGCGCGCTCCGGCCCGGCGCCGGAAGCCAAAGAACTCGCCGCAGCGCTGCGCACGTTGCCGCCGGTCACGCGGATCGTCGCGGGCGGGTGGCACCACGATACCGTAAAATATTATTTAATGCTCAACGGCGGCCCCGCGGCCGCGGTAGACCGGGGCACGCCGCTGGCCTTCACTTTCGACGCGTATATACTCGTCCCGCCCGGGTCGACGCCCCAGGCCGAAACGGACCCCTACTTTTGGCTCGGGCCGATGCCGATCGTCCGCCAGGAATTCGTCCGGGAAGTGGAAGGTTTCGGGATCTGGAAAGTGCTAATAACGAACCCGGGATAGAAGAGGGGCCGATATACCCGGCGCAAACCCCCGGTAGTGTCTAAAAAGCCGTCCGCTTTAGCGGACGGTACTGAGCCGCGGCGCCGCCGGCTAAAGCCGGCGGTTAACAGCCGGCGGTTAACAGCCGGCGGGCCGGGCGGCCCCGAGGGGAGCGACAACCGATGCCGGTCATATACGTAGCCGAAAATATCCCAGCGCTCGTTAAAGAACAGAAGTCCGCCACCGCGGCGTTCTTACTTAACTACCATATCGTCTTCCGGACGAAACGGAACCGCCGCGTCCTGGAGGACGACGTCGCCCGGGAGGGGTTGAGACTCATTCTCGACGTAGCGGAACGACGGGGTTATAAAATATTGGCGGCGGCTCTGATTACCGACCACGTTCATCTAGTCGTAGCGCTAACGCCCTCGGACCGCGTGAGCGACGCCATTCGGTATTTCAAGGGGACGACGGCCCGTTTACTGCGAGAAAAATTCCCCCGGTTACGGGAAGCCGCGCCAAGCCTGTGGAGCGAGGGTTACTACGTCGAGAGCTTGGGTTTGAAGAACGTCAAACAGGTCTTGAGTTACGTATCGCGCCAGGACGAACACCACGGCGACGAGGGCGCCGCCGGCTGAAGCCGACGGCCTACGCCGCGCGAGTGAATTACCGGCCCTTAAAAGGGCCGGTTTCGGCCGACGGCCTACGCTCAGCGAGTGAATTACCGGCCCTTAAAAGGGCCGGTTTCGACCGGCGGCTCACGCCGCGCGCGTTATAATACTATACCGTCCGTTTTAACGGACGGTCCTGAACGGCGGAGCGTAAGCGGCCCGCTTTAGCGGGCCGGGGTACCGTGTCTCCCATACCGCCGGCCATTAACCGCCGGTTTCAAACGGCGGGCGCCGGCGGCTCACGCCTCGCCGCTGAGAGACCGGCCCTTGAAAGGGCCGGTTTCGGCCGACGGCCCTACCTCACCACCACCATCTTCTTCGCGCCGGTCCAATCGCCCGCCGTCAGCCGGTAGACGTAGACGCCGGGCGGCAAGGTGGAGATGTCGCACGCGCATTCGTGCGCGCCGGGAGGCAGCCACCCTACAGCGAGCGTCGCGACCTTACGGCCGCTTAGGTCGTATACCGTTAGCTCCACGTCCGCGCGGTCCATAAGCTCGAAGGCGATAACGGCGCTGCTCGAGGAGGGATTGGGCCGAGGGTTATAAAGGACATACGCCCGGGGCGCCGTAGTCGTACCTTCCGTCACGCCGAGTTGCCGCGGCCTTCCCTCCGCGATACCCTCCAACCGATATTCGTAACACCTAAGACACGCCAGGCCGCGGTCGGCGTACGAGCCCGAGGCGCCGCCGGGCATGGGGGTATCGGTTATTTTTAACCACTGCTCCTCGCCCTTCTCGCGGCGAAGGAGATTAAACCCCTCTATTTGTTCACCCAGCGGGGCCTTAACCGACCATTTTAAAGCCAGGGCGTCGTAGCCTTTCGGCGTAGCGGTGAAGTAGTTAAGGTAGTTACCGACCCGCTGGGCATAATTGAGCGATATGATACTTTCTCCGGGGCGCCGTTCGTAAGCTACGTGGGGGGCGCCGGCCGCGTCGAGGGCGAGGGAGTTCCAAATTCCAACGGCTTCGTCCTCGCGGCTCGCTTCGATAACTTCTTTATGCCACGCAGCGCCGTCGAAATACGCGTATCTTAGTTCGCTGGTCGAGTGCGGGCCGCCGGTCCCCCACTGCGCGCAATAAGATATATGCGGCCGGCCCGCCGCGTCAAGGGCTAGGGAAGTTAAGTGGTTCACGTCGTTGGCGTCGACTACGGCAATACGCCACCTCGAGCCGTCGAACCAAGCGTATTTCAGGCACGTCGTAACATCTTCCTGGTAAGAGATGTGCGGGCGGCCGGCCGAATCGAGAGCAAGGGAAGTACTGTGGCCGGTCCACCTCGAGTCGTCTACCGTTTCGACGTGCCAACTCGAGCCGTCGTAATAGGCGTATTTCAAACGACTATCGCTGGTATTAACATCATAATAGTGATAGGAGATGTGGGGATGGTCGGCGGCGTCGAGCGCTATCGACGAATCATACCCGAGGTCCGCGCCGCCGTCTATGACCTCCGTGTGCCAACTCGAGCCGTCGTAGTAAGAATGTTTGAGGTTGCCCACCCACGCGGACGAGTGTTCTCGGTGTGAAATGTGGGGGCGGTCGCGCGAGTCGAGGGCGATGGACGTATGCAAGCCGGCGTAGCCGCTGTCGTCCACGACCTCAATATGCCAGCTCGAGCCGTCGTAGTAAGAATGTTTGAGGTTGCCCACCCACGCGGACGAGTGTTCTCGGTGTGAAATGTGGGGGCGGTCGCGCGAGTCGAGGGCGATGGACGTATGCAAGCCGGCGTAGCCGCTGTCGTCCACGACCTCAATATGCCAGCTCGAGCCGTCGTAATACGCGTACTTAAGTTGGCCGCGGCAAGTCTCCCAGTCGAAACAGCGGTTATATGATATGTGGGGGTGGCCCGACGAGTCGATCGCTATGTCGCAATACTGGCCCAGGTCTCCCGTTTCCACCTTAGTTATCCGCCATCCGGCGCCGTTGTAGTACGCGTATTTCAAACCCCCGGATTCCGGCTGCCCCGCGCGACCCCCGTCGTAATACACTATATGAGGCCGTTCGGCCGCGTCTAGGGCGATTTGGCACATCATGCCTACCGGGCCGTTATCGTCCACCGTCATTTTAAACCATTCCGGTTCGTAGGCCCCGGCCGCCGCCACCGCGACGGCAATCGCGATACCCGCGATAAACGTTAACCCCTTCATGGCTGCAACCTCCCGTTCATCGGTGACTCCATAATAATAGCGTAATTTGGCGCCGATTGCCAATTTATTTTAACCGGGGCCCGCCGCCCCCCTGTTATTACCACATAAAAATGTCACATAATTCCCAAATAAGAATGTCACAAGGG
>CAZLXP010000177.1:0-3697 GCA_964563535.1 uncultured bacterium | reverse complement strand
GCGCCTCGATGTCTATGCCGTCGTTCTGGGTAAAAGTCCCGTAACGGTCGTCTTTAACGCGGCCGAACCGCCGAACCAGGCGCCCTTGCGCCGGCGCGATTATTTTGCCGTGGCGGGCGAGCAGCTCGGGCCCGCGCGGTTTGCCCCGCGAGGGCGCGGCCTTACCCCGGCCCGTTTTCGACCTCACCAGCGACTCGAGTTCGGCCTTTTCCTTCTTTAACGTCTGCAGCCGTTTTTTGAGGACGTCGCGTTGCGACTTGGCCCGCCCCAACAACTCCCTCTTCCGTTCCCGCCTTTGGCGCGCCAGGCGCAACTCTTTCAACTTCAACTGTTGGAGCAACTTCAGGTAATCGAGCTCCCGCCCCAACGCGTCGCGGTCGCGCCGGATCTCCTCTCGCTTGCGCGCCGCCGCCCGGGCGAGGCGGCGGTCCTCCCTCGCCAAAGCCATCGTAAACTGCACCCGCCGGACGAAGTCCCCCATTTCGGCCGCGCCCACCAACAACCTTACCATCGGGTATCGACCCATTTTATAAACGAGCCGCAGATGCCGGGCGAGCTGGGCCTCGCGCGCCCCCAGCTCCAGCTCCGCCTCTCCCAGGTCGGCCTGCACCCCCGCCATCCGGCCCGACGTCTCGACTATTTCGGTCGAGAGCTCGGCCATAGTTTTATCGATGTCCTCGAGCCGGACGTCGAACTCGTGTATCGACTCCGCCGATAAACTGACTTCGGCCTCCACCCGCTTCAGGTCCGCCTCGTGCCGCCTGATATCCTCCCTGATTTTTTCCAGTTTGGAGCTCGTCGCCGCGGTCGCGACTACCGCCAGGGCCGCCGCACCCCAACGCAACCACCTCGCGCCACCGGCGGCGAAATATTTTTTTGAAGGAGCGCCCATAGCTCAGCTTAATTATACCCGATTTCGTCTTCGCGCCAAATATAAAAGGGGGCCACCGTCGACCGCCGCCGGGGCGCTAGCCGACCGCTTTGCGCGCGCTCTTTAAAAGCGGTTCGAATACCGGCTCCCTCGGCTCCAAGACCTCATACGTAAGCGCGACGGGCGCGTCCCACGAGTCGGCCCACGCCAACCATTCACCCAAATTCGACGCGGCCATATCCAAAAGTATGCCGACGTCGCCCGCCCCTCCCCGTAAGGACTTCGCCAGCGCCGCGCCGGGCGGAAACTCCTCGGCGCCTATCACGTGCCAAACCTTACCTTTTATTTTTCGACCCCAATAGCCGGCCAGCTCCTCGCGCTCCCCTTCCGGGCGGGCCGTTACGGCCAGCGCGTCCCCAAACCGGGGTTCACCCACGGCCGCCGCGACTAACCTCCCGTAACAGAACGCCGCCCGCTCGTTGGCCGCCTTCACCTCGGCCCGCAGCGCGTCTAAGGCTTTCGGCTCCGGATGAACGGCAAAACCGGTCGCCACGACCACCGTGGCCTTCCTTAACTGGAAGGCGAAGGGGAAACTCCTGAGCACGTCCAGCCCCGTGCGCACGTTGACGAGGAAGCATACGGCGCCGGCGGCGGGCGGCATCGCTCCCCCCGACCCCTCGACTACCATTAGCTCGCCGCCGGCTTCCGCGGCGAACACGAAAGCGTCGCCCAGAAGCGAACTCAACGGCACGCCTGTCAACCCGGTCCCGGCAAAGGAACAGCCGACCGCGGGGATCCCGGCCGCGGCGGCGATGAGGTAGTGGTCGCCGCCCACCTCCCGACCGTCGCGGCGGTACGAAAGCAGCCGGGCCGAAGCCGACGCCGGTTCTACCGGTTCGACGATTTCCGCATAAGGAGGGCCGCCGAGGTCCAAGACTACCGCCGCGGCCTTATACTTGCCCTTTAACTGTTCCAAAAAATATATAATGGCGGCCGTCTTCCCCACCGCGGCGCCCGCGCCCACGAACGTCACCGTGGGAACCGCGCCCGTTTTGAAAACCGGCGGCCACATCCGGAAATCGGCGCCGTGGACCTCGAGCCCCAGCTGCAGCGCCTCGTTCGCCCACGAGAAGCGTTCCGCCAGGCCCGCCTCCGTAACGTCCACCACCGCTTGCGGGGCAAACTCGGCGGCGGCGCGCCGCACCGCGGCCGCGGCCTTCGCCTCCGCCACGTACGGGACGTCCAACGAAAAACCCTCGGGGACTTTTTTCGCTATTAACGCCGCCCCCACGATGCGGTACCGCTTCTCGACTATCAAATAATCGATCGCGGCCTGAATCGGTCCGGCGCCGAATTTAACGTCGCAAAGTACGACCGCTTCCATAAGTCGCCGCTACGAGCGGTATACCACCTCCCCCTCGACCACCGTGGCCACCACTTTCGCCTGCGCGTCCAGCGGGTGGCCGCTCCAGACGACGACGTCGCCATCGTAACCCGGCGCCAGTTTGCCCAACCGCCGGCCGAGGCCGAGGATTTGCGCGGCGCCGTGAGTGATCGCGCGAAAGGCGCCGGCCGCCGTCATACCCTCGCGCACCGCCGTGGCCGCCGACGTGGTCAACGTTTCTATCGGCAGAAACGGGTGGTCGGTAGTCAAGGCCACGGCGCACCCGGCCTTCTCCAAAATCCCCGCCGCGGCGTACGAACGCTGCCGAAGCTCCTGCTTGAAGCGGCCGATGAGCGAAGGCCCAACTACGCACGGCACGCCGTTTTGAGCCAGGTAATCGGCGATGAGATATCCCTCCGTACAATGGTCCGCCACCAGCCGGCATTTGAACTCCCGGGCTATCCGCACCGCGGTGGCGATGTCGTCGGCGCGGTGGGCGTGGGCCCGCAACGGCATCTCGCCCGCCAGGACTTTAACCAACGGTTCCATGCGGAGGTCGAAGTCCGGCCTTTTACCCGGCGGCAGTCGGCGCTTCCGCCGGTACTCGCGGGCCCGCGTCAACGTTTCCCGGAGTACCGCGGCGGTCCCCATGCGCGTAATCGGCATCCGCTGTTTGTCCGGGTGCGAGAACTTCGGATTCTCGCCGAAGGCGACCTTCATGCCGGCGTCGGCCGCGACCACCATGTTATCGACGACGGTGCCGGCGGTCTTCAACACGACGCCGGTGCCGCCTATGACGTTGGCGCTTCCCGGCAGCACGCATACCGTCGTGATGCCGGCGCGGCGCGCGTCCTCGAAGCCGAGGTCGCCGGGGTCGACACCGTCGAGCGCGCGCACGTGAGGAGTCGCCGCTTCCGCGGCCTCGTTGGCGTCGAACCCGGGCGGGCCCGTTCCCTCGCCGTAATTGCCGACGTGGGTATGGGCGTCGATTAAACCCGGCGTAACTATCGCGCCCCGGGCGTCGACGACCTCCGCGCCGCGCGGAACCTTGGCGGCCGGGCTCACCGCGCTTATCTTCCCGTCTCGGATTATGACGTTCGCCGTCGTCGGCGCCGCGTCCGGGGCCCCGTACACGTTCCCGTTGATTATCGCCAGCGTCTTCATCTCCACCGTCCTAACTCGAGGTCCGCCGTTAATTTACCAAAAACCGGAGATTTTTTCAAACTCAACCCGCCGCCGGGCCGATAATTTTCTTGACACGCCGCTCGTAACAGAATATGATGGGGCCGTTATTTTAAGAAACGGAGGAGCCGTGGCCAACTACAATCGCGTATTTCTTTTGGGGAACCTCACCGCCGACCCGGACTCGCGCGACCTTCCGACGGGCGGGATCGTAACCGACGTGCGCCTGGCCGTCAACCGCACGTACCGCAACCGCGACG
>CAZLXP010000176.1:0-3731 GCA_964563535.1 uncultured bacterium | reverse complement strand
TGGTGGGCGAGCGCGAGCCGGAGTTCGTCGTGACGCAGGAGCGGATGCGGGCGCTATTGACGGGCGGCCGGCCGGGCTACGGCTTCGGCCCGGGGGACTTCGGCTTAGCCCCCAACGTCAGCGTCGCCGCTCCCAACGTCAACGTCGAAGTGAGCGTGGCCCCGGGCGTCGACGCCGACATCCAGACGGCTTATCGGGCGCGAGCCGGCGAGGCGCGCTTAGCCCAACTCGAGGGGTAGCTGTCCAGGCCACCCTTCTCATCATAGCCGGAGGCTAAGGTCTCCGGTTTTTTTGTGCCTGATGCGCAAGGATGACGTACGGACGGGTAGGGGGGCGTCGTCCTACCACGCGAACGCCGGGCCCGCGCCTACGACGACGCCGTTTTGCCGGCGGCCGAATATTTGCCCGCGGCCTACCAGCTCGCCCCATACGCCGGCGTGGGCGGCGTAGTACGTTACGTTCGTCGCGTTGAAAGACGCGGCGGCGAAGTACGTTTTATCCCCCACCCCCGGGCCGCCCTCCCACCACGCGTACGGCCCCAACGAAACCCCCAATTCCACGTTGGAGCCCTTGGCGGTATAAATTAAGTTAATGCCGGCGAGGGCCGTCGCGCCTACGGTGAACTCGTGTTCGTAGACGCCGTATTGGCCGTAGTGGTTGGACGCTACGTGTTGGTAAAAACCGTCCAGGCCTAAACCCGCGAACGGGGTGACTTTCTTGCGGCCGCCGATTGAGAATTTCGATGACGCCGTAAGGTAGTGGAAATCGTCTTCGGTGCTCCAATAACTGCCCGGCGGAGGGTTGGGGGCGGTGACGGGGAAGTATTGGTAACTTAACGCGTGACTCCAACGGCCGGCGCGGCCTAGGCACGAAAAGCCCGGCCCGGGCAGATGGAAGGTGTAACAAATAAGGGGCGCCAACGCGAACGTCGCGACGCGGGGAGGCGGTTCCTCCTCCGGTTTTAAACGCGCGCCGCAGCGCATACAACGTTCCGCGTCCGGCGGATTGAGGGTATTGCATTCCGGGCATAGGGCGTAACCGGTTACGTCCTGCGCCGCCGCCGGCCACGCCGCAAGCAGCGCCGCGGCCGCGAGAGATACGCGCGCAAGCGTACTGCGTATTTGGCCGTCGCCGCCGCGGCGCAACGTTAAAGCGCCAAAGCTACGCCGGCCGAACCTAAGACGTCTAAGTTCCATCCTTGGATAGAACCCGTTACGCCCAAGTATTTATAGAAAAAATGGGTGAAGCGCGCCCGAAAGATCAGCACCGCCCCGTCGCGCTTGTCGTACGATTCGCCGCCGCGACGGCGGTAGCCCAAGCCCCCGCCGGCGAAGACGTACGAGCCGCACTCGTCGTAATTATACCGGAGGCCGGCCGTTCCCCCCGCGGCCCAGAAGAATTGGTCGGCGCCGCCTCCGTCCATCTCCGGTATGTCGTAGCCGCCGGCGTATAGGGAAATATAAGGCCGCGTCTCGGCCTGGCGTAAATAGACGTGGAAGTCGTTGAACAAGCCGAGGGGGAAAATATAAAGTAACTGCGGGAGCAGCTCGTCGCTCCACGTGCGGCCGTCGTAGGTGGCGCCTATGCCGCCGAAGAGCCACCCCGGCGCCACAATTGGTATTTCGAGCGAGGCGGTGGGCGGCGTACGCGTCCACGGCGGCGCCGCCGGCTTGGTAAGGGCGGCGGCGCAGTACACACATAAATCCGCTTGGGGCGGGTTGACCCGTCCGCACGACGGGCAAAGGCGCATGCCGGCCAGGTCGGCCGCGGGGCCTTGTTCCGCGCGTGGCGCCGGCGGCTCGCTTGGGGGCGCGGCGCTGGCCTCCGTAGCTGCGGCGGCCCAGGGCGCCCATAACGCCGCGGCCAAAAGCGTTGCGTAAAGGGTCGGTTTCGTTATTCCCTCCGACGATTGTCGGCGCGTCGGGACCTGAAGGCCGGACCTGCATGCGCTAGCGCGAACGCCGGCAACCCGCCGCCGTAAGATATATCTTATGCGGTTTGGGCGCGGCTCTTAGCTTGCTAGCCCCACAAAACAAACCTGCCAGCGCTACTTTTTTCCGCCAATGCGCTTACGTTCACGCCGCCAACTTCCCGCGGAGGACCGTCAAGGCCTGGCCGCCCAACTTCACCCGCTCGCCGGCGAGCCGGACCTTCACGACGCCGCCGCGGGCGGACGCCTGGTACGCCACCATCTCTTCCTTGCCGAGCTTCGCGCCCCAATAGGGGCCCAGCACGCAGTGCGCCGAGCCGGTGACGGGGTCCTCGTCGATGCCGACCCCGGGCGCGAAGAACCGCGAGACGAAGTCGAACTCGGCGCCGGCGGCGCGCGCCGTCACGATGGTCCCCCGCACCTCGGTCGCTCTCAACCGCGCGATGTCGGGCTTCAGGGCCCTCACGATTTCCTCAGAGCCGGCCTCGACGAGGTAGTCGAAGCGGCTCGAGCCTACGTATTGCGGCTCGAGGCCCAGCGCCTCCACCAGGCCGGGGGGCGCCTCGGCCGCCTTGACCGGCAGCGCCGGGAAGTCCAGCTCCACCCACTCGCCGGCGCGGGTCGCGGTCAACAGGCCGCTCTTGGTGTGGAAGCGGGCCGCGTCGCCGGCCGCGAGGTAGCCCTCCGTAAATAGGACGTGGGCGGAGGCGAGGGTCGCGTGGCCGCACAGCTCCACCTCCGCCGCCGGCGTGAACCAACGCAGGTTGAAGCCGTCGCCGGCGCGGTAGAGGAAGGCGGTCTCGGAGAGGTTCATCTCGCGGCCTACGTTTTGCATCCACACCTCGTCGGCCGGGCCCGCGAGCGAGCATACCGCCGCCGGGTTACCGGCGAACGGCCTGTCGGTAAAGGCGTCCACCTGGTAGACGGGGACGTCCATCGCGCCTCCTTTGAAAGCTGACGGCGGGGCGATATTAACACGCGCTCAAGGCGGCGTCAAATAATCCATCCGGGCCGGCGGCGGGGGTTCGGCGAGAAACCGCCGCGAGCCGGTTTGACCGCCTTTGGGCGCCAAAAGCGCTTTTTGGCATGTTGATTATGGGGCCGCGTCTGTTATCAATATGCACACGAGCTCGCGAGGGGAAGCATGAACACGATATCGTTTCCGTATAGGCCGCCGGGGTATTTGGAGCGCCAGGGTTACGTCAAGCCGGCGTGGGAGGTCGTGCTGCGCCGCAGCGACACCAAGCGCACGTACGTCCCCGACGACGAGGCCTACAACCTCCCGGCGGTGAAGGCCCAGCTCGAAAGCGACAAATACTCGGTCTCGACCATCGACCACGTCTCGCTCGAGCTGACGCGCACCGACGAGCTGGTCGATTTTTTGGAGGGCCTCGCCGAGTCCAAGCGGCTGTCGATAAAGGTCTTCACGTACCTTATCTTTCGCAAATGGGAGAACCAGCTCGTATGGTACGGCCGCCTCGAGAACCTGCCCGAGGGGATAGACGCCTACCCCTGGGACAAGCTCAAGCTTACGTTCGTATCCGCCCCCGGGGCATGGGAGGACGGCGACGAGGTGAAGGACCCCGACACCGAAACCTGGTATAAGAACAAGCACGTTAAGGACCTGCTCCTCCCCAGGTTCTTGAAGAAAGGTTTCCAACAAGCCGGCCCTGGCGGCGGCTGCAACTATAAGCTGGACGAGCCGAAGGTCAAGGGCCCGAATTACTTCTGGAGCAGCCTCGAGCTGCCGCGCAAGAAGCTCGCTCGTCCGGGCGCGACGTACGACGACACGTACCAGGTC
>CAZLXP010000175.1:0-3736 GCA_964563535.1 uncultured bacterium | reverse complement strand
GCAACGCGTTCGAGGTCGCGACGATGCGGCCCATCTCCTCCACGTCCTGGACGACGCCGGTGGAGGTGTCGACGAAGGTGGTGAAGACGGCCCGTATTTCGTTCCCGCCGTCCTCCGCCAACCTCTCGGCGACGAGCTTGGGGTTGACGGCGCGGCCCCACTCCACGTCTATGCCCCGCACCATGACGCCGTACTCTTTGAGGATATCGGCCCACCGGTTGCCGAAGTGGCCGCTGCGCACGACGAGCGCCTTCTCCCCCGGCGACATCAGGTTCGCGACCGCCGCCTCCATCGCCGCCGTCCCGGAACCGGTCAGGAGGAAGACCTCCTGGTTGGTCCCCACGACGTCGCGCAGCGTCGTCGAGACGTACTGGAAGAGCTCGTGGAACTCGCGGCCGCGGTGCGATACCATATCCGCGGCCTGCGCGCACGCTACAGCCGCCGGGACGGGCGTCGGCCCGGGCGTAAGTAGATATTTTTTAACCATAGCTCGTAACCTGGTTGTGTTTGGGGCGAGTTTTTAGGTTTCAATATAAGATATCGTTATCGAAATCACAAGGTTTTTTCCGCGTCGCCCGCGGGTTCAGGCCGATGCGCGGAGCGGGGCGTCTTTTTAAGGGGTATCACACTATATAAATATTTATCTTGATTTCGGATTTTAATGATGTTAAATTACTCCCAAAGAGGAGGTGTAAGAGATGAAGTATTTAGTAATCGCCTTGGCCTTGGCCTTTTACCTCGCGAGCCTTTCGTTGGCCGCGGAGGAACGTTGGCGGTATTCCAACGGGAACTACAACGCTACCACTTCTTTCGGCGGCTCGTACCACCCGGGGACCGTCTTCAAACCGGGTTCCGGCCAATACCCGGTTTTCCTTAAGACGGCCTATTTCGGTTTTAGCTCGGCCAGCGTAGACGTCCAAGTTAAAGTGTGGACCACTACCGGGGATACGCCCGGCTCGTTAATCGCGACGTTCCCGGTTACGACCAAAAGTTGGCCTACTTGGACCGACGTTGACCTCAGCACCGCCGGCATCGTCATCGGCTCGTACAATTTCTTCCTCAGCACCAACAACCCGTCGATGGGCCCGCTGGGTTCCTCCTTCCGCGGCGCGGGAATCCCCGGGACTTACCAAGGGTACCATTATTGGTCCGCGACCGATACATCTTGGGCCCTTTGGACTACGACTGACTGGGCCATCGAGTGCACGGTGAACACTAATTATTCCAGCATCGCCCCCGCCAGCCTGGGCCGCGTCAAGGCGCTTTACCGCTAAGCGGATTACTCCGGAAAGAAGCCGGCCTTACAGGCCGGCTTTTTTATTCTTTCGCGATTCAAAGTTTAAGGCGGGGCGCCCGTTATGGCCGCGGCGCCGACGAACCGTTCCCCCTCGCGGAAGCGCCCCTTCGCCCCGCCGCCATCATACTCGACCTCGTCGACCCCGAAGATGATGGATACCATGTCCCTTGTCGCCGCACCCAGGTTATTTTTTACGCTTGACTTCAGCGTATTTTCATATTAGATTTAGTAGTGAAAAAAATAACCGTTATTAACATAAGGAGGTAGTATGATGAAAGGTTTAGCGATTTTTCTCGCGTTAGTTTTAACGGCGGGCACCGTTTTAGCTGTACAGCTGGTCCTGCAACCAGGTTCCGAGGGTAAAGACGCGATGTTGAACCGGGCCAGTGGTACCACTAACTACGGAACCTACGCTCAGCTAATGGTAAACTACGGTTCCGCCAGGGCCGTCCGCGGCATCGTCGATTTCGAGGGCCTGAGTGCGATACCCAAAGGTTCGACGGTTAATTCGGCGGTCATCGAGCTTTATAGTTGGGCCAACAGCCCGAACGATTACTTCGGCATTTACCGCGTTACCGCGGCCTGGGAGGAGATGGTGGTAACGTGGGACAACCAACCGGCGCACTACGCCACCGCGTATGCGAAGGTACTCGTTCCTAGCTCGGGCACTTACCAGTGGGACGTCAAAACCCTTGTAGCGGAGTGGGTAGCAGGGACGTACCCTAACTACGGGTTCATCCTCAAACGTGACAACGAGGAAGGCGGCTCGTGGCCTTATTTCTGCTCGAGCGACCACGCCACGTACGCGCATCCGAAAATCACGGTGGATTATACCCTCTCGGCAATTGCCCCCACGTCCTTCGGCAAGGTGAAGGCGCTCTACCGCTAAGCGGATTACGCCGAAAAGAAGCCGGCCTTAAAGGCCGGCTTTTTTATTTTTCCCGGCCCGTCTGCATAAGCTGAAACCGGCCGCTTGAGCGGCCGGTCGTCACCCGCGAAAGCTCTAGCCGCCGGTTTGAACCGGCGGATACCGACGCGGCGAGCGTATAACTACGGCCCCAGGGCCGCAAGGCAACGGCGGGCCTCCGCGTTATTCGGCTCGACTTTTAACCCCCGGCGGTAGGCCGCGGCCGCAGCGCCGTAGTCGCCGCGCGCCTCGTGCACCAGCCCCATATTGAAGTACGCGTTGGCGTAGCGCGGGTTCAACGCGGCAGCCCGCTCGAGCGTTCGCAGCGCGCCGTCCGCGTCGCGCCGAGCCAAAAGGATGATGCCGTAGTTAACCAGCGCCGCGACGTTGTCCGGGTCCCGCGCCAACGCCGCGCCGACGTAGCGCTCCGCCTCGCGGAAGCGCCCCTGGTACAAAAGCAACGTGCCGTAGCTGTTCATCGTATCCGGGTTGTCGGGCGCGAGCTTCAACGCCCGGCTCAGCGCCCGTTCCGCCGCCGGCACGTTGTCCAATCTAATATACGCCAGGCCGAGGTTGTTCCACGAGAAGGCGTCCTCCGGCGCGAGCGCCACGGCCTTCTCGTATGCCCGGGCCGCGGCGCGGTCGTCGCCGCGGGACGCGTATGCGCCGCCGAGGTGATGGTAGGAGTACGCCGCCGAGACGGTCACGTTGGGAGGCGGCGGCCAATAGGCCGCGGCGTAGCCGCCCACCAGGACCGCCGCGCCGACGGCGAGCTTCCACCTCGTCCGGCTCCGCGCCGCCTCGACGAGGCTCACGACCGCCGCGCCGGCGAAGACCGCCAAAAGCGCGAAGGCCGGGAACCGGTAGCGGCCGGTGACGAAGAACAGTGTCCCGAGCGAGCCCAGGTATACCGCCACCAAGGCCAGCGTCGGCCAGGACTTGCGCCGGGGCGCCGCGAGTACCGCGCCGGCCAGCGCCCACGGGAATATTATGCCCCACGTGAAGGGGAGGATTTTTAGCACGCCGTTCCGGGGCCGGAAGAAGTTGAAGTCCATGTGGTTCGGAATTTCGTAGGCGCTCGCGAGGAGGCGGAGGCGCCGGCCCACTTTGGTCAAATAGTCGCCGGGCCGGGTTAATATATACTTGACCACCTCGCGCGTGAAGAAGGCCGAGACCTCGGACGGTTTGAGCGGGCGGCCCAGCTTCTCCTCGGCGTACGCGGTGGACGATGCCTCGAGGTGCGCGGGCCACGGCCCGGGCGCCTTGAACGTCCCGTTGGCCTGCGGGTTGTTGCCGATGAAGAGGTTGACGCCGCCGTTGGAGGAGATGAGGACGACGTCGCGGCCTACGACGTAGTTGCGTATTGTACAAGGCGCGACGACCAGCGCCGCCGCCGCGACCAGCGCGCCGAGGAATTTCAACCGCGCCGGCCGCGACGCGCCCGCCACCGAAAACCATATCGCCAGCCCCACCGGCAGTAGCAGGACCAGATAGTTGGGCCGGGCCAGCGCGCCCAACGCGACCAGCGCCCC
>CAZLXP010000174.1:0-3809 GCA_964563535.1 uncultured bacterium | reverse complement strand
TTCAAGCTCGACACCGGGCGGTTGACGGACGGCCGCCACCAGCTCGGCGTCGCCGCCGCGGACGCGCGCGGCAACCGCGCCGGCGCCGAGGCGACCTTTTACGTCGAAAACCATGCCACCGTAGTCGAGCTCGCCTTCGACCCCGCCCGCGTCGACCAGGGCCGCATACTGGTCGTAAAGCTCAACGCCAATAAAAAGTTCTACGACCTCGAGGGCGAGCTGTGGGAACAGAAGTTCCCGTTTTATAAGACCGCGGAGGGCTTCGCGAGCATCGTCGGCGTCCGGACCTCTTGCCCCCCCGGCGAATACCCGGTCGTCGTCAGCGGCTTCGACGCCTACGACCAGCCCGTCGAGCTCAAGGGAACAATTACCGTCGCCGACGGCGGCTATATCAAGGAGAAAATCGTAATCGCCGCCGCCGAAAAAAAGAAGATCTTCGACCCGGCGCTCGAGGAGAAGAAGATGCTCGAGTACCGTAAGGTTCAGAGCATCGTGACGCGGCGCCGCGACGAACAACTGTGGGCCGGCACCTTCGCGATGCCGGCGAAGGGCCGCATTACCTCCCCCTTCGGCACCTACCGCACCTTCAGCACCGGCGGCGAGGAGCGCCACCTCGGCGTCGACATCGCCAACGACGAAGGGACGCCGGTGCGCGCCGCCAACCGCGGCGAGGTCATGCTGGCCGAAGGGCTTATCGTGCGCGGCAACGCCGTCATAATCGACCACGGCCGCGGCGTCTTTACGATCTACAACCACCTCTCCGCCGTCGCCGTCGACCCGGGCCAAGCGGTCGAGAAGGGTCAGGTCATCGGCTATATGGGCTCGAGCGGCCTGGCCACCGGCTCGCACGTCCACTGGGAGATGCGCGTTTTCAAGTGGGTGGCCGACCCGCTCCAATGGACCAAGGTGGCCTTTACGTACCGCGCGCCGGCAGAAGAGGAGAAAGCGCTGCAGGAGGTAGAACGCGGTTACAAGGCCGCGCTGGCGGCCGAACCCCCCGAGCCAAAAAAAACGGAGGGCGGCCACCTCGAGCCGGGCGAGCTTATCCCCGATATGGAAGGTACCGATTGATGGCCAATATCAGATAGCCCCGGTAAAAAAAAGGAATAAACCGGATCTCACCCCCTTAACCGGAAGGGAGCATATGAATAATATACCGGAGAATATTAAATTCGAAACACGGGAAGAAGTTAAAGAGATTTTAGAACGACTAGGGAAAGACCTTAATAGGCTATGTTCCCTCATTCGGAAAAATCTAGTTCCCACGGAAAGGAACGTCATTATACACAGTATCGTAGCCCAATCTTCGGCGGAAGTAGAGCGTTTCGGATTTTTTTACAATAAACAAACCCCTAAGGAATTATTAGCCTGGATTAGTAGGAACCTTTTCGAATTAAACGTCGTACTTAGGTACGCCTTAAAGAACGAAGATAACGTACTGAAATTTAGGAACCAATTAGCTTCCGACCAAATAGAGGTATTAGAAGGTATTTTAGAAATAAGCGAAAACCCAACGGACGAGATGGTCTTTTCAACCAAGTCAAGGATAGAGGACTTAAAAAAATTAATCCAACCTACGATCGAAAGAGGCAGGTTACCCAGGAACTTAAGTTCTATGGCAAAGGAGGTCGGGTTATTAAGGGAATATAAAGCGTTCTATAAATTATACTCCAAATACGTTCACCCTTCGGCTTATTTACTCCTAGCGGCGCCCGACGCCACGCAATCTTTCGAAACGGAGAGTATATTTTTAACGAATATGCAAATATACGCTTGGGATACTTATCTCCGCGCATCAAAGGGATTAGGTATCAAAATAAACCATGAATAAAAAAAATAATTACGACCCCGTCGCGGAGGCGCCGCGGCTCCTCGATGACCTCGCCGCCTACAACGTTCACGAGATGACGCTTAACGTCCCGGCCGCGGCCCTGCTCGTCGTCGACATGCAGAACGCCTTCATCCACCCCGACGGCCCGCATTACCTGCCCGCCGGCGCCGCGATAGTCGATAACGTCGCCGCGGCCGCGCGCGCCTTCCGCGCCGCGGGGCGCCCGGTCTTCTATACCCGCCACGCCGAGGACCCGGCGGGCGGCAACTCGGGCATGATGGCGACCTGGTGGGAGGGCTCGTCCCCCATGGAGGGGACGTGGGAGGCCGCGGTATTCGACGGCCTGGCGCCGCAACCCGGCGACGTCGTGATACCCAAAATAAGGTATAGCGCCTTCGTCGCGACGGACCTCGAGCAAAGACTGCGCCAGGCGCGCATCCGGGACGTCGCGATAACCGGCGTAATGGCCAACCTCTGCTGCGAGACCACGGCGCGCGACGCGTTCATGCGCGATTTCCGCGTCTTCTTCGTCGCCGACGCCACCGCGGCGCCCACCCTCGAGTTCCACCGCGGCTCGCTCCTCAACCTCGCCTACGGCTTCGCGTACGTGCTTGCGTGCGACGAGCTCGTCGCGATGGTCCGCGGCAGCGGCAAAAAATAAGGCCCCCGCGGGGGGGCCGGCGCCGGCCTTATTTAAAATTATTTCGGTTTCAGGAGCTCGCCGTAAAGCTCTACGCGGCGGTCGGCGAAGACGTCGTTTTGGGGGGTCGCGAATTTATCGTCGGCTTCCGCCGGGTTGATGTCGATGGATACCGCCGCCTCCTCGTCCTCGAGGCGGAGTAAAACCTCGCCCCGGGGGTTCACGATTTGGCTGTGGCCGATGAACGTCATCTTCTCGTCCCACCGGTCTTCGGTGCCGGTGCGGTCGGCGGTGACGGCGAAGACGCGGTTCTCGAGGCAGCGCGTGACCATCGCCGCCGGGCAATGAGTCAATACCAGGTTGGCGGGGTGAAGTATTATCTGGGCGCCGCGCAGCGCGAGGATGCGGGCGACCTCGGGGAATATCCAGTCGAAACAGATCATCATCCCCACCCGGGCCGGGCCGATATCGTATACTTTGAACGCGTCTTCCGCGGGGGCGTCGAATAACTCTTTCTCGCGCCGGAAAAGGTGGACCTTGCGGTAGACGCCGCGCAGGCCGTCGGGGCCGATAAGGACGGCGCTGTTGTAGACGGCGGCGCCGTCGCGCTCCGCCAGGCCGGCACACGCGAACGCGCCGCGGCGTCGGCACCAGGCCGCGAGCCGACCCACCGTCGCACCGCCCGTCGCCGGCTCGGCCAGCGTCATAAGCTCCTCGCGGCTTCGGAATTGATAGCCGCTCGCGAAGAGCTCGGGCAATACGTATAGCTCCGCCTCGACGCCGTCGGCCAGCTTCAACGCCTGCGAGATATTTTCCGAGACGTTACCGAAACTGGGAGAGAATTGGACGAACGCCAGCCGCATATAATCAACTCACATCCGCTCGGGCGGAGGTAAGGAATTGTACGACTTCAAAACGGACCCGCACTTCGAGTGCGTAGCGCACCTTACGACGCGCCAACCGGACGCCGTCGTCCGCGTCGAAGGGTGGCACGCCGAGACGGACGGCCGAACCCTCCTGTGGCTCGAGCGCCACCAATATTTCAGCCGCGTTTATAAGAGCCACCTCGTCGCCGAGATAACCGCCGACGGCGCGGAGCGGGTAATTTACCACGACATGTTGGCCGACTACGTCGAGGTCGACCCGGGCAAATCGTACCACGTCTGGATAATGGCCGCGGCCGCGACGCCCGGGCCCGACGGCAAACTGGTGGTCGAGCCGGCGCGCTCGGGCCAGGGCCACGTCAAGCTCTACCGCCGCCTTTACGCCGACGACGTAGACCTTCCCCCCAAAAAAGAAAAGAAGAAATCGCTGTGGGCCGGGTTGTCCGGCAAAAGT
>CAZLXP010000173.1:0-3815 GCA_964563535.1 uncultured bacterium | reverse complement strand
CCCTCGTAGAGGGGCGGCATGAATTCGGAACCCATCGCCAGGAACGCCGGGACGGTAACGGCCATCGCGATGGCCGCGCCCACCACGACCCACCATTTGCGCCGGAGGGCGAAGTTCACGAAAGGCCGGTAGGCGCGGATGAGGAGGCGGCTGACCGGGATGTCCCCCTCGGGCCGGATTTTCCCGCGGACGAACCACACCATTAACACCGGCACGACGGATACGGACAGGAGCGCCGCGAAGAGGACCGCGAAGGTCTTGGTGAACGCCAGCGGTTTGAAGAGCCGTCCCTCCTGGGCCTCCAGCGTGAAGACCGGCAAGAAGGAGACGGTCGTCACGAGTAGCGAGGCGAAGAGCGGCATCCCCAATTCCTTGGCCGCGTCCACGACGAGCTTTCGCCGGTTCGCGGTCGGGTCGCGTTCGATTTTCTTGTGGGCGTTCTCCACCATCACGACCGCGGCGTCGACGATGACGCCGATGGCGATGACGATGCCCCCCAGCGACATGATATTGGAGGTCAGGCCGAGGTAGTACATGGGGATGAAGGCGATGACGACGGAGAGGGGCATGATGACGATGGGGACCAGGGCGCTGCGGAAGTGGTAGAGGAAGATCAGGCAGACGAAACTCACGATGACCATCTGCTCGAGCAGCGCCTCCGCCAGCGTCCAGATGGAGGCTTTGATCAACTCCGAGCGGTCGTACGTGACCTTGACCGAAACGCCGGGGGGAAGGGCGGCCTTGACCTCTTCCAGTTTCGCTTTGACGCGGTTGATGACGCGGAGGGCGTTCTCGCCGTCGCGCATGACGACGATGGCGCCGACCACCTCGCCCTCGCCGTCCAGCTCCGCGATGCCGCGCCGCATGTCCGGCCCGAAAGTGACGACGCCGAGGTTTTTTATCAGGACCGGGACGCCCCGTTCCCCCGCCTTGACCGCGACGTTTTCGACGTCGGCCAAAGACGAGATATAACCGCGGCCACGGACCATGTATTCCTTGCCGCCCATCTCGATGACCGAGCCGCCGACGTCGTTGTTGGACTTGCGGAGGGCGTCGCCGATGTCCATCAGCGTGACGCCGTAGAACGCGAGCTTATTGGGGTCCACCTTGACCTGATAGGTTTTTTCGAAGCCGCCGAGGGACGCGACCTCGGCGACGCCCGGGACCGACTGGAGCCAATATTTAAGGTGCCAATCCTGGAACGTCCGGAGCGCGGCCAGGTCGTTTTGGCCGCTCTTGTCCACGAGCGCGTATTCGAAAACCCACCCCACGCCGGTGGCGTCCGGCCCCAGCGTGGGCGTTACGCCCGGCGGCAACTTGTCGCGCGCCTGGGCGAGGTACTCCATGACGCGGCTCCGCGCCCAATAAAGGTCGGTGCCGTCCTGGAAGATAACGTTGACGAAGGAGATGCCGAAGGCCGAATAACCGCGCACGACTTTGACCTTCGGCGCGCCCAAGAGCGACGACACGAGCGGGTAGGTGACCTGGTCCTCGATAAGGTTGGGACTGCGCCCCAGCCACTCGGTGACGACGATGACCTGGACGTCGGAGAGGTCCGGGATGGCGTCGAGCGGTACGCGGGCGATGGCCCAAATCCCCCAGGCCGCGGCGAAACCCACGACCAAGACGACCAGGAACTTGTTGTTCGCGGCCCACCCGATAAAACGGGGAACCATCGTCGCTCCTTAGTGTTGGTGGCCCGCGCCGCCCATGGCCGCCACCGCCCCCTTGATGCGGCTTTCGGAGTCGATAAGGAAGTTGCCGCTGGCGGCAATGCGTTCGCCGGCGCGAAGGCCGGAGGCGACGACGTAGTAGTCGTCGGCCTTCGTCGCGACCGTGATGACCCGCGGCTCGAAATGACCTTCGCCGTGAACGACGAAGACGATCTTCTCGCGGCCGCTGTCCAGCACCGCCCCCTCGGGGACGACGAGTTGTTCGCCCAGGTCCTGCTCGAGGGCGACGTCGGCGAACATCTCCGGTTTGAGCTTCAGGTCGGCGTTGGGAACGTCAATGCGGACCTTGGCGGTGCGCGTCATCGGGTCGAGCACGGGGTAGATGAATTGAACCGTCCCGGCCAGCGGTTCGGCGGGGTAATACGGCAGCGTGATCTCGACGGGTTGCCCCACCCGGACGTAGGGGAGCTCGTTTTCGTAGACCTCGGCCTCCACCCACACCCGCGACAAGTCCGCGACGGTGAAGAGCGGCATCCCCGGCTCGGCGCGCGTGCCGACGTTGGCCATCTTCTCCAAAACGTAGCCGCCGACGGGCGAACGTACCGTCAGCGTTTTCCGCAAGGAACTTTCGGTCGGGACGCGCTCGATGTCGCTCGGGGCGATGTCCCAGTAAGCGAGGCGCCGGGCCGCGGCGTCGCGGAGGGCTTCCGCGCCGGCGGCGACGCCGTCGGCGGCGTTGGAAGCGAGGGCGCGCGCGTTCTCGTCCGCGACGCGGTATTCCTCCTGCGCCGCGTAGACCTCCGGGCTATAGATGGCCAGCAGCGGTTGCCCCGCCGCCACCGGTTGGCCGGTGGCGTTGACGTAGAGATGTTCGATCCACCCCCCGACCTTCGTGGAGACGGAATACACCCGCCGCTCGTCGGGGACGACGGCGCCAACCGCGCGCACCGTACGCGAGACGCGCCGCCGTTCCACCGCGACGATCGTGACGCCGATAAGTTGTTGCTGGCGGGGGTCGATTTCAATCGCCGCCATCCCGGCGACGCGGGATTCGTGGCCGCGGTGCGCCGTCGTCATGCTCTCTTCCTTGACCGGGACCAACGTCATACCGCAAATGGGACACTCGCCCGGGCGGTCCGATACGTAATAGGGGTGCATGGAGCAGGTATAGAGCTGGCGCTGGCCGGCGGAGAAAGGCCACCCGCCCGCGCCGTGTTGGTGCAAGAGGAACCCCCCGGCGGCGACCGCTACGGCCGCGACGACGATCGCGGCGGCGAAGATGTCGGCTCTTTTATGGTTCGCCATAAAACCACTTCCTTGCGGGAACGCCCGCGCGGTTATTTACCGCCCTTAGCCGTCCCGGCCCCTTCGTCATTTTTAGGTACGAGGTCCATACCGCATTTGGGACATTCCCCGGGCGCGTCCGACGTGACCTCCGGATGCATGGGGCAGGTATAACTCTTGGCGGCGGTCGTTTCCTTGGCCTCGTTCGTTTTATCGTCGGGGGCGGTTTTGGCGCAGCCGCACCCGAAGGCGCTGGCGGCGACCAGGAGGGCGGCGACTACGATCATAACCCTCCCCGGGATGAGCATTGCCATCTTCTTTTCTCCTTACCGTTGTCGGTTCAAGCTTAGCGTTAATATAACCGTTCGCCTATCGCGACTTCCAGCGTCGCGACGGCCTCGTGTTTCCTCATCTGGAGTTCGACGTATTCCATCTGGGTCATATACCACGTCATCTGATTTTCCAAAAGCATGATGAAGTCGACGTTGCCCGCGGCGTAACCGGCCGCGGCGCCCCGGACCGCCGCCTCGGTTTGAGGTAAAAGGCCGTCGCGGTAGAGGACGAGTTGCTGGTCCGCCGCCGTTATCGTCGCATATAAGCTTTCGACGTCGCGGCGCACCTGGTTTCGCTTGTCGGCTATCTCCGCGGTCATCGCCTCCACCTCAGCCGTCGCGGCCGCCCGCATCCGGCGTTGACCCACGGTCATAAAAATGGGTATCCCCACTTCCGCCGAGAAGGACCACGCCGCTTCCTCCGGCGCCATTTCGGTCGGGTCCATGCGGGTATAGCCGACGCCGGCGGCTAGGTCGGGAATATAGCGCCAGGTCTCAGCGGCCCGCATCGCCTGCGCCCGGGCGA
>CAZLXP010000172.1:0-3831 GCA_964563535.1 uncultured bacterium | reverse complement strand
CGCATACATAGACGATTTCTCTTACCAGAGTATCGCCTACTGGCGAGATTTTTTGATGACGTCGAAGTAACAGGCGCCGTCTATACGAAATAAAACGGGGTTTGGTTGGGAAAGTAAACGCCCTACGATTAGCCGGCGCTTATATAGACCCCAACCGGGCCGAAAAAATTAGCGACCAGACGAGCGCGGGCCTTGTTGGTGGGATTATAAAAAACCCGCCCGTTATGATCCGGGGTAGCGGTTATAGCATAGGAGGTTAGGTAAAATGAATAAAATTACAACGATTGTGGTTGGGGCGTTGGCGTTAGGGGCTTTTTACGCCTTCGCCGATTGGGCATACGAGGGCCAGTGGGGCGCCTTCGGCGAGGGCGACGGCCAATTCCGGAGGCCCAAGGGCATTGCGGTAAGCCCGGGGGGCAGGGTATACGTAGACGACCTAGCTAACTACCGGATACAATATTTTGGTCCAAAGGGCGCGTTCCTCGGGAAGTGGGGCTCGCGGGGCTCCGGTTACGGCCAATTCAATATGGCCTGGGACGTAGCCGTAGGTATTCAAGGCCACGTCTACGTGGCGGATACGTACAATTACCGGATTCAACATTTCGACCTCACCGGCTCGTTGTATAACATATGGGGCTCTCAAGGTACGGGCGAAGGCCAATTCGAGAGGGCCTTCGGCGTAGCGGTATCCCCCGATGGCAATAGGGTATACGTCGTAGACATGGCGACCTACCGCGTACAATACTTTAACCGTTACGGCTTATACCTCGGCCAGTGGGGGACATTTGGCTCGGGTAACGGCCAATTCGGGAGCCCTACCGGGGTCGCCGTAGCGCCGAACGGTAACGTCTACGTCTCCGATACCGGCTACCAACGCATCCAATACTTCACCTCGAGCGGCTCCTTTCTCGGCAAATGGGGCTCCGGCGGCACGGGCGACGGCCAATTCAGAGCCGTTATGGACGTAGCGGTAGCGCCCAACGGCGACGTCTACGCCGCCGACAGCGGCAACTACCGGATCCAATACTTCACCGCCGCGGGGTCTTTTCTCGGCAAGTGGGGCTCGCGGGGGTCAGGCAAAGGCCAATTCGAACAACCTTCCAACCTAGCCGTAAACCCCACCGGCGACCGCGTTTACGTTGCCGATTACGAATACCACTGGATACAATACTTCAAATGGGTCAACGTCGCCGTAACCCCCGCTTCCCTCGGCCGCGTTAAGGCGCTGTTCCGGTAGCGGCTAATTCCCCGTCTATAAAATGCCCGGCGCACGCCGGGCTTTTTTTATTTATTGTTCCATTACGTTCCCCGGCTTGGCGATTTTTCCTCTTGGATTACCCTTTGTATTTATTAACCATATCGAATATAAATAAAAAGCGGCCGGCTCGAGCCGGCCGCGCCGCGATTTCTTTTACGCCGGTATTTTTTTCTTGACAAGGCCGGGTCGCTTTCGTAATATCGGGCGCAAGAGAAGGGGCGTTTTAAGGGGTTAACTTTCCAAACGAGGAGGCAACGATTTTTAAACCAAAGCGGCTCGACTAGCGGCTTTCGCCCTCGTTGTGGCGGGAGCGGCGTTTTTTATTTCGTGCCAGGACGGTACTATAACGCCTACGCGAGCGCATGAACGAGCCACGGACCAGGAAGAATTCCGCGGTATTGAGGGCCATACCTACGAAGCGGGGTCGAACAACGTGGTAGTAAACGCCGAAGTAGTTTGGGATTGCGAGACCTGCGCCTAGGTTATAGGCCAAGACGTAACCAACGTATTCGGGTATTACGAGATTTACCGGACATAAGCGGGATGGCAAGCTCACGAGGGCCACGACTTAAAAGGCACGGCTACGCATCCTGATTACCAAACCGCGTACGCGTATATCGATGATTTCGCTTACGCAAGTATTCCTTACCCACGAGATTTTTTCATGACTCCGAATTAGACCTCGGCGGTCGTTCGGCGTACTATTAATAAGTAAGTGGGTAGCGTCTTCGCCGAAAACGTAAGTGGTTACGATTTTAAAGTAGCGGTTCGTTTGTATAACGAACCGTAAGCTAGTACCATTTATTTAGGCCGTAAGGCGGCCGTAAAAATAATGCCGGCCTTTAAATTACGCTTTCTTGCGAGGTCGTAAAAGGTCGGTGGTATACTTAAAAGCGCTCCCGGAAAGGAGTTACTATAAAATGAAAACGATTACGACTATAGTGCTTGCGACTCTTACGCTAGGTACCGTTTATGCTTTCGGCGAATGGGTATACGAAGGGCAATGGGGTTACCCCGGTTCCGGCGACGGCGAATTCCGGAGGCCAAGTGGCATATCTATAAGCCCGGGCGGCAAGGTATACGTCGACGACCTCGCGAACAGCCGTATCCAATATTTTACCCCGAAGGGGGTGTTCCTCGGGAAGTGGGGCTCGGCGGGCTCGGGTTACGGGCAATTTAAGCAACCTAATGATGTCGCGGTTGCGGTGAAAGGCCACGTGTACGTAGCGGATTCTTATAACTTCCGGATTCAACATTTCGACCTCACGGGGTCGTTATATAATATATGGGGTTCTCAAGGTACGGGGGACGGGCAATTCGAAAGGGCCTTCGGCATCGCGGCGTCCCCCGACGGCGATAGGGTCTACGTAACCGACCTGGCGCTCTACCGGGTCCAATATTTTAACCGGTGGGGCCTCTACCTTGGGCAGTGGGGCACGATGGGTTCCGGCAACGGCCAATTCGCCCTCCCGAACGGCGTAGCCGTAGCGTCGAACGGCGACGTCTACGTAGCCGATACAGGTAACCATCGCATCCAATATTTCACCTCAAGCGGGTCGTTCCTAGGGAAGTGGGGCTCCGGCGGTACGGGCGACGGCCAATTCACGTTACCTCGGGACGTTGCCGTAGCGCCGAATGGCGACGTATACGTAGCCGATAGCAATAATTACCGAATCCAATACTTCAACGCGTCGGGGTCCTTTCTCGGGAAATGGGGCTCCCGGGGTTCAGGTAAAGGGCAATTCGAAGCGCCTTTTAACTTAGCCGTAAACCCCACGGGCGACCGCGTCTACGTTGCCGATTTCGAGTGGCACTGGATACAATACTTCAAGTGGGTCAACGTCGCCGCAGCGCCCACCTCCCTCGGCCGCGTGAAGGCTTTGTTTAGGTAACAACCTGCACCGTAATAAACGCCCGGTCCCCCCGGGCGTTTTTAACGTAGATATCCTAGCCCTTTAAAACGAGTTTCCGTAGGTTTAAACTTACTGCGCCGCCCGCCGGGGCGGCCTTTTTATATCGGCGTGACGGCGCCGCTGTGTTATATTCGCGTTAAGAATCGTAATTATTAAACGTGAAAGAGATGGACCCGGTTAAACCGCGGCCTGGCGCCGTACTCCGGGCCGCGCGCGACGCCGGCCCCCGCGCCGATTGGATTCTCGGCGTCGCCCTCGGCCTGGCCGCTTTTGTGCTATACCTGAGCGCCCGAAACGTCTTCTACGGCTTCGACTCCCTCTTCTACGCCGAGGCGGTCGAGAGCGGGACGGCGGAACGGCTGTTGCATCCGCACCATCTCCTCTACAATCCGATATGTTGGCTGGCGTACGCCGGCGCGCGCCTTTTGGGATACGGCGGCCGCGCGCTGGCGCCGATGCACGTCGTGAACGCCGCGGGGGGCCGCGCGGGCGCAGCCTTTATGTTCGCGTTGTGCCGCGGCGTCGGCGCCCGGCGATGGCCGTCGCTTTGGGCCGGCGCCGCCCTCGCGACCGCGGCCGCCTACTGTGAGAACGCCGCCGGCGTGGAAGTATATACGTTGGGAACGGCCGCGGCCCTCGTCGCGCTCAGCGCCGCGACCC
>CAZLXP010000171.1:0-3956 GCA_964563535.1 uncultured bacterium | reverse complement strand
TACATCGCCTCGGCCACGCCGTCGCCCAGGAAGTCGAACGCCGTGCCGGCGGCGCTCCCGGGGTTGGACACGCCCCGCGCGTACGCCGCTTGGTTCTTTCAGCTCGCGTTGATGAACCAGTGGGGGGGCCTATCTCGGGGGAGCTTTGTACCCGGCGCCGCCGCTTTCGCCCGGGCATTTTACGTCGACGCCTTCGGAGATAATTTCGCGGCGCCTTTTATCAAAGCGGACGTACGCCTCCTTCGCGTCGCCCTGCCCCTCTGGCTCGCCGTGGCTTTTTGCGGCGCGAATTTGTTGCTTTGGCTCCGGCGCGGCCCGCGACGCCGGGCGTTGACGCTTCTCGGCATACCGCTCCTATTGTACGCCGGCTTCATACTATGGTGGCTGCCGTCCTACGTGGGTTATTGGCTGCTCCCGGCGGCGTGCTTTCTCGGCGTCGTCGCCGTCGCCGTATCCGGCGGCGGGCGGCGGTGGTACGGCATTTCGCTATTGGCGCTGGCGTTGGCGTGGCTGGGGGTAACGAACGTCAACTGGCGCAACGGCCTGCGGCCCCGCGGCCGCCTCGCGGCGAACGCGGACTACCGCGCGGGCGTTGCGCTCGCGGCGTTCGTGCCCCGCGGCGCGCTGGTTTACGTGGCGCCGTTCCCGCCGCTGCCGCACGCGCGCTACTTCGGCCATCTGACAAACGCCCGCACACCCAATTGGGCCGTCAACAAATACGGGGGCGACGGTAAAAAGGCGGCGCGCCGCCTCGAAAAGTTGATACGCCGGGAATTGGACGGCGGCCGCTCGGTATACGTCGGCGACCACGCGTTCCCCGGCACCGGCGGCCCGCCGCTGCGCGACTTGGGCGAACGTCTGTTGGTCAAAGGACGGCCCGTCGGCTCGTATACCGGCGCGGGAATAAGCGAAACCATATACGAAGTGACGCCTGCGGCTTCGGATTTCTAGTCGCCGGCGCCGGCGGGCCGCCGCTTATGCGGCGGCCTTTTTATATCGCCGTTGCGGCCGCGCGCGGCGATTTCTTTTACGCCGGTATTTTTTTCTTGATAAAGGTCCGTCGGTTTCGTAATATCGGGCGCAAGAGAAGGGGTGTTTTAAGGGGTTAACCTTTCAACCGAGGAGGCAACGATGTTTAAAACCAAAGCGGCTCGACTAGCGGCTTTCGCCCTCGTTGTGGCGGGAGCGGCGGTTTTTATTTCGTGCTAGGACGGTACTACGGGACCCACGCCTGGGCGCGGCCTTGCGATAGACCAAGAAGAATTCCGCGGTATTGAGGGCCATACCTACGAAGCGGGGTCGAACAACGTGGTAGTAAACGCCGAAGTAGTTTGGGATTGCGAGACTTGCGACTCTCGGATAGGCGAGGATGTAACGAACGTATTCGGCTACTACGAGATCTACCTAACAGAGGCGGGATGGCAAACCCACGAGGGCCACGACTTAAAAGGCACGGCTACGCATCCCGATTACCAAACAGCTTACGCTTATATCTATGATTTCCCTTACGCGAACATTCCTTACACACGGGATTTTTACATGACTCCGAATTAGTGCCCGAGATTGGTTCGGCGTATTATTAACGCGTAAGTTGTTTCGGTAGTACGCGAAAACGTAAGGCGCCACGGTGTTTATAAGCCGGTTCTGAGTAGTTAAATGAACCGTAACGGGCGTATAAATTTACTTCGTATACCGGCGTTAAAATTAAGGGTGGCGCTTTGGTTCCGTTTTTTAGCGAAGCGGTAAAAACGCCTCGATATATTTTAAGGCGCGTTCTCATAGGAGGTCCTAAAAAATGAAAAAAATTACGACTATATTGGCTACGGCCCTGGCTATGGCGGGTGTTTATGTCTTCGGCGAATGGGTATACGAAGGGCAGTGGGGGTCCAATGGCTCCGGCGACGGCCAATTCCGCAGGCCAAGTGGCATATCTATAAGCCCGGGCGGCAAAGTATACGTCGACGACCTCGCGAACAGCCGGATACAATATTTTGGCCCGAAGGGCGCTTTCCTCGGGAAATGGGGCTCGCACGGCTCGGGTTATGGACAATTTAACCAAGCTGACGACGTAGCCGTTGCCGTGAAAGGCCATGTATACGTAGCGGATACGTTAAACTTTCGTATCCAGCATTTTGACCTCACCGGCTCGTTGTATAATTTATGGGGTTCTGAAGGCACGGGGGACGGGCAATTCGAAAGGGCTGCCGGTGTCGCGGTATCCCCCGACGGCTATAGGGTCTACGTAACCGACCTGGCGCTCTTCCGCGTCCAATATTTTAACCGGTGGGGCCTATACCTCGGCCAGTGGGGGACGTTCGGTTCCGGCAACGGCCAATTCGGGAGCCCTACCGGGATAGCCGTAGCACCGAACGGTAACGTATACGTCGCCGACCAAGGCTACCAACGTATCCAATACTTCACCTCGAGCGGCTCTTTCCTCGGCAAATGGGGCTCCGGCGGTACCGGCGACGGGCAATTCAGAGCGCTTAGCGATGTTGCCGTCGCGCCAAACGGCGACGTCTACGCCGCTGACAGCGGCAACTACAGGATACAATATTTCACCGCGTCGGGCTCCTTTCTCGGCAAGTGGGGGTCCCGGGGGTCTGGCAAAGGCCAATTCGAACAACCTTTCAACCTGGCCGTAAACCCCTCGGGCGACCGGGTTTACGTCGCCGATTACGAATACCACTGGATCCAATACTTCAAGTGGGTCAACGTCGCCGTGACGCCCACTTCCCTCGGCCGCGTGAAGGCGTTGTTCCGGTAGGGCGTTTGTCGTAAGAAACGCCCGGCCGCGCCGGGCGTTTTTACTTAGTTATTCCGCCGCCCTAAAAAGGTTTTCTTCCCCTTTACGCCGGCGGGCCGCCGCTTATGCGGCGGCCTTTTTATATCGCCGTTGCGGCCTTCGGCCTTGTTATGCTATATTCCAGCGAGGTATTAAATTATGAAGAAACCGCCGGCAACCATATGCGCGCTTGTGTTGGTCGCGGCCGCCGCTTACGGCGCCGTCGACGCGTGGTTCGGCCAGGACGTATCCGTCCGGGATAAAATTCGCGTTATCATCGGCGAAGCCGAGAACGACGTCGTCGTCGCGATGGACCGCTTCACCGATTACAGCATGGCCGAGGCGCTCATCGCCGCGGCTAAGCGGGGGCGCCGCGTCCGCGTGGTAATCGACGGCGACAAAAAAAATCTCCTTATGGGCAAAGCGCTGGGCGACTACCTCGTCGCCGGCGGCGTAGAAGTCATGTACGACCGCAGCTTATCCAACCTCTACGACCGGTTCCTGGTGTTGGACGAACGAAAGGTCGTCGTCGGCGCCTACCCGTTCATCGAGGACGCGCCGTCGTCGCCGATGACGGACGTCGTCGTGATAGACGACGCCGAGCTGGCCGCGCGATACGCAGCGTTCTTCGATTTCATCTGGAACCTCACGAAGTAAGGCCGGCCGCAGGCGGGGAGCAAGTATGATCGCCAAAAAGGAAGAACCGCTCAACATCGTCGTCGCGCTCTCGCACGACGCCGATGCCTACAGCGCCCTGCGCGACACCCTGGCCGCCACGGACATCCCGCCGGACAGGTACGAGCTCGTAAGGTCGCTGGGCAAGAAGGACTTCGAGGACCGCATCGGCGAGGTCGACGTCGCCATCGTGTGGCACTTCGCGCCGGAGCTGTTGCGCCGCGCCAAGCGGCTAAAGTGGGTCCACTTCGCGATGGCCGGCGTCGACGACGCGCTCCATCCGGCGCTGGTGGAATGCCCGGTATTAGTGACGTCGTCGGTGGGAGTTCACGCGTCGCCGGTGGCGGAGCACGCCTTCGCGATGATATTGGCGTTCGCCCGGGGGCTGGTCGCCGCTTTCGCCAACCAACACGAACGGCGTTGGGCGCGACGCGACGTGGTCTACCGCATCCTCGAGTTGCGCGGCATGACGCTCGGCGTCGTCGGCCTGGGCAAC
>CAZLXP010000170.1:0-4124 GCA_964563535.1 uncultured bacterium | reverse complement strand
ATACCTGTATCGCCTGACCGCCGGGACCGACGTCGCGACGAAGAAGATGGTGGTAGCTCGCTAAGCCGCGGGCGGAACTGGACCGAAAAGGGGCGAACGAGCTAAACTAAACAACTCCCCAGGAGGAAAAATAAATGGCAAAGAAATTTCTGCTCTTGGTTGCGGCCGCGGCGATAATCATAACCTTAGCGTGCAAGCCGGAAGAAGAGTTCAGGGCCTGGTCGCAGGCCCAGTGGACCGAAGAGGGCTGGGCGCGGTGGCGGGGCGCCGACTACGACGGCGCCATAACGGCCTTCGGTAACGCGTTGAAGATAGACCCCTATTACCCGGAAGCTCACGGCGGCATAGGTTGGACCTATATCCGGATGCAGACCATGGAAGACGCGGCCGACGTCTTCGAAGACGCGATTATGATGAGCGAGCAGGCCGGCACTAAAGAGCAGGTCCGGCAAGTCATATATATGGGCGCCGCTACGGCGTACGAGGCCATAGACGAGTACGGGCTTTCCGCCGAGCGCGGCCGATTTATGGTAAACAACCTTAACGGCGATAGGTTTAAATTCGACCAATCGGTGCCCGTGGGTGCAAAAATAAAGATAACGGGCTACGATCTGTATATCGTACTGGCGCTCGATTACTACGGCCTCGGGGACGCCGGGAATTGCGTGTGGGCGATCAATAAAATGCGCGGCAAGATCGGCGAACCGACCACGTACCAGTTCAAAAACTGGAAAGAGACCACGGCCGAAATCGAGCGTTTAATCGGAAAAGACCCAACTTAGCTCGCGACTTTAAAAGTTTTACGGCGCAGGGGCAGGGAAGTATCCCTGCCCCTTACCGTAAAGGTTCGGGGTGACGTACGGCGGCGGTAAGCGAGGAAGTACTGATAGTCGATAACTCGGACCATCGGCAGGCCGGCGGATGGTTCGCGGCCTGCTTGGAGGGTTTCGCCCGCGCCCGGGCAATAAAAAGGGAGGACCTGGACCCGCGCGACCTCGTTTGCGGCGCGGTCATACTCTCCGGCTCGGAGCATTCGATATTCGAAAACGTAGCGTGGCTTGACAAACAACTTTCGTACGTGCGGACCTTGGCTGAAGAAGGCGTACCCTTGTTGGGTGTTTGCTTCGGCCACCAGCTGATATTCAGGGCTTTATACGGTAAGGACGTGTTGACCCGGCGCCTGGCGCCGGAGGTCGGTTGGCTTCGGCTGAGCCTCGAACGGGACGAAATATTCGAAGGGCTGGGTGATTCCATAAGGCCTTACAACTTCCATTTCGACGAGGTGGCCGAGGTCCCCGACGGTTGGCGTATTATTGCGTCGTCGGCGACGTGCCGCGTCCACGGCGTGCGCCACGACGAGTTACCTATATATGGCCTCCAGTTCCACCCCGAGACCACGGCCGAAGACGGCGTCTCGGGTATAATGCGGCGCAGCCGGTTGCTCGCGGAATACGGCGTGGACGCGGCGTCGGTTACGGCCGCCTCGAGCCGCCCGAGAAGGCATTACCCGGAAATCGTCCGCAATTTCGTCGTTTTTCAAGGCGCCCGGGCGCGGCCGAAATGACTTGACGTAGCGCGGGTTGGTTATTACAATTGGCGTCGACATCGACCGGCAAGGAGTGGGCGAGTATGAAGAGATTATATTTGGTTACGGCCGTCGTCGGCGCCTTTCTCGTCGGCTACTTCGTGGGATGCGGCGACGAAATTTATAGCGCCAATATCCAACGCTACGTCTACGAGGTTTCGGAAGCGAACGTCACCGGCGCGGGCGGCGTCATCAAAATTCCCGTTCTCAAGGTGGGACAAGAGGGGGCCGGGGGCGGGGACATGGCGATGGTGGTCGTCTACGGCAGCGGCTACGGCCACAACAACCGATGGCGCGTGCTTAGCGAAGTCGACCTTGCGGAAGGCGAAGTCAAGATCAACGCGGGCCAGGGGGCCGAATACCCGTCATATTACTACCGCGTCGTAGTAATCTATTAACGACCATAAAAGCTTCGCAGATTTTTAAAGGCCGTTCAACGAAGGAAGGAGCCCATGGTTAACAAGTCTCTCGTAGCGGGCATCGGTTTGGCGCTCGTCGCGTCGGCGGCATTCGCCGACTGGCCCTGCGCCGCCGAGGATACGACCGTTTATAAGATAGACGCCGCGGCGGAGGCCGGAAGGCTCAGCCGCGACGAGGCGCTGATGTACAAGTTCATGGCGCTTTACGAATGTTATCGGGATGAAATACCGGCGGCCTACCGCGGCGAATGGTACGCGCCGCAATCCTGGACGTGCGGGACGCCCGTCGTTATGGAGATTTGGCAGCGTTGGCCGCAGATGGACCCGACGGTTAAGGCTAAGCTCCAAGAAGTTTGCGGCCTGGGAAATAACCAGGACGACTTATTCCGACGGTATCGCAGATGCATGTGGGGCGATTCCAGTTACGGCGGCATCAAGATCTATACCTATAACACGCCCGAAGGGAATTTCAAAATCCACTACGTTCTCGAGGGGTCGAACAAACTCAAAGACCCGTCCGACCCCAACCAAAACGGCGTTCCCGACTGCGTCGAAAAATTGGGCGTTGACCTGGAAAAGGCTTTCACCCAGTTCAAAAACGATAAATGGTATTATCACCCCGACCCCGACAACCAAAAATATCTGCCGCTTAAGGACTACTACCCGGAGCTCGAGTGGCCGGAGGAGGGAGCCGATTACGGCGGCGACGCCCGCTGGGACGCGTACCTGGGGCAGCTGTCGGGGGGCGTCGGCGGCGTCGCGTACGGCGACCAACCGTTCCCGGAAACGTATCGCGACGACTTTTCCGGTTACGTGAATTTGAGAAATAGTTACTACGCGGCCCCGGGCGGCGGCTTCGGCGAACCGGTAATTTCCGCTCACGAGTTTATGCACGTGACGCAGTTTATGATCGACGTCGCGACGCCGAGCTGGTACCTCGAAAGCACCGCTATGTGGTCGGAGGACACGGTGTATCCCAACGCCGGCGACCCCCGCGGCCGCATGAATACGTACCTCGCGAACACGCTGAGGTCGTTGGATAATACGGGCGACGGCGGTTATATCGCCTGTATTATAAACTTCTTTTTGCGCGATTACGCCTGGCGCTATTGGGTTCCGCCGCAGTGGCGTCGCGTCGAGGGCGACTTGACGCCGCGCGAGGTGTGGCGTGCCCTCGCCAAAGGAGACGAGTGGTATACCAACGACCCGAAAATTAACCGCAGCCCGATAGACTCCATAGACTACATAATCCAATACTACAACGTAGGTCGCAGCTACGTACCGGGCGTCGCCTTCAAGGAGGCGTTTGAAACCTGGACCTACTGGAATTGGTTTACGGGTAGGCGCGACGACCGCAAACACTACCGCTGGCAGTATAGCGACGTCGGTTTGCAAAATCAGTGGAATCGGTCCGACCTGCCGCTCAACAAATACGAACCGCCCTTTACGTATTGGATGAATCACTTGGGCCACGGCTTCTATTACTTCGCCGGTACGCCGGCCTGGCGCGCGGCGATATTCACCTTCGAGGGCCATCCCGATAACTTGGAGCAGTCCAAAGATTGGGGCGGCTCGATCCTCGTGACGAAAAACGGGACGACCTGGACCGATTTAAACGGCAAACAGGGAATCGGCTCGGCGATGTTCTCGCCCGACGATAAAGGTATAATTCAAGTACGAAATCCCGGCCAGTACCAAGGGTTGGTGATGATAATCAACAACGTTACGGAGATGGGGAGCAGCCTGAGATTTACGTACTCCGCAATCTCCACGGATGACGTTAGGCCGCCCGGGGTAACGGTCGCCGTAGCGAGGCCGCAAGTCAATCCGGACTACATAGAGTTGTTAATTGGCGGGGACGAAGACCTTTTTGGTATACCCGACGCGGGCGTGTTCTTCACGCCGACCGGCGGAGCGAAACGGGCCGGTTCGGTAAAAATGGCGGGTACGACGAGGAGCTTCATCGGCACGTTCATAATGGAACCCGGCGAGAACGGCTCCGGTTGGTTCGATTGGCGCGTCGCGGACGTGGCGGGCAACATCGTATCCGGCCGCAAGGACTTTAGCGCCGGCTTCCTGACGTTGACCGGCGGCACGGTGGGCGACGAGAGCGCGTCGCT
>CAZLXP010000169.1:0-4137 GCA_964563535.1 uncultured bacterium | reverse complement strand
AGCGACGGCGGCGCGGTGCGTCGGCCCGGGCGAGGAGATAGGCATCCGCGGCGACGCGAGCCTAACCGCCGCGGAGCCCGAGCTGGCGTACGTCGTCGGCCTGGGAGGCGTTATCGTCGCTTATACGCTCGGCAACGACGTCTCGGCCTGGGCCCTCGAGCGCGAGAACCCCTTATACCTGCCGCAGTCGAAGATATATACGGCGTGCTGCGCGCTGGGCCCTTGCCTCGTCACCGCGGACGCAGTCGACGCCGCTAACGTCGAGCTCGCGATGACGATTACGCGGGGCGGCGCCGTCGTCTTCCAGGGGCGCGCCAACACGTCGCAGCTTAGACACCCGCTCGCGTACCTCCACGAGTATTTGACGCGGTATAACCCGCTGCCGCCGGCCAGCGTCGCCCTCACCGGCACGGGGGTGATGCCGCCGGCCGGGTTCACGCTTGAGGACGGCGACGAGGTGGTCATCGAGGCCGCGCCGTTCGGCCGGCTGGTGAATAGGGCGAGGGTGTTAACGTAGGAGCGGCGGGCTTAAAGCCCGCCGCTGCGGGGAGTTCTCGGGCCGACCTGAAGGTCGGCCCCTACATGCCGCCCTGTGCCGTCAGGTGTTACCACTTAACGGCGGCCGCTGACGCCGCGGGCGTCGGATGGTAACATCCGACGCCACCTAATTCTAATATCCGACGCCACCGAGAAGTTTTCGTAGGGCCGCACCTTCAGGTGTGGCCGCCGTCGGGGCCGACAGGAAGGTCGGCCCCACGGACAGGAATGTCGGCCCTCCGAAGCCGGCCCCACAAGGCCGGCCCCACAAAACAAAACTTCTTAACAAACCCAGTAATGTATGTTAGATTACGACGCGGCCTTAGGGCCGCGTTTGCCTCATGCTCGAGCACGTCAGATGCAACCTCTGCGGCGCCGACGACTACGACGTCGTCTACCCGGCGACGGTGGACGAGTATACGCTGGGCGACGTCGACCTCTACCGCCAGTCGGACCCCAACAACCTCAACTGCCGCATCGTCAAGTGCCGCTCCTGCGGCCTCATCTACGCCAACCCCCGCGAGTCCACCGCGCTCATGGCCGACATCTACCGCAACGTCGAGGACGACGTCTACCTCGAGCAGAAGCCGGCCAAGGACGCCTCCTACCGCTGGAACGTCGAGCGGCTCGAGCGCTACGCGCGGGGAGGCCGCATCCTCGACGTCGGCTGCGGCCACGGCTTCTTCCTGTCGCTTTTAGACCCCGCGCGGTGGGAGCGGGTCGGGGTGGAGCCGACGCGGGCCGCGGCGCGCTACGGCCGCGACGAGCTCGGCCTCGACGTCCGGTCCGTCTTCCTGGCCGAGGACGAGCTGCCCCGGGCGCACTTCGACGTCGTGACGATGTTCCACGTCCTGGAGCACGTCGCCGATCCCCGGCGCGACTTGCGGTACGTGCACGAGCTGCTCAAGGCCGGCGGCCACCTCTACGTCGAGTTCCCCGACGTCTCGAGCGTCTTCGCGCGGTGGCGCAAGCGCCGCTGGTGGTACGTCATGCGCTTTCACACCTATTACTTCAACCGCGCGACGGCGACGCGGATGCTGGCCGAGACGGGTTTCGTCCCCGTGGACGTGCACCAGCCGGTGAAGACCTGGACGGCGGGCTACCTCGCCCACAAGCTGCGCGCCTACGGCGACTACTTCAACTTCGCCGAGAAGTTCACCCGCGCGTTCGGCGTGGCCAACCTTCCCCTCCGCCTTAACCCCCGCGACATCTTAGGCATCATCGCCCGAAAGGACTAAGCCGGCCGATGGCGATATCGGTCAAGCGCGCCGTCGCCGGCATGAGCCTTATCAACGTGGGCGCGATGCTGGGCGCCGCGGCGCAGGCCATCGTCGTCGCCCGGGCCTTCGGCACGGAACGCGTCTACGACCTCTACCTGTTAATCGCCGTCCTCCCCGAGCTCCTCACCATCTTCACCCAGAACCTCTTCGCGGCGCTCCTCTTGCCGCTGTTCCACAAGCTGCAAGCCGAGGGCGACGAGGCCGGCGCCTGGCGCCGGATGTGGAACGTCTTCAACGTCTCGCTTTTGTTCTACGTCGGCGCGTCGGCGGCGATTTTCCTGTTGGCCCGGCCTATCGCCGGGTGGCTCGTCGCGGACGCGTCGGCGTCGGAGCTCGACTACGCCGCGGCGCTCTTGCGCGTCTACGCGCCGGCGGTGGCGCTCTCGCTCGTCCTCCGGACCTTTCTGTCGCTGCACAACGCGCTGGAGTCCTTCGTCTTCCCGGCGCTGACCAACCTGGTCCCGCCGGTGTTCGTCGTGGCGTCGGTGCTCGCGTTCGCGCCGGCGGTGGGGCCGTTCGCGATCGCGCTGGGGGCGGTGTGCGCCGCCGCCATACAAGTTCTCATCCTCGTGACCCGCGTCATCACCAAGGGCCTCCGCTACTGGCGGCCGCGGCTCGACTTCCGCGGCGCGGAGGTTGGCCTCCTCGCGGCGTGGGGCGCGCCGCTGGCCTTCGGCGCCGCCGCGGAGCAGCTCCAGACGTTCGTCGACCGCCAGGTAACGGCGACGCTCGAGCTCCGGGGGGCCATCGCCGCCCTCAAGTACGGCTTCGTCCTGACGAGCTTCACGATTGCGTTCTTCTCGGTGCCGCTGGCCCGGGTGACGTTCACCTATTTTTCGCGGGACGCGGCCCGCGCGGCTCGAGTCGAAATCAACGAGCGCTTCAACCTCGTCCTGCGCCAGCTCGCGATCTTCTACGTCCCGGCGACGGCGGGGCTGATAATCCTGGCGGAGCCGCTCATCCGCTTCCTCTTCGTCGGCGGCAAGTTCGACGAGGCGTCGCTGGCGCTGGCGCGGCCGGCGGTCGCGGCCTACGCCGTCGGCCTCGTCTTCCTCGTCGCGCTCAACCTCGTCCGCTACGCCGCGTACTCGTATAAAAGGTACCTCGGCTACTCGCTAATCGCCGCGGCCGCGGTGGTCGCGACGTACGCCGCCGACCGGGGCTTCGCGGCGTTGTGGAGCTATTGGGGAATCGCGCTGGCGCGGGGGGCGGTGGCGCTGTTGTGGTTCGTCGCCGTATACGTCTACCTTACGCGCGTCGAGTTCTTGAAGTTGGAGTGGCGGGTGGCGGCGACCGCGGCTCGAGCGCTCGCCGCGGCGGTGCCGATGGCGGCGTTGGTGTGGTGGCTGTCGCGATTGGATTGGGGGATAGGCGGCCCGGCGCGCCTCGAGCCTTTCGTGGTGGCGGTGGCGTCGGCGGCCGCGGGCGGCGCGCTCTATTTCGTTTTAATGTTTCTGATGCGGGAGGGGGAGGTGGTTAACCTTTTCAAGTCGGGCTGGGCGAAGTTGAGGAAAGTTCGATAGTAGAATGTAACTTCTAAAGGGTTATGGCGACAAAAAAATCGCGTTGACATCCCGCGCGCCGTATACTACCTTATGGGCGCGAAGGGGGCAAAATGAAAAAGTTAATTATTTTCGGCACCGTTATCGTCCTTTGCCTTGGCTGTAGGAACGAGGAGAAGGAGGGTGACGGCGCCGTTTGGATTTTGGCGGGCGCGGGCTTCCCGGATTGCGGCCCAGGGAACACAATCGTCTTCACGCGAGGGGACATATTTTATTGCGACGAGTACGGCCGGAACGTGAAGCGTGTTACGAATACGCGGGATACTCACGAACAAAACCCGTGCTGGTCGCCCGACGGCGAACATATCGCGTACCACGGGTACGACCCCGCGAAACGTAGCGGCGGCATATTCGTGATTCCGAAGGCCGGCGGCGAACCGACGCAGCTTACGACCGACGACGGCGACCGCCCGGCCTGGTCCCCCGACGGCTCGACGATTGTTTACAACGACTCGAGCCATTATGACATCTGGGCCGTGGGCGCGGGCGAAGCGGCGATAGAGCGGGTTCGTTATCACCGGGTTGTCGTGGACCGTCAGGACCAGCGGCCGGGCGCCGGCGACGAGGGCCGCCGCCGCCGAATACGCGTGGTGGGCGTGGAAAAGGTCGTACGAGCGGCGCCGCGCCCGCAGCTCTCTTACGGCGCGCGGGTAGGCCAAGCGGTCGCGGTATCCCTCGATGAAGTAGATGTCGACCGCTAAGCCGGCGGCCTTGAGCGACGCCACCTGCTCGTAGACGAAGGACCCGAAGGAGGGGTC
>CAZLXP010000168.1:0-4143 GCA_964563535.1 uncultured bacterium | reverse complement strand
TACTCGACCTCGTAGAACCCGAAACCGGTGAGTACCATGTCCCTTGTCCCCCCACGACCCTATTATAAAATGTCTTGCGGTAAACGTTAAATTTTATTATAATTTATAAAATTGCTTCCATCAGTGGCGCGCGACGACCGCGAAGCTTTTTTTGAGGGGGCCGCGGTATTTACGGCCGGCGGCGTTAGCCAGGTACGGACGGCGCTCGCGGCCGGCGAAGAATTGTCGTTTTTCGTCAGCTAAAATTAACTTTACAAACGCGCTAAAGTATGGTATAAGGCATAACCTTAAAGACTACCCAAACACGAACCGCGAGGAGGTAGCTCGATATCGTAGAAAAGCGGGCCCGGGTGAACCGGCGGATACGCGTTCCGGAGGTTCGCCTAATAAACGACGAGGGAATGCAGGTCGGCATAATCCCTACCAAGGAAGCGTTGGCCCAAGCCGAGGAGAAGGGTTTAGATTTAGTCGAAGTCGCGGCCCAAGCCAAGCCGCCCGTTTGCCGCATAATGGATTTCGGTAAATACCTCTACGAACAACGTAAGCGGCAACGGGAAGCACGCAGAGCGCAAACCGGCGGCCTGGTCAAAGAAATAAAAATCAGTTCTAAAATCGAATCCCACGATATAGAATTTAAAATAAATCACATAAGGAAATTCCTCGAGCAAAAAAACCGCGTAAAAGTAACTGTTGTCTTCCGGGGACGAGAATTATCTCACTCCGAGCGCGGCCACGAATTATTGAACCAGATCGTATCCGTGCTCGACGGTTACGCGGTAGTCGAAAACCCGCCCAATCTCGACGGCCGGCACATGACGATGTTACTCGGACCTACCAAAAAGCAGCCGCCCCCCCGTCGCGAGGAAGACAAGCCCGAGACCAAGGGGTAGTCGAATGCCCAAAATGAAAACCAACCGCGGCGCTGCAAAGCGCTTAAAACGTACCGCTCGCGGAAAGATTTTAAGGTACCGTTCGCACAGCGGCCACCTTATGACCGGTAAATCGCCGCGGCGGCGCCGGCGCCTTCGCCAAAAGGCCGTCGTCGCTCGGGCCGACAGCAAAGAGGTAAAAGCGCTACTCCCCTACGCGCGGGGCAAACGATAACCAAACAGCGAGAAAAATCCTCATGGTAAGGGTAACCAACGCGCCCTCCCGGCGCCGTCGGCACAAAAAAGTCTTAAACCGGGCCAAAGGTTTCCGCGGCTCCCGCAAGAACCTTTACCGGGTCGCCCGCAACGCGACCTTCAAAGCGCAACAACACTCGTACGCCGACCGCCGCCGTCGTCGGCGGCTTCTAAAACGTCTTTGGATAACCCGTATCAACGCCGCGGCTAGGTCCTTCGACCTTCCCTACAACCGCTTTATGCAAGGTCTTAAGAAAGCCGGCGTAGAACTCGACAGGCGGATATTGGCCGAAACGGCGGCGCGTTCTCCGGAAGCTTTTCGTTCCTTGGCGGAAATCGCGCGCAAGGCTCTGGGCCAGCCTTAGCTGGGCGATGGGCGGAGCCTTAACGGCTACGAAGAAAAAGACGTTCATGATAGGCAAACAACAGCCGGTCATCGCTTTAACTATGGGAGACCCCGCCGGCGTAGGGCCGGAAATAGTTACGAAGTATATTGCCGGGCCGAGGAAAAGCGATTTCACGTTGGTCGTAGTAGGCGACGAACGGCTGCTGCGAGAAAACGCCGCGAAATTCAAATTGAATATCCGCGAATTAAACGTAACGCCGAGGCCCAGCCGGGGTAAATTCTTGCCGGACGCGGTTAACTTGGCGTCGTTTAAAATCGTCGACCCGAAAGATATAGCCCCGGGCCGGCCCACGGCGAAAACCGGCCGCGCCGCGATGGCCTTCGTGGAGAAAGCCGCCGACCTGGCGATATATAACGACGTCGACGCCGTGGTTACCGCGCCCATCTCCAAAAAAGCGATCAACGAAGCCGGCTACTATTTCGCCGGCCATACCGACTATTTCGCCCACCGCACCAACACGTCGAAATACGCTATGTGCTTCTTGAGCGGCGCGACGCGGGTTGCCCTCGTGACGTCGCACTACGCTCTGCGGAAAGTCCACTCCAAAGTAAAATTAGCGCGCGTCATCAGGACGATCTCGCTCTTTGACGAATTCCTGCGTACCATCGGCGTAAAGAACCCGCGCATCGTCGTAACCGGCTTAAACCCTCACGCCGGGGAAAGCGGCCTTCTCGGCACGGAAGAGATTAACGAAATCGAACCCGCGGTCGAAGCTTGCCGGGCCCAAGGTATAAATATAAACGGCCCCGTTAGCGCCGAGGCGGCTTTCGTTAAGCACCTCGACAACGCATACGACGGCGTAGTCGCCATGTACCACGACCAGGGTTTGGTCCCGATTAAAGTCCTAAAGCCTTATAAAACGGTTAACGTTACCTTGGGGCTTCCGTTCGTAAGGACGTCGGTCGGCCACGGCGCCGGCCTGGATATCGCCGGGCGAGGCGTCGCCAAAACCGACAGTTTAAGAAACGCCGTGAACTTGGCCGCGAAACTTGTACGAGCGAAGGGCGCCCGGTAATAATAAGGATACCGCGCCCCCCGATTACCCCCGGGTCGAACAGCTTGAAACAAAACCGACAACAACGCGTTGTCCTAAGCGACGGCCCCGCGGCCCAGGCCGTCTCAGCCGCCAGCGCGCCCGGAAACGCGGGCGGCCGGCGAAACGATTACTACTATACGCTGGTGAACTCGCTCGCGCACGAAATCCGGAACCCCCTCAACGCGCTCTCGGCCAACCTTAATTTGTTGGCGCGCGAAATCGGCGACGGCCCGGGGGCCGATAAACTCGCCGCGGCCCTCAAGGAAATCCGGCGGCTCGACGAGCTTTTAACCGCCTTCCTCCGATTTGCGCGCCCCAAGGTGCCCAAACCGCGGGAGCTGAACCTAGGCCGCATCCTGGCCGATCTGGAAACCTTCATCGCCCCCGTGGCTGTTACCAGCGGGGTCAGTTTGGAATTTAAAAAAAAGACCCCGAACGTTATCGTTAAAACGGACGCCGACCTTTTGAAACAAGCATTATTAAACGTCATCTTAAATTCCTTCGAGGCCGGTGCCGGGCGGGTCGAGGTAACCGCCGAGGATTGCGGCGACGACGTAATCATAACCGTGCGCGACGACGGCCCCGGCGTCGCCGAACCGGCCCGCGCCTTCGAACCGTTCTATTCGACGAAAGAGGAAGGTTCGGGCTTGGGCTTGTCGACGGCGCGCGCCATCGCCGAATCTTTAGGCGGCCAACTCGAGTTAAGGGAGGTTTCGGCCGGCGCCGAATTAAATTTAACGGTACCCAAAAAGACGCCTTAGCATGGGCAGTTTTACAAAACCAGGAGGATCTCGATAGCTTATGTCTCCGAAGAAAAGCCGTTGGAACCGCGAAAAAATAGCCGCCGATATAAAACAGCTAGCGGATAAAGACGTGCGGCTTACCGTTAAGAACGTATCCCGCAAGCACTCCGCCCTCTACAGCGCCGCGCTTCGTTATTATAAAAGCTGGGGCGACGCCGTCAAAACCGCCGGCATCGATTACGATTCCATTAAAAAGGAAAGCCGGCGCGAAGCGGTGAAGAAGATCACCAAATGGGACCGCGTGCGCGTCATGGAAGAAATAATGAAGGTCGCGTTCGATAAACTCTGGTTCGTCTACAAAGATAACGTCGCCCTCCATTCCGCCGCGCGCCGGGAATACGGTTCATGGCGTAAAGCGCTCGAGGCCGCCGGCTACGACTACGACGAAGTGAATAAGGCGGCCGGGACGCGATACACGTCCTGGACCAGGGAAAAAATAATAAACATGATACGCGATCTACCTCCGGATCGCCTATCCTACGGCAATATGACTAAAGAGAATCTGTTACTCTATTCGGCCGCCTACCGCAGGTTCGGGAATTGGCAGAACGCGCTCCGGGCCGCGGGCTTGCCCGAAGAGCTCATCAAAAAGAGCTTCAAAAACCGGAAGTGGACGCCCGAGCGCATAATCGAGGCCATCCAAGAGAAATATCACTCGGGCGGGAAGTTGGCGAGCGGGTATATGCAACGCCACGACCCCAGCCTTTTCTCGGCGGCTTTTCGGCGCTTCGGCTCCTGGGGGGAGGCCATCGACGCCGCGGGCATCGACTATA
>CAZLXP010000167.1:0-4151 GCA_964563535.1 uncultured bacterium | reverse complement strand
TTTTACGTAGAAATACCCCCCCAAGAAGGTACGTAGCCCTGAGTTGGGCGGGTAAAGTACCATATTACTCGCGGCTTCCCGTAATAGATATGCTCGGCCTTAACGACGTTCACATAGCGACTGAGAAGCCAAAAGGACAATGGGGTTTAGATATCAATTACGATAATTTTTACTTGTTGGCGCGCGAGCCCTTTTTCATAGGTTTAAACGTACCCGAGGACCAGGCGTTAGTCGGCGATTTTTCTATTCTTTTTAAAGAGGGCGACGTGGCCCTCGTAGGAAGTGATGATTTCCGCCGTGATTATGAAATCGATGTCCGGAACCCCGATAAGGCAGTTACGATCTTTAGGTCGAAGAAGTGAACGGTAGCGGCACGCACGGACTAGGGTAAAAGGTTAATTATAATGTTGCCGAGCGAATTATCGTTATTTTTAAGAAGTAGGCTGTGGGAAAGGCCGGGTTAAAATTCGGCCTGGCGGGCTTCGCCATAGCACTGGTGGCGCAAGCGATTTGTGGATACGGTTTGGGGTTTGCCTTAGTTATCCGGCGCGTACGCGCCCCGGTGGCGAGAAAGTGGCTAAAAGCGGCGAGGTCACGGTTCCGACTCCGGCGGCGACGAAACGTCGCGTTTGCGCAGCCTTGGGTACGTTAAGTATTAAAAGGCGCCGGACCACTCGCGAAGCCAGCGACGGCTTACCGCTGGGGTACCGGGTTTGAAGCGGAAAACCACAATTAAGGGATGGGTCGCGGTATCCGCGGCCGCGGCTTTTTTCGTCGCCATTAGGTTCGGCGCCGCGGTGGTGGCCCTTTCGCTGTCCCAAGGCCGCGAGGTCTCTAGCGACAGCCGTTTTTACGTATACCTGTCCGACCATCCCTTCGCGGTCTTGACGGGAGAAAACTTGAAAGGTCCCGACTACGACGCCGCGGTCCTCACGAATTACGGCCCGTTAATGGGGCCCCTTATCGGGCCGCCGATCAAGCTCTTGCGGCGGTACATGCCCGATTTCTTCGCGCTGCGCGCCTTTTTGGTGGCTTGGGAGACGCTGGGCTTGGGCGCGGCGTATCTGGCGTTGAGCCGCGGCAACGGGTCGCCGTACGGGTCGGGCTTCGGCCCCTTATCCGCGGCCCGCCGTCGCCAATTCTTAATACTGGCCGCCGTCTTGCCGCTTGGGTGGATGTCCACCGCGGTGTGGGCCCAGGACGAAATTCTACTGGCGCCTTTCATCTTCTTCGCGTTTGTCGCAGCGATCCGGGACCGGCCGGCGGCGGCCGCGTGGGCTTTGAGCCTCGGGGCTTTATGCGCAAAGTACTTCGCTTTAGCGTTCGTTCCCGCGGCGTGGCTCGTGTGCAGGGGTAGGCCCAGTTTCGTGGCGTGGGTCGGCGTCGGCATGCTGCCGCTCGCGTCGTACGCGACGTATATGAAGGTTGTGCACGGCGTCATTCCCTTCGTGCAGTACGACACCGGCAACGTTGTACCTTTTACGATATCTATTTTCTCGTTATGCGAATACGCCGCTACGTGGCTCGAGTTGTCCGCGCGGTTGGTGTGGGTGGCCGCAACCTCTAAGGTTATCCTCGTCGGCGCGATCTTGGCGTTGACGGTGAAATTTTACCTAAACCGTCGTTGGGCAAGGCGTATTTCGATAGCCGACGACGTCCGCGCGTGGACCGCTTTCGGGGCGGCGTTGTTGCTCTTCAATATAATGGGCCAGCCAGAGTATTTGAGCTGGTACGCCTATTTCGCGCCGTTGGCCCTGGTGGTGTTGTTCCGCGGCCGGGCGCTCGCGGCAGCCGCGGGCGCCGTGGCGTTCGCGTGTCTCTGTGCGTGGGTGTGGAATTCCGCCGCGGCGGTGACGAATTGGGCGGCGCTTCCCGCCGGCACCGCGCAAACGTACTTTGCACAGGCCGTAGAGGCATCCTTGGGCGCAAGGTTCGTAACGGCGATAAAGGTGGCCGCGGCGGTTCTCTATTTGGCGTCGCTGGCGTGCGTATTGGCCGCGGCGTTGCGGAGGCCGAGGGGAGCGAAGCCGGACCTCGTCGAACTGAGGCCGGCGGCCGGCTTATGTTCGGCGCGGAAGTGAGCGAACAAGTACAACCGCACGCGGGGGAACGGCCGATGCCGAAGGAGACCGAGGCCGCGGATTGGAAGGGCTTTTACGAGGCCTTGGCGCGCACGCAAAAATTTTTACCCGGATTCGACGGCGCGGAGGAACACCGCGTCCGGATGGTCCTGCGCACTTTCGGCGGTCCGGCGCGAAGCGCTCTGGACGTAGGGTGCGGCGACGGTTATTTATGCCACGTTTATAAAAACGTTTTGAGGGTCCCCCGGGTCGCCGGCGTGGATTGCGCGGGAGCGCACGTACGGCGGGCCCGGAGCACGTTTCCGGGCATCCCGTTCGTCCAAGGCGACATTTACGACCTGGCTTTCGGCGACGGCGCTTTTGACGTCGTGTCGGCGGTGGAGGTCCTGGAGCACTTGGAGGACCCGGCCCGGGCGTTCGCGGAACTCGCCCGCGTCGCGGCCCGGGAGGTTATAGTCACGGTCCCCTTTAACGAGGAGCCAAAGCGGCGCCTTTGTCCCTATTGCCTGAAAGGTTTCTACTTGGACGGCCACATCCAGCGATTCGACGAGCCCCGCCTGCGTAAGTTGGCGGAAGACGCAGCCTTGCGGGTACGGCGGATTTTCGTCTACCGGCCGTGGGAAGAAAGGCGCCCGATGCGGAAGTTATATTCGCCCGTCAAGAGGCTGATTTTTCCGGAGGATTTCCGCTCGGGCGGCTGGCTGGCGCTGGCCGGGGAAAAAGCGGCGTGACCGCCGGCCCGGGCCGTTAGCGCGAGGTAATCGCGGTTGGGTAAAGAAAACCACGAGAGGTCTTTTAAGGACAGGTTCCTGGACGGCGCGGCGTGGACGGGGCTGACGCAGGCCGCGGCGCAGGGCGGCCAATTTTTCCTTACGGCGTTCCTGGCTCACGTTTTGACGCCCGACGACTTCGGCCTCATCACGTTATGTTTCGTTGTAACGGGGACGGTTACCGTGTTCCGCGAAATCGGCCTCCCGCAGGCCTTGATCCAGTTGCGGGATCTCGAGTCCGGCCATAAGAACGCCGCGTTTTGGTTGACGACGGCCGTATCCCTGATATTGGCCGCGGCCGTATTCGGCGGCGCGGGCCCGCTGGCCGCCGTATTGGGGGACGGCCGGGTGGGACCGATCCTCCGCGTCATGTCGTTGAGCTTGTTGTTTAACTCCCTGGGCCTGATACCGGCGGCGCTGCTGGTGCGGGCCATGGATTTCAAGCGCGTCGGCGTTTGTGATATCTGCCAGGTAATGGGGAACGCCGCGGTCGCGTTCCCCCTGGCGGTGACCGGGTACGGGGTGTGGAGCCTGGCGTTGGGCTTCCTCGCGGCCGAAGCCGCCAGGACCGCCGCGGGTTTCTATTTCGCACGTTGGCGCCCGGGATTCCGTTTTTCGCGGGAAGAGTTCGCGGCGCTGCTCCGGTTCGGCGTCGGCATAACGGGCTCGAGTCTGGGTTACTCGTTGCGAACGTACGTGGATAAATTCCTGGTGGGCCGATTTTTGGGTGTCGTCGCGTTGGGGGGTTACAACCTTGCTTTCCGGATCATGTGCGTACCGCAACAACGGGTCTCGTGGTTGGCGTCGCGCGTTACTTTCGCCGGTTTCTCGGCGATCCAGGGCGACGACGCGCGCATCGGCCGGATTTACCTTAAGACGTTGAAGTTGACCGCGCTGGTCGCGGCGCCGGCGCTGACGGTTCTCTCCATATGCGCCGGCGACTTCGTCGGGTTGGTTTACGGGCCGCAGTGGGTCTTTATGGTACCGGCGTTGCGGATCATGTGCTTCGCCGGGATATGCTACGCCGTGGGGACGACCGTCGGGCCCGTTATGATGGCCAAGGGCCGGGCGGGCCTTTTCTTCGTGTTGTCCGTAGTGTTGACGGGATTCCTGACGGCGGCGGTTCTGGTCGGCCTCCCATTCGGCTTAGAGGGCGTCGCCGCGGCGTTGGGGGTGCAGGCCGTCGCCGGGTATGCCTTCGGCCTCTACCTCGTAGCGCGCCTTATTAAGTTGCGGTGGGCCGGATTCGTCGGGGCGTTCCGGACGCCCGTGGCCGCGGCCGCCGCGGCCGGGGCCGGCG
>CAZLXP010000166.1:0-4183 GCA_964563535.1 uncultured bacterium | reverse complement strand
GTAAGCGAAATCGTCTATGTATGCGTACGCGGTTTGATAATCCGGATGGGTAGCGGTACCCTCTAAGTCGTGGCCCTCGTGGGCTTGCCATCCCGCTTCTGTCCGGTAAATCTCGTAATACCCGAATACGTTGGTTACATCTCGGCCTATCTCTGAGTCGCAAGTCTTGCATACCCAAATTACTTCGGCGTTGACCACCGCGTTAGAATACTCGTCGTACGTCCACCCGTAAATCCCTAGGACATCTTGTCGTTCCGTCGCGAGTTCACGGGTGGGGTTGGGCGCCGTAGTCCCGTCCTAGCAAGAAATAAAAACCGCCGCTCCCGCCACAACGAGGGCGAAAGCCGCTAGTCGAGCCGCTTTGGTTTTAAACATCGGTGCCTCCTCGTTTGGAAAGTTAACCCTTAAAACGGCCCTTCTCTTGCGCCCGATATTACGAAAGGGACCCGGCCTTGTCAAGAAAAAAATACCGGCGCAAAAGAAATAGCCGCTATGAACACTTAATTAGGCGCCAGCCTTCCCCCCCTTCTCGCCGCCCGCCGGGACCTCGCGCCGGTAGGGGACCGGGACGTACTGCACCGTCGGCTCGGAGCGCTTGGCCTGCGGGAAGTACGACATGAATAGGTATACCTCCTCGGGCATGTCCGCGGAGACGGGGAAGCCCAACTCCTTGGCCTCGTCGAACGTTATGGCGTAGTCGTGGGTCCAGCTTCCCTTGGTGAGCTTGACGGCCAGCTCGTCGGCGACGTGGACCTCCATCCGGTGCACGAGGATGGCCTTGACGCGTTGGCGCAGCTGCTCGAGGGCTTTCCCGGCGACGTCGGCCAAAATGAGCGTTTGGTCGTCGATCTGGGCGGGGCGCTTCTGTTCCAAAACGCTCAAGATGGAGGCCGCGGGCAGGCCGTTGATCTGCGGGTCGATAGGGCCCAGGACGGCGTTGGGCGCCATCACGATTTCGTCCGCGGCCAGCGCGATGAGCGTCCCGCCCGACATGGCGTAATGCGGCACGAAGACCGTAACTTTGGAGGGGTGGCTGAGGAGGGCCGAGGCGATCTGGTCCGTCGGCAACACCAGCCCCCCGGGGGTGTGGATGATGAAGTCGATGGGGACGTTGTCGTCGGTGAGGCGGACCGCCCGCATGACCTCCTCGGCGTCGTTTATGTCTATGTAGCGCATGATGGGGAAGCCCAAAAGGCTCATCGTCTCCTGGCGGTGGACCATCGCGATGACGCGGCTCTTGCGGCGCCGTTCGATGGCGCGCATCGCGCCCAGCCGCCGGCTCTCCAGGAATTTGCGCTGCAGGACCGGCAGCACGAGGGCGACGACTATGAAGATCCAAAATATATTTATTAAGTTCATACGGCCCTCCGCGGAAGTGTGGTTTCGTTCGCTGCGTTAAGGGGCCACCTGGTAGCGGTGGCGCCGGCACTTGGGGAAGATGCACACCAGGACGACGCCGGCGGCAAAGCCGCCCACGTGCGCCCACCAGGCTACGCCGCCGCCCGCCGCCCCCGCCAGGTCGAGTACGCCGGTGAACAGTTGGATGAGCACCCAGATGCCGAGGTAGATCCACGCCGGGACCTCTATGAACCAGGCGTAGAATATGACCGGTACCAACGTGAGGACCTTCGCTTTGGGGTAGAGGACGACGTACGCCCCCATCACGCCGGCGATGGCGCCGGAGGCGCCGATGGTCGGGACGACGGACCCGCCCGATATCGCCGTCGTCAGGAAGCAGTGCGCCAGCCCCGCGCCCGCGCCGCACAGCACGTAAAATATCGCGTAGCCGAGATGCCCCAGCCGGTCCTCGACGTTGTCGCCGAATATCCACAGGAAGAGCAGGTTCCCGAGGATGTGAATCCACCCGGCGTGGATGAACAAGGAGGTGAAGAGCGGGACGGCGCCCGCGACGACGGATGCCGGCGCCGAGAAATCCACCGCCATCAGCCGCGTCGGGACCAGGCCGAAGCGGTTGATGAATCCCTCCAGGCGCCCGGGCCCCATCGTCAGCTCGACGTAGAAGACGAGCGCGTTCGCGATTATGATGCCGATGTTGACGAACGGGAACCGCTGCGCCCGGGGGCTGTCTTTGATGGGAATCATGCGCCGCTATATTACCAAAAAAAGCGAGTTTTATTAAGTTAAAAAATGGCCCGCTCGAACGGCCGTATGTGGGACGGGTCGACGGGGCCCGCGTGGGCCCCCCGGCTACAAAAAGCGGTTTTATTTTGATAAGGCGAAAAGGGGAAGGGTGATTACCATCGTTCCCGAAACTCCTCCGACGCGACGACGCCCGCGTCGAGCTTCAACCTGAGGGTGTGCAGCAGGACCGCCGGCGTGAACGCGTAACTCAGGTCGCGCCACCACAACTCCAGGCCGTCCGGGGACAATTCCGTAAACGGGAGGATGGCGTTGGCCAGGAAGGCGCGCACCGCGGCCCGGGCCGACGTAGCGGCGACCACGCCGGCGGGCGCCGGCCGGTGGTCCACCGGCGGAGAGACGTCGCGCCGCTTCAAATCCACCAAGGCCGTACGGTAACCTTTTCCCGTCCGCGCCACCGCGAGCCAACGCCTCCCGGAGAAGTCGGCCGGGAAGACGGCGACCCCGGCCCCCAACGCCTGGCGCGCGATAGCCGCCGCCCGCACTTTCGCGACGGCGCGGGATAAAATTAAAACCAACACGGCGGCCAAACCTGCGGCGAATACGTATCGCCGCCACGGGAAAGCCGCCGCGGCGGCCGCCGTCGTCAGCGCCAACAGAAAAAAGACGCGGTTGAAGAGGAGGCTATGCGCCTGGCATCGCAGGCATACGGTGAGCTTGCGTTCGCCGCAGCGCGCCGAGGAGGTCTGCGGGTTTAGGCCGATGAATAAACCGCCCCGCGGCATGACGCGGCTGAAAGGCCACGCGAGCATCAGGCCGTTATTATGGAGGATATAATCCAGCCCCAAATGGCTGAGGGCGCCCAGGCCGGCGAAGGGGGCGAGCGCGTGCCACGGCGCGCGAGATACGAGGGAAACGACGGCCGCCCACGCCGCCGCCAAAAGGCCGGCCCCCACGACGGAGTGGGTCAGCGTGTGGTGCCAACGGAGAAGGCCGGTGTGGCCGAAGGGGCGGGCGATAAAATCCGCGTCCGGCGCCAGGGCCGCGCCTGCGGCGGCGGTTACGGCCCACGGCTCGAGACCCGCGGGCGCCAAAAGTTCGGCGGCGGAAACGGCGGCGAGGACGTGGGTGACCGGGTCCATCGAATGTCACCTACCGGAACCGCTGCGCCCGGGGGCTGTCCTTGAGAGGTATCGCGTGTATTAATAATAGCAGGAAACTTTGGCGAGATTAAAGTAAAAAGCGGCCGGCTCGAGCCGGCCGCAACTAAAGGAGGGTGTCCTCCCGTGCGCGTTCTTATTTCAATTCGGCCAGCGCCTGTTCGAAATAGGCGGCGTAGCTCGAGGCGAGGCGGACCAGGGCGTCCGCGGCCGCGGCCTTCTCGTCCTCCCCGTAGCCGCGGAACTCAGCCGGGCGCGCCTCCCGCTCCGCCAGGATTTGCCCCGAGGAGGTGTCGACCGCTTTGACGTTGCCGGCGGCTCGAGCGAGCCGCAGGCCCGCGAACGGGTTCTCGCCGACGTACGGCAACTCGTCACCGACTACGCCGGCGTCCGCCGTGGACAGCTCGCCGTAGAGTATCACCTGCGCCAGGTACTTGCGGCCCAGCGTGCGTAAATCCTCCGGGGGCATCGCCTCGAGCCGGGACACGCGCGCGGCGTCGTCCTCGCCGCCGAGGTAGGCCGCGTCCAGGCACGTATATCCGGCGGCCACCAGCCGCTCGCGTATTATCCCCTCGACGAGGCGGCTCTCGGCCGGCGCGGCGCCCTTCACGGATATGGTTACGAGGACCGCGTTCTTTAGGCGGTCGAGCTCCGCGGCCAGCCCCAGGTCCTCGACGTCGCAGCTCAGCGTTACCTCGTAGAAGCCGTCCACCTCGCGTTCGCCGGTTACAACCTCGTTTTTGACCAGCCCTTTGGCCCGCGTCAACAGCTCGTCTTCGATGAGCAGTTGGTTCTCGAGGCGGACCGTCGCGTCGACGACGACGCCCACCGCCTCCTCTACCGCGCGGCGCCGCGCCGCGGCTCGAGCGGCCTCGCGGTCGGCGGCCGCGGCGCCGGTGGCCGGCGCCCGGCCCACGACGACG
>CAZLXP010000165.1:0-4240 GCA_964563535.1 uncultured bacterium | reverse complement strand
GGTAGCTCGTTGGGCTCATAACCCAAAGGTCGCTGGTTCGAATCCAGCCCCCGCAAATAATTAATTTTACGGCCCTTTTCGGGCCGTTTTTTATATAAACGGATTAATATTTCGCCCTGATTTGACACGGCGGCCTTAATCGGCTATACTTTTACTGAGGTGAAGCTTATGAAAAGGAGCTTTTATTCAATACTTTTAATGCTCGCGTGCGGTATCGCGACCGCGTACGGCGGTTGGTCCATCTTCGCGGTAACCGGCGAGCACCTGAACGACGTCCAGATGATTTCGGCCACCGAAGGTTGGGCCGTGGGCGCGGGCGGTCAAATCCTCCGCTACAACGGCTCGGCGTGGCAGGCGGTAAGGTTGCCTACCACGAGGGACCTCAACGCCATCAAGATGCTTTCGGCGACGAGCGGCTGGGCGGTGGGCCACAGCGGGACGATAATCCGTTACGACGGCACGCGGTGGACGGTCGTGCCTTCCCCTACCGAAAACCACTTATACGCGGTGGACTTCGTGGACGCGGCCAACGGCTGGGCCGGCGGCCGCGGCGGCGTCCTGCTGCGCTACAGCGCCGGGTCGTGGGCCAACGCGACCAGCCCGACGACCAGGCATGTTTACGGGATCGACATGTTGGCGGGCAATCTGGGCTGGTTCGCCGGGAACGCGGGCATGATTTACCGCTTTAACGGCTCGAGCTGGCTGAGCCAGTCGTCCGGCACCAACCGCGGCCTGAACGACGTCGTCATGTACAACGCGAGCCTGGGTTACGCCGTCGGGGCGTACGAGACGATATGCCGGTACAACGGCACGGGTTGGACGACGGTTCACCAGGGCCTGGTGATCACGCCCTTGAACGCGGCGCATATTGTCGCCCCTAACGACGTATGGGCCGTCGGCGACCAGGGCATCGCGCTTCAATATAACGGGACCATATGGTCGTTCAGGCAGACCCCCGTCACGGTGGCGCTCAACGGCCTCCATTTCGTTAACGCGCTGGACGGTTGGGCCGTCGGCGACGGCGGTTATATATTGCATTACACGAGCGGCACCGCCGTTTCGCCGGCGTCGCTGGGAAGGGTTAAGGCCGTATTCAAATAGGGTACGCGTCATATACGGAAAGGCCGGTCCGCCAGGGCCGGCTTTTTCATTTGGCTGGCCGCGGGTTGAACGGGGGAAACTTTGGCCGTTGCAATTTGCGCGAATATATTTTTTAATGGGGCGGCGGAACCGGCGGTCGGCGCTCCGGGTCGGACATGATTCGGAAGGTGGCACATGGCGAAGACGTTTAACGAGTGGCTTAAGGGACTGTCGCCCGGCAGGGTGGATTTGACGTTGGCGTGTTTGTTCGGCGCGGCCCACGTCGCCTATTATGCGTTAGGGATTCGGTTCGACGACACGTCCCTTTTGTGGTTCTGGCAATATTTGGACCCCGAGCTCCTGAGGCATAAGTTGCTTGAGAGCGTCTTTTACATGCACAGCCAGCCGCCCCTTTTCAACCTGTTCCTGGGGGCGGTTTTAAAAATCCCCGGGGGCGGCGAGCGCTATATCTTTCAGGGCGTTTACGTCGCGGCCGGGTTGGCGCTCTACGTCTCGCTTTTCTGGTTGCAGGTCAAGTTGGGGGTCTCGAGGGCGGTCGCGTTGGCGGCGAGCACCCTCTTTATATTGAGCCCGTCGTTCGTTTTATACGAGCATTGGTTGTTTTATACCTTCCCGGTCGCGGCTTTAATAACGTTGTCCGCGTTGTCGTTCTACGAGTTAGTATCGGGCGGGCGCGCCCGGGCCGCCGTCGCCTTTTTCGCGACGTTATTTTTAATTTGCGGCTTAAGGCATATCTTCCATTTGGCATATTACGCCGTCGTCGCCGCGGCCTTGACGGCCTGGTGCGCCGGCGCGCGAAAAAGGGTCTTGTGCGCCGCGGTGGTGCCGTTCGCGGTCCTGTTTTCGTTTTACGCCAAAAACTATTTCCTCTTCGGCCAGTTCGCGGCGAGCTCCTGGTCCGGCATGTACCTTTGGGAGATGACGGGGTATTTCCTTACGCCGGACGAGAGGAAGGAGTTGGAGGCCGACGGGAAGCTCTCGCCGGTCACCGCGGCGCCTACCTTCTCGGAATTGAACCGGTACCCGGCGGCTTTCGTCGCGGCAACTCGCTTCGACGGCGTCGACGCGTTGACGCAAGTGAACAAATCCACCGGCCCCAATAACTACAATAATTTCGCATACGTGGCCATATCCAAAGCGTATTGGAAAGACGCGCTGGCCGTAATGAGGTATCGCCCCCGCGCGTACCTCCGGGGATTGCTGCGGTCTTGGTTTATGTACTTCCGCTCGAGCAGCGATTACGCCAGCGGCGTCCGATTTTTGGACGAGACCGGCAACCAAAGCAGGATTTCGTTTATCGACCGCTTCTACGGCTATTTTTTTTACGGGAAAAGCCCGCTCGGGCCGCCGCTCACGACGATATTGGCGCGTTTTGATTTGAAGTGCCCCCCGTACGTTTATCTGGCTCTCGTGATATGGCTGCCGCTCCTCGCGTATTACGGCCTCAGGCTGGCGTTGAAGCGGGGGGCCGCCGCGGCGGCCGGCCTGTCGCGGCCTCAGCGCCTGACGACGTTGTACATTTGCGTCACCGTAATTTACGTGGCCCTGGCGGCCACCTTGTTCAACTGGGCGGAGAGCAACCGCATGCGATTCTCGTCCGACGCGCTCTACGTAGCGCTGCTCGGGCTGTTCGTCCAACATTTTATAATACGGAGCGTGCGGTCGTCGTTGGCCCGGCGGCCGTAAGCCGCCGACGGCCGGCGCAAATACCGGCTTTGCGGCGGAAATATCAAACCGGCCCGTGGGGCCGGTTTCTCGTTTCCGTGGGCGGTCGCGGCGCGGCGACGACGGGCCGGCGAGGAAGAAACCGGCCAACATATGCGGCGCGGCTTCCCGCAGAAGGTTCTACGTCGACGCCATTATCTCGCGTAAAGTGGCCACGGCCGCGTTATCGCGAAATAATTCCAAAATAGTAAGGAATATTAAATCCGAATCGTGGACGGCGGGCGCTCAGCGGGCCCCGGCGCGGGAAAGCTTGCGCACCTTTCCGAGGGTGAAATCGCCGCTGTTGATCGATACCGCGTCGAAGTAGAAGGGAGAGGTGGCGGCGACGGCGAATTTCAACCGGAAGGGCCGACGGCTTTGGAGCTTAAGGCGGTACGGGCGATAATCCTCGGCGTTTAAGAGGACCACGCCCTTCCGTCGGAAATTAAATTTCGACGGGTCGCGGGCGTCGGTGAAGTGGGCCGAGAGGTCGACGCGACAATAGCCGCCGGGGTCGGCGGGCCGCAGAAGAAATACCAAACCGTACCGCCCGGGCGGGTATATGCAGTCGGGCGGCGACTCGTAGTAAAGTTTTTGTTGGGCGAGGGTGGCGCGGCCGTCGTGGGCCGCGGCGTCGCGCATCACCCGCGTTCCCGTCGGGTCCCAACATTGCCATTCTTCGACCGTGCCGAACCAGCGGCGGAATAGTTCGCCGTCGGAACGCCGCCGCGGCCCTTCGGCGAAGTACGCGTAGTCGGCGTTGTACGCCGCGAGCGCCAGTCCCCACTCCTTTGCTTTTTCCAGTATGACGGGCAAGTCCGTCGGCGCGTAAAGGCGACGGTTCAACAACAGCGCCTCGGGTTTTACCGGGACTTCTACGCCGAGGCAGAAGTCGTAGAAATATATGTAGTCGCGGTGGGCGAGATGAGCGATGACGGGGTCGTCGGCGCAGGCCGGGATGCCGGGCGGCACCCTGGCCGCGGCCCCGGCGAGGGCTTCTTCGTGCGGCGTGGGGAAGGCCGCGGCCAGCGTGGGTTGGTAATATGAGCGGGCGAAGGCGACTATTAACGCCAAGGGGACGAGGACCGCGGCCAGACTGCCGGTCGTGACGACGAACAAGCGGCGCCGGCTCAGCGGGGACCGCACGAGGCGCCGCGCGCCCACCGCCGCGGCCCCGAAGATAAAAGGCGCTACCGAGAGCGGGTACTGACACCCGATCTTGAAAGCGGGCGGGAGGCTGGAGGCCGCCGGAACGGCGAGGGGGGTTACGAGTGTCAAGAGGTATCCGCCGGCCGCGGGCAGGAACGCCGCGACGGGGGCGACGAGGGCCAGCAAGTAGCCCGCCTTTTCGGTTACGACGTTGGTTATCCCCGCCTCGGAGGCGAGGCATTCGGCGTACGTGAAGTGCCGCTGCAGCAGCCAGTGGCCCAGCGGG
>CAZLXP010000164.1:0-4266 GCA_964563535.1 uncultured bacterium | reverse complement strand
GACGGCCGCGTTGACGCTGGCAGCGGCCGCGGCGCCGAGCAGTTGGGTCTACGTCGGCCAGTGGGGGACGCAGGGCCGCGGCGACGGGCAATTCTATTTTCCCCGGAGCGTGGCCTGCGCGCCCGACGGTGACGTCTACGTCTCCGACACCGGCAATAACCGGATCCAATATTTCACCGCCGACGGCTCGTTCTTGGGCAAGTGGGGAAAAGGCGGCGTCCTCGAAGGTCAGTTTAAAAATCCCCGACATCTCGCGGTAACCGCGGACGGCCGCGTCTACGTGGCCGACGGCGCCAATAACCGCGTCCAATATTTTACGGCCCACGGTTCATTCCTCGGCGCCTGGGGCTCGTACGGCACGGGCGACGGCGAGTTTAATCTGCCCCGTGGTCTGGCGGTTGCCCCTAATGGAAACGTTTACGTGGCCGATACCGACAATTACCGCGTCCAATATTTTACCGCTGCCGGCTCATTCCTGGGCAAGTGGGGTTCCGAGGGCAACGGCGAGGGCCAATTCAACTTGCCGCGCGGCTTGGCGGTGGCCCCCGGGGGCAACGTGTACGTGGCCGACAGCCAAAACCACCGCGTCCAATACTTTACCCCTACCGGTTCGTTTCTCGGGAAATGGGGGAGTCTCGGCCCCGCCCCGGGTAAAATGCAGGTCCCCACGGGTATTGCCGTCGCGCCTGAGGGCGACGTTTTCGTCGCCGATTTGGGTAACTTCCGCATACAATATTTCACCGCCAGCGGCTCGTTTTTGGGGATGTGGGGCAAGAGGGGGGACGGCCCGGGCGAATTCGATTACGCTTACGGCGTCGCCGTCGCCCGGACGGCGGACCGCGTCTATACCGTCGAGATGCACAACCACCGCGTCCAATATTTCAGAAAGTCGGAGCCCGCCGCCGCGCCCACGTCGTTGGGCCGTGTCAAGGCGTTGTTTAACTAGAAGGTCCGTCCGCGGCTGCGCCGCACGCCGACGGGGGCTCGTTTTTTTAGTTGACAATATTAGTTCATTATATTAAAATACGGTGGTGCGGAAGGCGGCCGATTGGTCATCGAAACGCCGAGCGTGCGACGCGCCCGTTTGTCGCGGCGCGGAAGGGGTAACGTACTGGCGGGGCTTTTAGGGTTTCCGGGACCGCCGGCGCTGAGCCGGCGGCGCGAACCCGCAATGCCGGGCGACTAATAATCCGATTTCGAACGGCGGGGCCGCCCGGCTTTGCATCCGAAAGGGGGTGAACGATAATCCGCAAAACTATAATCATAACGATCGCGGCGACGGCGGCCGCGGGCGTTGCTTCGGGCACGATGGGCTCATTAATAACGTCGTTTCCGAACGCCGGTCTCAGTACGCATTACGGCATGGCCGCGGACCTCGTGTATCTGTATTCATTCCACTACGACGTCACGGGCGATTATCCCGTAAACGTCCTCCTCAAGTCCAACGGGTCGTTCGTGAGGTCGATACCGCTCCCGTTGCCGGGGTTGGAAAAAAGTTACGTTCGCGGGATGGGGTACGAGGGCGACGGTACGCTGGGCCAGGGGTACCTCTACCTCAATAATTATATGCAACGGTACGTCGCGAAGGTCAGGATCGCGACCGGAAACCTCGTGGGGTCTTGGTCGTGGGTGGGCGGCGAAAACCGCTACGCCCTGTGCGCCGATAACGACAAAACCAGGGTCGGAACCCTCAGGGGGTTTTACCAAAGCTACTTGAGCGGCATGTGGTGGCACTCGGATAAGAACGGCAGCCTGCTATCGTCGTGGCGCGCGCCGGTGACTAATTACGCGTACGACCTCGCCTGGGATTACCGCAACGACTTCATCTGGTACGCGAACTCGAGTACCAACTGGGTGTTCGGGATGACGACCGCCGGTTCCGTCAAGGAGTCGTGGCCTTTGAAAGCCGGCGTCTCCTACCCGTACGGCATCGCCTACTACGCGGAACGCCTTTACGTCAGCACGTCGGCCGGCGTTCCCGACGAGTATATCTGGGTTTACGATTGCCCCCTGTCAACCGTGGGTTTCGAACCCGCCTCGTTAGGCCGCGTCAAGGCGTTATATAGATAAATTTTTTTTAAAGGCTCGAGCCGTGGTGGGCCGAGCCGGGGCGCGCGCGGATATGGCGCCGGGCGTTGCGGCCAAGAACGGGGGCAGTGGTTAGGGCCTTTTTTTCCGCCCTTCGCCGCCGTGATAATAACGCCATATTCCTAATATTTCTCCTTGTAATAAGTAACGCCGCGCGCCGGCAGGCGCGCGGTTTTTTTCGCTTGACAGCTTCTGGAGGGCTATGTTAGCGTCTCGTGGTTGGAGTTTCCTAAATAAAGCAAAAAAGGCCTTAGGCCGACGACCGGTGAGCGGTAGGCCGGGGCCGACGATTTGTGTGGTTTCCGGAACAGGAGGTGAACGAGGGTCAGGAGAGATAGAAAGACGAGGATAGGCAGAGAGTTACGCACAGTACGACCACAACGGCGCTGGACGCCGACGTTCCCCTAACATCCGAAAGGGGGTGTCCTTTAAACGTGCGCGTTAAAAATTTTAAGAACGGCTTGGCCGTGGCGGCGTTGATAATGTTGGCGGCGAGCGTAGCGAGCGCCGCAGACACCGGGACCGTTTCCGGTCTGGTGACGGACCAGAACGGCGGCCCCGTAAGCGGGGCGCTAATCGTCGTAAAGGGTACGAACCGCTTTGCGACGTCGAACGCCGACGGATATTACGTCATTACGCCGGTCCCGGTTGGTGCGTTCGAAGTTAAGGCGTCGCGCATAGGCTACAGCGAACAGGTCAAGACGGGCGTCAAGATTATCGCGGGCTTGAGGACCAACATTTCATTCCAGTTGCAGTCCGAGGCTACGGGCATAAGCTACATCCAATCCGAAGAACCTCTCATCAAGTGGACCGAGACTTATACCGAGAGCGTTATCGGCAAAGAACAGATCGAAACCCAGGTTGTCGACGAGTTCGCCGATATGCTCGTTCGGACGCCCGGCGTCGTCTACGAGGCCAGCGACGCTACGACATTGAACCTCCACATCCGCGGCGGCCGCGGCAGCGAAATCGCGTATATCGTCGACGGCGTTAATATTACCAACCCCATCGTCGGCGGCGCCGGCATGCAGATCCCGGTCGACGCCATCGAACAGATGAACGTCATCACCGCGGGTTGGGACGCCGAGTTCGGCGAGGCCCAGTCGGGGATTATCAACATCCAAACCAAAGAGGGCCGCGATAAGTACGCCGGCACGGTCGGCGTTACCCAGGAAATATACACCGCCAAGCGAGAGTGGGATTCCCATAAAGCGTTGGAGTCGACGGGGTTGGAAGACCCGGCGGCCCCGCTTATCACCTGGACCACCACGACCCGCGAGACCAAGTACTCCAAGTACCGCGGCAACTTCGGCGGGCCGATTTGGCCCGGCGTCGACCAGCTCAGCTACTTCGCCGCGGGCGATTATACCCGCGACTGGACCGTATACCCGCTGCCGGACCCCGCCCTCCAATGGAACGCCAACGGTAAGGTCTCCATAAAGCCCACGGGCCGACTGCGTTTGGTCTTGAGCGGCGGCCGGGCGTGGGAAGAGCGGCAGCTCTTCTCCAACGAATACCAATACAACCTCGACGGTTATAGCTACCGCAAAGAGGGTTCTAACCGCCTTAGCGCCAACTTCACCCACAACATGACCGACCGCTTCTACTACAGCGTTACCGGCGCCACCTTCAACAATACCCGCTCCATCATTACCGGCGGGAAGCCCTGGCACGGCACTATAAGAAACCCGGAAGGCGGGTATGACCTCAACCGCGTCAAGACCGACCCCACGGGGTGGTTCGTAACCTCCGGCGATTATCCCATCTACGAGACCCGGGACCAGGTCTACTACGACGCCAAAGGCGACTTCCAATACGAGGTCGCGCGCGTCGGCGACAACCGCGCCCTCGCCATGAACGTCATTAAAGGCGGCGGCGGCGTTAAAACCCAGGACGTCGACTTCTACCAGGTTCAGGCCTATCCGGCGAACGTGTATACCGACATCTGGCACGTCTACCCCATAGAGGGCCACGCCTACGTCCAGGATAAGCTGGAATACTCCGGCATGGTCATCAACCTCGGGTTGCGATTCGACCTCTTCGACCCCCAGGCGTCGTACGCCACCGACCCCTTCAACTTCATGTGGGGTTACTCGCACAGCCCGATCAGCGGCGAGGAACCCGTGCTGGTCGGGCGCGGCGGCAGGTAATAGGCATAGACCGACAGTCCGTCTTCGC
>CAZLXP010000163.1:0-4310 GCA_964563535.1 uncultured bacterium | reverse complement strand
TGATGTGACATTATTATTCGGGAACCGCTTGTGCCATTATTATATGGGAACCACAGGGCCCGCCGCCCCCCTTGACGCCAGCGCGCCGATATGTTATATATTTATCCAAGAAGCGAGCGTTGATTATGGACCAACACCAGCCGGCCAACGTTATAATCATAATTATCGACCTTTCCCGGTCGGGCCGGCTTAGTATGCCCTGAATTAGCTTAGAATATCCCAAGAGACGAGCCGGCCCCAAGGCCGGCTTTTTCGTTATAAAAAAACCGCCGTCGCCTTTTGAATTTTGGCTTGACTTAAAGATAATACTCACGTAAAATACGCGGCTTAACGCCGCCTAGAATAACGGAGGCGCAGCCATGACGGACTACAAAGACACCCTCAATTTGCCGCGGACGGCCTTCCCGATGAAGGCCGACCTCGCCCGCCGCGAGCCGGAGGTCCTCGCGCTCTGGGAGAAGATGGGCATCTACGGCAAGGTCCGCGAGGCGCGGCGGGGGCGCGGCGTCTACCTCCTCCACGACGGCCCGCCGTACGCCAACGGCCTCATCCACATGGGCACGGCCTTAAATAAAATCCTCAAGGATATCGTCGTGAAGTCGAAGACGATGGCCGGCTTCGACGCGCCGTACGTCCCGGGCTGGGACTGCCACGGCCAGCCCATCGAGCACGAGATCATGAAAGGTATCAAGGCCCGGGGCGAGGAGGTCGAGCCGGCGGAGGTCCGCGCGCGCTGCCGCGCCTACGCCGAGAAGTACGTCGCGCTGCAGCGACCGGACTTCAAACGCCTCGCCGTCTTCGGCACGTGGGAGAAGCCGTACCTCACGATGGACCCGCACTACGAGGCGATGGTCATCGGCGCGTTCCGCCAGATGGCGCGCGACGGCCGCGTCTACCGGGGCCTCAAGCCGGTCCACTGGTGCTACTGGTGCGAAACGGCGCTGGCCGAGGCCGAGCTGGAGTATAAGGACGTGAAGTCGCCGGCGGTGACGGTCCGCCTCGAGGTGGTCGAGGGGCTGGACGAGCTACGCTCGCAAGCGCCCACGTACCTCGTCATCTGGACGACGACGCCGTGGACGCTGCCGTCCAACCTCGCCGCGGCGGTGGACGCCGGCTACGAGTACGCCGCCGCCCGGGCGGGCGACGCCATATATATCGTAGCGGATTACCTCCTGGCGGGGACGATAGCCGCCGCCGGCGTCGGCGATTATAAAATCATAAAAAAATATAAGGGCGCCGAGCTGACCGCCGCGAAATATCGGCACCCCTTTATAGACCGCGTCTCGCCGGTCATAACTACCGACTTCGTAATGCTGGACACGGGTACGGGAATCGTCCACATCGCGCCCGGCCACGGCGCCGAGGACTTCTACGCCGGCCAGCAATACGGCCTGCCGATTCTCTCGCCCGTCGACGACCAGGGACGCTTCACCGACGAGGTCCCGGACTACGAGGGGACGCTGGTCTTCGACGCCGACGCGCGCATCGTCGAGCGGCTGCGGGAGCTCGGCGCGCTCTTGAATTACGAGGAGCTTGAGCACTCGTACCCGCACTGTTGGCGCTGCAAAAGCCCGCTCCTCTTCCGGGCGACGAAGCAGTGGTTCCTGGCGATGGAGGTGCGCGAGCTGCGCGCCGCCGCGCTCCAGGAAATAACGAAGGCCACCTGGGTGCCGCCGTGGGGCGAGGAACGCATCGCCGGCATGGTCCAGAGTAGGCCCGACTGGTGCATCAGCCGCCAGCGGAACTGGGGCGTCCCCATCCCGGCGCTCTACTGCGCCCGGTGCGGCGAGACCCACCTGGGCGACGACTTCCTGGCGCGGGTCGAGGAACTCGTCCGCCGCGAGGGGATCGAGGGCTATTGGCGGGCCACGGCGGAAGAGCTGGCCTCCGGCGCGAGGTGCGAAAAATGCGGCGGCGCCGAATGGCATAAATCCGACGACATCCTCGACGTGTGGTTCGAGAGCGGCGCGAGCCACCTCGCCGTCCTCAACGAACGCTACGGCCTCCCGTGGCCGGCGGACCTCTACCTGGAGGGCTCGGACCAGCACCGCGGGTGGTTCCAACTCTCGCTGTTGGTCGCGCTGTGCACCAAGGGCTCGGCCCCGTACCGGGCGGTGATAACCCACGGCTTCATGCTGGACGCCGACGGCAAAGCGATGCACAAGTCGGCGGGCAACGTCATCCCGCCGCAGGAAGTGGTAGAAAAATACGGCGCCGACGTGTTGCGGCTGTGGGTGGCGTCCGAGGATTACCGGACCGACATCCGCCTTTCGTACGAGCTGTTGGACCAGGTCGCGGAGACGTACCGCCGCGTCCGCAACACGGCGCGCTTCCTCCTGGGCAACCTCGGCGACTTCGACCCGGGCAAAGACGCGCTCCCGCCCGAGGCCTGGCTCGAGCTCGACCGCTTCGCCTGGCAGCGCTTCAAACGGCTCGCCCGTAAAGTCCAACGCGCCTACGAGGGGTTCGAATTCCACGTCATCTACCACGCCGTTCACAACTTCTGCGCCGTCGACCTCTCGGCCTTTTATCTGGACGTCATCAAGGACCGGCTATACTGCGAGGCGCCGGACGAACCGGCGCGGCGCGCCGCCCAGAGCTGCCTCTACCTCCTCGCCCGCGGCCTGACCAAACTCCTCGCGCCCGTGATACCGTTGACCGCGGAAGAAATATGGCAACACCTCCCCGCCGACAAACGCGAGGCGGCCAGCGTCCATCTAGCCGTATGGGACGAGGCGGAGGTAACCGCCGAAGACGACGCCTGGGAAGAGAAATTCGCGGGGTTGTTGAAAAGTCGCGCGTCGGTCCTCAAAGCGCTGGAGGAAGCTCGGGCCGCGGGGAAGATAGGCCATCCGCTGGAGGCGGTGGTTACGCTCACCGCGGACGGCGACGTCTACGACGTACTCGCGGCCGAGGAAGGAAATTTGCCGGCGTACTTCATCACCTCGCAGGTAAAATTGGAACGGGGCGAAACAAGGGACGGCGGCGTGGGCGTCGCCGTCGAGAAAGCCCCGGACGGGAAATGCGGGCGGTGCTGGCAGCGCTTGCCCTCCGTGGGCGAGGACCGCGACAAGCCGGACCTCTGCGCGCGGTGCCGGGAAGTAATGGACAAACTGGATTAAAAAAGTGAAAGGCTGCCGCCCACTCTCACATCGAGGTCGAACATGAACAAGAGGGAACGCAAGAAATTCGAGAAGCTGCTGCGGGAGATGCTAGAGAAGAAGCGCGAATATATCGACATGCTGCGCGAACTCGCCATCTCCCGGACGCAGCGGGATGCGAGCGGCGATATCTCCGCTTTCACTTCCCATCCCGCCGACATCTCCAACGAATCCGACGAGCGCGAGAAAGTCGCGTCGCTGATAACGCGGGAGACCGAGGTTTTAAAAGAACTCGAGGCGGCGCTGGAACGCATCAAAGACACGTCCTTCGGCAAATGCGACATATGCGGCGGCGATATCCCCGCCGCCCGGCTCGAGGCGTTGCCCTTCGCGACGCTGTGCGTAAAATGCCAAACCGAAGCCGAAAAGGCCTAAGCGGCCTTCGCCGCTACGCGGTCGGGGGGGCGTTCGCCGCGGCCTTGATAGCCGCCGACCAGGTAACCAAACACCTTGTCGCCGAACGCCTTTGGCCCGGCCGGCTAGTCGAAGTAGTCCCCCATTTTTTTAACCTCGCATTGTCCCACAATACCGGCGGCGCCTTCAGCCTCTTTCCCCATAAGCCCCTGGTCTTCACGGCCCTATCGCTCGCGGCCGTGACGTTGTTGTGTTATCTTTTTACGCGGTTGGACCGCAAACCGGGGGCGTCGCTGGCGGCGGCGGCGATTTTCGCGGGCGCCATCGGCAACCTCGCGGACCGCTTCCGGTTGGGGTACGTGGTGGACTTCGTAGATGTGCACGCCGGCCGCTGGCATTGGTACGTCTTCAACGTCGCCGACGCCGCCATAACGGTGGGCGCGATTTCGCTCTTCGTACTCACGTTCATAGACGAGCGCCGCCGAAAGGGCAAGGCCGACGACGAGCCGTCTCCGGCCCCGCGAACGGAGGGCGTTTACCGCCGGGGGGATGAGCCCTCTTGCAACCCGACGGCACCCGTCGATAAACCCACGGGCGGAAGCGGCCGTAGCGGGCCGCGCTCCGAGGATATATAAAAAGCTCCCCCAACGAATACGGGTGAAAATATGCGCGTCAGGGTTATACCGGGCGGGCGGCGCGTTTGGCGAACGTCGGGCGGGCAATCGTCCCCCAAAAAAATGTGTTATTACCACATAAAAATGTCACATAATTCCCAAATAAGAATGTCACAAGGGG
>CAZLXP010000162.1:0-4358 GCA_964563535.1 uncultured bacterium | reverse complement strand
GGCGCGCGGGCCGAGCGCCTCCTTGACCATCGCCGGGATGGCCGAGGGCGTATCGGCGACGCCTACCCCCGCCGCGGTCAGCGCTTGCCGTTTGCCTTCCGCGGTCCCGGCGCCGCCGGAGATGATGGCGCCGGCGTGGCCCATCCTCTTGCCGGGGGGCGCCGTCCGGCCGGCGACGAAGGACACTACCGGCTTCGACATCTTCTCCTTTACGTAGGCCGCGGCGCGCTCCTCGTCGTCGCCTCCTATTTCGCCGATGAGGACCACCGCCCGCGTCGCCGCGTCGGCCTCGAACATCCCCAGGCAATCGATGAAGCCGGTTCCGACCACCGGGTCGCCGCCGACGCCGATGCACGTCGTCTGGCCCAGCCCCGCGCGCGTCAGCGCGTAGACGACCTCGTACGTGAGGGTCCCGGAGCGGGAGACGACGCCGACGTCGCCCGGCTCGTGGATGCGCGCCGGCATGATGCCCACCTTGGCCTTGCCCGGGCTTATCAGCCCCGGCGAGTTGGGCCCCACGAAGCGCGTCCCCTTAGCCGCGGCGTAATGATATATCCTGTTCATGTCGGCGACGGCGATGCCCTCGGTGATGATGACGACGAGCGCCAGGCCCGCGTCGATGGCCTCGTATACCGCGTCCGCGGCGAACTGCACCGGCACGAAGATGATGGACGTGTTGGCGCCGGTGGCCTCGGCGGCCTCGGCCACGGCGTCGAAGACGGGGATACCGTCGACGTCGGCGCCGGCCTTGCCCGGCGTCACGCCGGCGACCACCTTGGTCCCGTACTCCTTCATCCGCGCGGCGTGAAACGAGCCGTCGCGGCCCGTGATGCCCTGGACGATGAGCTTGGTGTTTTCGTCGATTAGAATGGACATAGGGACTCCACGTGCATATCGTTTACGGAACGGAACAATCCGCATCCATATTTAGTATAAGGGAAACGCCCGCGTGGTTAATAGGTTTCGTAGCGAGGTTCGACGGTGATCGAGACGTCGCTACGCCAACCCGCCGGAAGGGCGGCACCGAGTTGCCCATATAACGCTCCGAGTAAATCGCCCAAATACGTTAAAGCCTCGTCTCGGGGGGATTCGGGTAAAGCTAACAATACGGACCTTTTCGGATAACGGCACCTTACCGTTCCGTCCGGTAATACGACTACCGTTATTTGCGAAGGCAAACCTGATTCGCTCGGGTCGCGGCGGTGGAAATCGCCGTTGTATATCCACCGTTCTTTTATCGCAGGGGTACTCTCCCACGAATTTTTCAGAAGGTCGAAAAGCATGGGTCCCCCTCGGAACACGAGCACCCAATCGGTAAATCGGCCGAGATAAGCCAACGCGAAATCCCGTAACGTAACCGTCGCGTCACGGAACGATGAAACCGCGGCAGCGTCGAAAGTAGCGTATCTATAATCCGCGTCGTTACGCGCTTTTGCAAGGGTATTAAGGAACTTCCCGACGCCCGCTTCCGCTAACCCCTCGTCGACGAAATACTTACGGAAACCGCTAAGGACACCTTTATGCGATTGATATTTAGTCCCCCGCGTTAACAATATCGCCCGTAGGTAATGGAAACAGACGTAATATAGGTCGGCGACCGCTTCGCCGAAAGCCCCTTGAGAGATGTTGAATTCCGCGGAAGTAAACTTCCGTTGCGCCGCGTTTAAATCTTCGCTGATTTCGCGCCGGAATTCCTCCGTCATACGGTCACCCCTTCTTCGGCTACGTTAATATAAAAACTCCTCGCTTGGCGCGCGACGTATTCTGCTTCGGTAACGACGGAGGCGAACAATAACTCCTCGTATTCGTCCAAGACATCATACGCAAAAGGCGAGGTCCGCTCGTCGGCCTCTTTGGCGTCTATATCGCGCACCACGACCAGCACGTCGATATCTGAGTCCTCGGTGTAATCGCCCCGGGCGCGAGAGCCGTAGAGGATGATGTGTACGATGCGCTCGCCCAACTCCGCGCGCGCGCGCCGCGCGAACGCCAACACCGCCCGCTGCCAGTTCTCCAGAGGGCCGTTCTCGTCCCAGTCTATTTTGCGCATAACGCCCGAGCCGCGACCAAGGTTACTTTCCTCGAGCCGCCGCCACCGCGGCCTTCACCGCCTCGTCCATATCCGAGCCGGCCTCGATGCCGGCCTTCTTCAAAATCTCCTTCGCCTCTTCCTCGTTGGTCCCGGTGAGGCGGACGACGAGCGGGACGTCGAGGGGGCGCTTCGCCAGCGCGGCGACGAGGCCGGTGGCGACGTCGTCGCAGCGCGTGATGCCGCCGAAGATGTTCACCAACACGGCCTTCACCCCGGGCGACGACATGATGATGTCCATCGCGGTGAGTATTTTCTCGGGGGAGCTCGAGCCGCCGACGTCGAGGAAGTTGGCGGGCTCGCCGCCGTAGAGCTTGATGAGGTCCATGGTCGTCATCGCGAGGCCGGCGCCGTTGACGACGCAGGCGACGTTGCCCGTCATGGGGACGTAGCTCAGGTCCGCGGCCTTGGCGCGCAGCTCGGTCGCGGCCAGGTCGTCGCGGCCCTCCGCCAACGCGGCGTGGCGGTAGAGGGCGTTGTCGTCGATATTTATCTTGGCGTCGAGCGCGACGAAGGCCCCGTCGGCCGTCTCGACGAAGGGGTTAATTTCGGCCAGCGAGCAGTCGTAGGCGACGAAGGCTTTATAAATATTCGACAGCACGCCGGCGACGACGCGCGCTTTCTTCGCGTCGCCGGTGAGCTTCTTGCCGACGGCGAAGGCCTGGAAGCCGTGTAGGCCCAGGCACGGCTCGAGCGTGACCTTGACGATGGCGTCCGGCTTAGTCCGGGCGACCTCCTCTATTTCTACGCCGCCCTCAGCCGAGGCCATGAGCGTCACGGCCTTGGCGGCGCGGTCGGCGACGAAGCCGAGGTAATACTCCTTCGCGATGCGCGAGGCCTCCTCCACCAGGACCTTCTCCACCGTAAGGCCCTTGATGTCCATGCCCAGGATTCGGGCGGCCGCCTCCCTCGCCTCCGCCGGGCTCTGCGCCACCTTGATGCCGCCGGCCTTGCCGCGGCCGCCGACGTGCACCTGGGCCTTGACGGCCACCGGGCCGCCGACCTCCGTCGCGACGGCCTCCGCTTCCGCGGGCGTCGTGGCCACCCGGCCGCGAGGGGTCTTTATGCCGAATTCCTTGAAAATCTCTTTGGCCTGATACTCGTGGATCTTCATAACGAAACTCCCGTCGGTTCGCGCCGAAAGCTTAACTATGCCTCTATTCGACCAGGCGTTCGCTACAACCCTTTAAACCCGCCGGCCGCCGCCGCCGCTATCATAATTAATACGTACGCCACGATGCACAGGGTCCAGAGGCCGAGGGCTACGATGCTGACGATGATGGCTATTTTGCCGACGCGCTTGTTCTTCTCGAGCTGGCACCTCTTGAGCGCCACGATCCCCAGGACTAAACCCACAATCGGCTGCAATACCGCCAGGACGTATAGGTACGCCACGGCCAGCGGCTCCAACAGGTCCACCAGGCGCCGCTCTTTCTCGTCCCATTCTACGTTCGGCAGCTCTTCCATCTCCGGTCCTCCTGACCGTAGAAAATCTTACCCTCAGCCGCCGCCCGCCGGCGACGGCGACGCGAAAAACGGCCACGCGCCGGCTGCGAAGATAATTATCAGAGCGGACGCTACCACAAAGCAACCTATCAGCACGACGTTAACGACGGCGAGCATAAGGCATATTTTGCCGACGCGCTTGTTGGCCTCGAGCTTGCACTGCGTCGTCGCGACCAGGCCGAAGACGAGCCCCCGTATGAACGAGAGGACCGAATAGAAATACAATGCCGTCAACAGGACCGGCTCGCCGAGGTCGAGGAGGCGGCGGTTTCGTTCTTCCCATTCGGCTTCCAGGATGGCTTTTTCCTCGACCACGGCGACCGCCTAGCGCTTACCGCCCCATCGCTCGTAATGAACCCGCCCTTCGTCGAAGCGGCCCGCCGGCGGTTTCTCCTCCGCCGGATGGCCGACGGCCACGAGGGCGAACGGCGTTACCCCGGGAGGCAGTCCTAAAAGTTTTTTTAGTCTCGCAACCAATCCCTCCGCCGGATAGACGCCGACCCATACCGCCCCCAGGCCGGAGGCGTGGGCGGCCAGGAGGATGTTCTGCGTCGCCGCGGCGCAGTCCTGGGGCCAGAATATCTCGTATTTCTTGAACCGTTCGTCGGCGCAGACGAGGACCGCGAGCGGGGCCTCGCGCATCATCCCCGCGTGTTCGTGGAAGGAGGGAATTACGTCGAGGGCGGCCCGGTCCGTAATGACGATGAACTGCCAAGGCTGCTCGTTGCCGGCCGAGGGCGCGGCCATCGCGGCGTCCAGCACG
>CAZLXP010000161.1:0-4399 GCA_964563535.1 uncultured bacterium | reverse complement strand
GCTGGGCCGGCTCGGCGGACAAGGGCCTGGCGGCAGTGGCGGCGCTGGCGGGCGCTACGGCCTAACGAGCGCTCCGTCGGCGTCGAAATTTCGAACCTCGGGCCGCCGCACAATTTCACCGACGAACAATACCGCGCGTTGGCGTTCCTCCTGCCGCCGCTCCTGGCCCGTTTCGACATACCGTTGACGACGATGCCGGACCCGTGGCGCGGCTGCGACCCGCGCGTGAATAGAACGCACGGCGGCGACGCCTACGAGCTCGAGGACCTCGACGGCTTCCGCGGCCTATTGGCCCACGGCAACCTGCATTATTCGAAAACGGACCCGGGCCTTCTGTTCGACTGGGACCGCGTCCGCGCGCTCGAGCCGTTCGCCTCGCCGCCGGCGCTCGCGGCGAATATCATTTGGCGCGGCGACCCGGCGCTTATACCTGACGAGGGGGTGCTTTACCCGTGAAGACGTTAAAACGGCTAGCCGTCCCGGTGCTCTTAGCCGGGGCGGTCATAATCGCGGCGCTGGTTATAAGGTCGTTCTTCCCGAGGGGGGAAGGGCCGCCTCGGCCGCCCGCTCGAGAGGCCGCGCAACCTCCGCCCGGGTGGCGCGTCGCGGAGGAGGAACGGACGTCGTCGGCGGTCGAGAAGCTCAACCCGTTCCACCGGCCTACCGAGGCCGACGAAGTGATGTGCGGCTGGCCCGCCGGTTCGCGCGTCGTCCGCGTCGAGACCGAAAGCGGCGAGGAAGTCGAGCTCGGCGTCCTGCCGGGCGGCGAGGTCGCGGTCCCCGAGGGCCAGCCGCATAAGGTGACCGTCTACCACAAACCTGAGCCGGCGGTGGCGCTCGAGTTAAGGCCGTTCGTCGGCGCCGGCTTCGGAACGTCAGGGCTGGCGGTTATGGCGGGCGCGGACGTCGCCCGGGCGTGGCGGCTGCACGTCGGCCCGGGCGTCGCCGTTTCTCTACCTGATAAAGAAATCGCCGCCGTGGGGGCGTTGGGTTATAAACTTTGGCGCAACGTCGACCTCAGGTTGGCCGGCGGTTACGGTACCGGCGGCGTCGTCGCGGCCGCGGGGGTGTCGGTAGGGGTGGAGTAAGGTTTTCCGTTTAATTCCCCTTGATTTTTTAGGGTAATTAAATTAGGATTCTGAGTGATGTTAGGAGCCGCACGGTTCAATGGTCTAAGCGGAAACGATCCCGGAGTGGGATTTGAGTAGGAAATATAATAACCCTCCTATAATGGAAGTCGTATGCGAAATCCGGTTTACGCCGGAAACGGAATGGAAGCCTATATTGCCTGGCCTCTTGTTTCCTAAAGTAAAGGCAGATTTCCCCACGACGAAAGAGGATAGATCTAGCGGGATCCAGATAACGCCGCGCGAAGAAGGGGGAGTTACTTCGAAAATTACGACTGAAATATTTACTGTGTTTTACGCGGAGGACGAAAAAACGCTGTTTCGAATGGGGCCTCGTATATTGAGTATACATCGGTTAAAACCGTATCCTACGTGGCAAGAATTCAAACCTAAAATCGAGTTAGTTAGTAGCGCCCTTTTTGAAACAATTGGAGAAGTAGAAGGCATACGAAGGATAGGTCTCCGTTACGTGAACCGTATTATTATTAATGAAGAATCACCCGAATTGAGTAAATATTTCAAATTCGGGCCAGCTTTAGGTGACGAGTTACCGGCGGAATTTTTTAATTTTTTGGTCGGTTGTACCTTCCATTTTAACGGTGGCCGCGATGCTTGTAAATTGCAATTTTCTAGTTTAACGGTAGAGGACGCGGATAAAAAGGGTTTCTTGTTAGATATCGATTACTACCTAGAAGTACCTAAAACGGTTGCACCTTCCGGTTTAATGGATTGGATTGAAGAAAGTCATAAGCAGGTAGAACGAATATTCGAAGGTTCTATCACAGATGAATTACGAGAAATATTCGGAGAAGTAAAATAAATGTTTTTAACGGTTCATTCCGCTACGTTCGATGAATACTATACGGGGCGGATACCGCTCGCGCCGGGCGAGGGTTACAATATCGACGGTTCGGGTGGGTTATGGGCATTGGCTAAAGAAGTTTTAGTAGTTTTGACTAAGCTTGAAAGTACAACTTATGGGGGCGTCGAAGATGAAAGCCCTAGCATTGTCTGGGCAGTAGAAGGTGTATTAGGTTATTTGGGGTCTTTAAATATAACAACTAATAGAACGTCCGATATAAAGGACTATTTGTATTCCCATCCCGATATGGTTAATTTCGTAAAACGGATTAGCGAAACAACGCGGGATTATTTCGGAGATTCCGCCTATCTTACGTTAGAGTTGTATAAGGACCCGGAAATAGACGATAAATATTTAACGCTTCTTATTAACGACCGAAACGCTCCCGGTTTGATACTCGATAAAATTTATAAAATAATAGAAGGGTACGAGAAAGATTTTTCGGAATTATCCGGTTGGTTAATGCTTGGGCCTGATTACCGTAAAGCCGCTTGGTAGTCGCCTATGACTTTCGATTGGAGAGAATTTCTCGAAGTTGGCCGCTTTGTTTGCGCGGGGAGCGGAGTCCCCGGTTTTTCTAAAGAAGCGGGGGAAAGGTGTGGGGTTAGTCGGGTTTATTTTGCCGCGTTTTGTTTAACTCGTAATTTCGCAATGAAACGTTTCGGGTTCATTCCTAAGTATGAACCCGAAGACCATATAATTTTAAGGGAATTACTAAGTAAAAGAGGAAGGATTCCGTTAGCGGGGAGGCTTTGTCAGTTAAGATTTAACCGTAATTACTGTGATTACGAGGACCGGGAAGGCGAGAAATTCGAAAAAAATACGAGCGCGTTGTTTAGAGATTCGGATAAGATGGCCCAAGAGGTTTTAGCGTTGTTAACTTGGTAGATATAACCGAAATAACATTTAAAATAAAGGGCGCCCTTGCGGGCGCCTTTTGTTATGGAGGTTGGGGCCGGCCTATCGTCGCGCCGAAGCCGGCAACGACCGCTCCCGCCATATGAAATAAATGGCCGGGATGACGACGAGGGTCAAGACGGTGGAGGTTATCATCCCGCCCCACAACGGCATCGCGATCCGCTTGGTGACGTCCGCGCCTACGCCCGTCGCCCATAAGATGGGCAGGAGGCCCAGGATGTCCGCGAGGACCGTCATCACCTTAGGCCGGACGCGCATGAGCGCCCCCTCGACGACCGCGGCGCGCAGGTCCGCGCCGTCGTTCAGGCGCCCCTCGGCTGCGCGCTTCTGATACGCGTCGTCCAGATACGCCATCATCACCGTCGCCGTCTCCGCCGCGACGCCGGCCAGCGCGATTATCCCCACCCACACCGCGATCGAAAGGTTGTAGCCCAGCGCGAACATCAACCAGATCGCCCCCACGAGCGCGAACGGCACCGAGAGCATGACGATCAGCGTCTCCGTAGGGGAGCGGAAGTTGAGGTACATGATGACGAAGATGATCACGAGGGTGACGGGGAGGACCACCAGCAAGCGTTTCTGGACCCGCTCCATCGCTTCGTATTGGCCCGTCCATAATAGATGGACGCCAGGCCGCGGCGTGAGCTTGGCCGCGACGGCCTTCTTGGCGTCCTTCACGTACGAGCCGACGCTTCGGCCGGCGATGTCCACGTAGACCCAACCCGAGAGTGAGCCGTTCTCGTCCTTGATGACGTCCGGGCCGGTGGTGACGTTGATCGCCGCCACCTCGCTCAGCGGGACCGGCGGCCCCATCATCGTCGGGACCAGCACCCGCTTGAGCGCCTCCGGGTCGCCCCGGTAGTCCTGGAAGTAGCGGACGTTGACGCCGAAGCGTTCCCGCCCCTCGACGGTGTGGTCGATAACCATGCCGCCCACCGCGGACTCCAACACGGTTTCGACGTCTTCCACCGTCAGGCCGTAGCGCGCCAGCGCCCGGCGGTCGACGACGACGTCCAAATAATACCCGCCCGTAACGCGTTCCGCGTAGACGCTTCGCGTCCCCGGCACGTCCCGCAGGATGGCCTCGACGTGCATCGCCGTCTCGGCGATGCTGTCCAGGTCGGGCCCTAAAACCTTCACCCCCACCGGCGTCTTGATCCCGGTCGTCAACATGTCGATGCGGGTTTTGATGGGCATGGTCCACGCGTTCGTCACCCCCGGGAAGGCGAACTTCGCGTCCATCTCTTTGATGAGCTTCTCGTACGTCATCCCCTTGCGCCACTCGCGTTTGGGCTTGAGGGTGACGGTGGTTTCGACCATGGCCATGGGCGCCGGGTCGGTGGCGGTTTCCGCCCGCCCCACCTTGCCGAAGACGGTGTCCACTTCCGGGAAGGTCTTGAACAATTTATCCTGGGTCTGGAGGAGCTGGCGCGCGACGGTAACGCTTAAGCCGGGCAGCGTCGTGGGCATATACAGGATCGAACCCTCGTAG
>CAZLXP010000160.1:0-4453 GCA_964563535.1 uncultured bacterium | reverse complement strand
CCCGTCGTCTGCGTACCCAGAAAGCGCGTACCGGAGGCGAGGGGGCAAAGGGCGCGGCGCCGACGGGGGCCGCGGCCGAGGAAGCGGCCGCCGCGCGGCCCGATGCCGAGGCGGCGCCCAAGCAGGCCGGCCCCGAGGGGAACGAGGAATGAAGTTGGGCGAACTTAAACCGGCGACCGGGTCGCGTAAGGACAGGAAGCGCGTCGGCCGGGGGCCGGCCTCGGGCCACGGCAAAACGTGCGGCCGAGGCCATAAGGGCGAAAAAGCTCGCGCCGGCGCGAAGATCCGCCGCGGCTTCGAGGGCGGCCAGATGCCCCTCCAGCGCCGTTTGCCCAAAAAAGGCTTCACCAGCGTTTATAATAAAACTAAGGCGGCCACGGCCGCGGTCAACGTCGGCGAGTTGGCTCGCTTCGGCGGCGGCGCGACCATAGACCTGGATTTTCTGAAAGGACGTAAGGCCGTGAGGACGAAGGGCGTCGCCCGGTTGAGGGTTTTGGGCGGCGGCGAATTGAACGTCGCCCTCACGGTGCGGGCGCACTATTTTACCCCCCAGGCGCGGGCGAAGATCGAGGGCGCGGGCGGCAAGGCCGAGGCGGTATAAATTGTTTGACGTAATCAAGAGGTTCTTCGCCAACTTAAGAAACATTTTCAAGATACCGGAGCTGCGCCGGCGGGTCCTCATTACGTTGGGCCTTATCCTGGCGTACCGCATCGGCCGCCACATCCCGGTCCCCGGCGTCAACGCCGACGCCCTGACCTCTTTTTTCCAGGCGCAGAAAGGAACGCTCTTCGGCCTCTTCGACCTCTTCTCCGGGGGGAACCTGACGCGGGCGACGGTCTTCGCGCTCGGCATTATGCCGTATATCTCAAGCTCCATCATCTTCCAGTTGCTGGTCACCGTCATCCCGTACCTCGAGAAGCTTTCGAAGGAGGGCGAGTCCGGCCGGAAGAAGATAACGCAATATACCCGCTACGGGACCGTCGTGTTGTCGGTCTTCCAGGCCTCGGCCATAGGCCTGTGGCTCGAGGGGCTGAACCCGGGCGGTATCCCGGTCGTGACGTCGCCGGGCTGGGGCTTCCGGTTGATGACCATACTGACCTTGACCGCCGGCACGTCCTTTATCATGTGGCTCGGCGAGAAGATAACCGAGTTCGGCGTGGGCAACGGCATTTCGCTCATAATCTTCGCCGGCATAGTGGCGGCCATGCCGGGGGGGACGATACGGACGCTCAATAACCTCATCCACGGCGAGATGGACGTCGTCACCCTCATCGTCATACTTGCCGTAATGGTGGGCGTGGTCATGGCCGTGGTTTACATGCAGCAGGCGCAGCGGCGGATTCGGGTGCAATACGCCAAGCGGATCGTGGGCCGCAAGGTATACGGCGGCCAGTCGACCCATATCCCTATCCGGGTCAACACCGCGGGCGTCATCCCGGTCATCTTCGCGAGCTCGATCATAATGTTCCCGCAGACTATCCTGACCTTCGCGGGCGGCCGGGGCGGAATCGTCGAGCAAGTGGCGCGGATGCTCGTCCCCGGTCAATGGTTGTACGTCGTTATCGACGTCGTGCTGATTATTTTCTTCACCTACTTCTACACCGCCGTCGTCCTCAACCCTCAGGACATGGCGGAGAATATGAAGAAGTACGGCGGCTTTATTCCGGGCATAAGGCCCGGTAAAAACACCGCGCAATACGTGGACCGGATCATTACCCGGGTCACGCTGGTGGGCGGCCTCTTCTTGGCGGCCATCGACGTCTTGCCCACGGTCCTCATCCGGTTCATGAAGGTGCCCTTCTACTTCGGCGGGACCGGCCTTTTAATCGTCGTGGGCGTGGCCCTCGATACCATGCGCCAGGTCGAATCCCACCTCCTCATGCGGCACTACGACGGCTTCGTCAAGAAAGGCCGAATACGCGGCCGGGTTTAGAACGCGGGTGCAACTCGTCCTCATCGGGCCGCCGGGCGCGGGTAAAGGTACGATCGCCGAAAAGGTAGCCGCGAAGTACGGCCTGGCCCACCTCTCTACGGGCGACATGTTGCGCGACGCCATCGCCCGCGGGACGGCGCTCGGGGCGGAAGCGAAGGAATACGTCGAGACGGGGCGGCTCGTGCCGCAGGAAATTTTGGGTCGGGTCGTAGCCGAACGTTTGCGCGCGGACGGCAATTTCATCCTCGACGGTTACCCCCGGACGCTCGAGCAGGCGGAATTCTTGTCCGGTTTGCCGGGGGTCGCGCTCGACGCGGTGATTTACGTCGCGGTTCGGGAGGAGGAGGCGTTCGCGAGGTCGCGCGGCCGGCGCGTGTGCCGGGCCTGCGGCGCGGTCTCGGGCGCCGACGAAGCCGACGTCTGCGGCCGTTGCGGCTCGAGCGACCTTGCCGCCCGCGCCGACGACCGGCCCGCTACGCTGAAGAAACGTTACGACGTCTACGTGCGCGAGACCGCGCCGGTTATCGAATATTATCGCGGCCACGGCCTTCTGCGCGAGGTCGACGGAACCGGGGGACGGGAAGAGGTTCTGGCTCGGGTGGAGGCGGCGATCGGCCCTGCGTTGGCCCGCGGCGATGATAACGGTTAAATCCGCGGCCGAAATCGAGGTCATGGCCCGGGCCGGCGCGATAGTGGTCGACGCCCTTCGGGAAGCCCGTCGCCTGGCGGTGCCCGGCAACAATACCGCGGCCATCGACCGCGCCATCAGGAAGACGATCGAGGACGCGGGGGCAAAACCGGCCTTTCTGGGTTATATGGGTTTTCCCGCGTCGTCCTGTATCTCGTTGAACGCCGAAGTGGTCCACGGCATACCGTCGCGCGAAAGGATATTGGTGGAGGGAGACATCGTGTCGTTGGACGTGGGGGTGGAGTTGGAGGGTTATTACGCCGACGCGGCGTTCACGATCGCTTTGGGAGAAGTCGGGGCCGAATTGCTGGGGTGCGGTCGCCGTTGTTTGGAGAACGCCGTGAGCCGGTGCAAAGTCGGCAATCGCCTGGGCGACGTTTCGTATGCCATCGAGAAGACGGCTCGGGACGCGGGTTTCGACGTCATACGCGAATACGTGGGCCACGGCATCGGCACCAAGATGCACGAAGAACCGCAGGTGCCGAATTACGGCTTGCCGGGGCGGGGGCCGAGGTTAGTGGCCGGGATGGCGCTGGCGCTCGAGCCTATGGTCGTGGCGGGGGATTGGCGGACGAAAGTAGGCCGGGACAAATGGACCGTCGTGACGCAAGACGGCGGCGTCTCGGCGCATTTTGAACATACGGTGGTGATAACGGCGGGCGAACCCCGCGTGCTCACCCGAGGGTGGGAGGAGTTCGCATAGCGGACTCAAATCGGACGTTTTGGCTAAAGAAAGGACCATCCAAGTCGAGGGGACCGTGGTCGAGCCGCTCCCGAACGCGATGTTTCGCGTGAAGTTGGACAACGGCCACGTCATCCTCGCCCACGTATGCGGCCGCATGCGGATGCATTTCGTGCGCATACTCCCGGGGGACCGGGTCAAGGTCGAGCTTACGCCCTACGACCCCAACCGGGGCCGCATTACGTGGCGCTATAAATAGCGTTCGAGCTTAAGGCAGCGAAAATGAAGGTACGGTCTTCGGTAAAAAAGATCTGCAAAAAATGTAAGATCATAAAAAGGCGCGGCGTGGTGCGCGTAATTTGCGAGAACCCCCGGCACAAGCAGCGCCAGGGGTAGGCGGCGCCTCTTAGGGGAGTAGTGTATCTATGGCACGTATAGCTGGCGTCGACCTGGACCGTGCGAAGCGCATCGAGGCGGCGTTGCCGTATATCTACGGCATCGGCCCCGCGACGGCGCGCGCCATCCTGGCCGAGGCCAACGTTAACCCCGACGCGCGGGTTAAGGATTTGACGGACGCCGATGTGGCCCGCCTTCGCGCCGTTATCGAAGAGGCGTACAAGGTCGAAGGCGCCCTCCGGGCGGAAGTGGCCGCCAACGTCAAAAGGCTGATCGCCATCAATAGCTATCGCGGCGTCCGCCACAAAAAAGGCCTTCCGGTCCGCGGTCAGCGGACTAAGACCAACGCCCGGACGCGCAAAGGCCCCCGCAAGACCGTCGGCCGGAAGCGGAAGAAGAAGTAACCTCTCGCCGTGATCCGTCGCACGAGGTGATTGACCTTGGCCAAGGTTAAAAAGAAGACGAAGCGAAAAGTCAGGCGGACCGTCTCGGCGGGCATCGTCTACATCAAGTCGTCGTTCAACAACACCGTGGTGACCATTGCCGACAAAGACGGCAACGTCGTCGCCTGGGCGTCGGGCGGTTTAGTCGGTTTTAAAGGGTCCCGCAAGTCGACGCCGTTCGCGGCTCAGATCTCGGCGGACCAGGCGGCGAAAAAGGCCGTGGCTATGGGGATGACCGAGGTCGAGGTTCAGGTCGTGGGGCCGGGCTCGGGCCGCGAGTCGGCGGTGCGGGCCATCCAGGCCTCCGGCC
>CAZLXP010000159.1:0-4480 GCA_964563535.1 uncultured bacterium | reverse complement strand
ATGATTTATAATAACTTATATCTTAAAATATTGACGAAACGCTCGGTTGGCGCGCGAATTGAATGGCACGTCTGACGCCTAAAGAGGAAGCGAAGCTTCGCCAATACGAAGATTTGCTGAGGCGGGAATCTCACGCTTTGATTTTCGCCCCGCTTGCCAGCCTCTACGCCCGGCAATTCGATTTCCACAAGGCGGCGGACGTCCTGCGGCGGGGCCTTAAAATATACCCCAACTACTTCAGCGCGCGTGTTTTACTCGCGCGGTGTCATATCGCGCTGGACGATTTCGGCGCCGCGGTTAACGAACTCGAGAACGTGCTCGCCGCGGACCCCTATAACGTCTCCGCGCTAGGCCTTTTGGGCGACGAACTGCGCAACCGCGGCCGCCTGGCCGAAGCCCGCGACCATTACCTGAAAATCCTCGAAATTGAGCCCGACAACGAGGAGTACGCTTATAAGCTCGAGCTCCTGAGTACCCTTATCGCCGGGAGCCCGTTCGCCCGCGAAGCCGAAGCGGCCGAGGCCCCCGTCGAAACGTTGACGCCGCCCACGCCCGAGGTGACCGCGGCGCCCCGCAAACGGCTCGAGGTAGAACCGCTCGAGATGCTCCCTGTCCCCTCGGCCGCGATAGAAGAACCGGCGGCTGAGGCCGAGGAAGCCGCGCCGGCCGCCGAGGAAATCGCGACCCTTACGCTGGCCAAGATCTACGAAGACCAAGGCCTTTTCGTCCGGGCGCGGGAAATAATCGAAAAGGTCCTGGCGCGGGAACCGGCCAACGCCGCCGCCCAGGAAGCGCGCGACGACATAGACGCCCTGATCGCGGGCGAGGAATCGCCCACCGGCGCCTCGGTTATTCAGTTAATCAAAAAAATAGAGGCCGTCTCCGGCCTGTTGGAACGCGACGAACTCGAGCTATGGGAAGAGGTCGCCGCCGGCGTGGAGGACGCGCTGACCGGCTTCGAGGAAATCACCCTCGCGCAGGCCGTGGCGGCGGCCGCCGGGTTGACCTCGTTCGACAGGTTCATCCTCGCGGGTGATAAACGGGTATTATGGGAACTGGACCTCCCCGGCGTAAAGGCCACGACGGGCGCGGCAGGGGCCGACGAAATGGATTACGAGTTACCGCTGTCGGCGTCGCTCGACATACCCGTCGGCACGAACGTCGCCGAGTTGACGGCGCCGGCGGCCCGGGGGGTCGGCGGCACCGACATATTCGACATCGCGTCGCCGGAAGCGCCGGCTCGAGGCTTCGACACCCTGGAGTTAACCGGCTTCTTCCCCGCACGCGCCGGGGAGAAGGGCGCGGAAGGCTTCACCCTTGACGTCGCCGCGATAACCGGGGCGCCGGGGGCGGAACCGGCGCCGGCGCCTGAGGCCGGCCCACCCCCCCGCGAAGATGAACTGGCGGTAAAGCCGGAACGGTATCAGCCGCGCAAGCCGCTCGAGCTCGAACGCGAACCCTTCGAAAAGGAAGAGGATTTCCTGAGTTGGTTAGACTCCATCAGGTTGAAAGAACTTTAGCCGGCTGCGGGAAGGCCGGCACGCGTGCCGGAGGTCGGAGTGGACTTCAAACAAATGTTGGCCGGTTTGCTGGAGCGGGTAGAAGGAACGGTCGCCGCGTTCTTCTGCGGCACGGACGGCATCGGCGTCGAAAACATAACCATCCATCCGGATCTCGAGACCGCAGTGACCGAAGTCGAACTCGCGACGGCGCTCAAAGTGATCACCGACGTCTCGCAAAACCTGGCCTTGGGACGCGTCGCGGAGTTGTTATTTGAAACGGAAAAAATTACCATCCTTATCGAAAAAACGCAGGAAGATTACTTCCTCTGTCTCCTATTAAAGCCCGGCGGGAACGTGGGCCGCGGCCGCATCGAGCTAAAAAAGCTCTCCGCCAAATTGGCCAAGGAAATTTAACGGGGTCGAGCGACGTGAAAAAAGCCCTAGATGTCCTGAATAGAATTGCCGCCGTCGACGGCGTGCGCGCCGTAATCCTCGTCTCGGGCGACGGCTTCGCGCTGGAGTCGGTAGTCAAAGACGACGTTCTAAATGTGGAAGAAATCGCGGCCCTCGCCCGCGACGGCGCCGCCGCGGCGCGCGAGATGGTCGAGAACATTGAACAGGGCCAATTCGTCCAGGGGGTATTAGAATACTCCAAGGGCGCGATACTTTTGACGAACCTCCCGCTCCGGATGACGCTGGCGGTGATAATGTCGCGGCGGGGCAACAAGGCGGCGATTTGGAACGCGGCCGCGGCGCTCTTCCCCGAAGTGGTCCGGGCGCTGTAGCGGCTCGCCCCGGGCGCCGGCGCGAATACAGGCGATTCACGGATTGGATAAGGAAATACGAGGCCAGCGCAAGCCCGAAATTCGCGGCGCGACAACGCTGGCCGAAATAAACGGCGGCGCGGCCGGCACGACCGGTCAAAGTTAAGGATAAGGAAAATTAATCCGGCACGCGCCGACGGGCGCGCCGATGCTCCGGCCTCGGCCCTTCGGCTACCGCCGCGAACGTTATGATAAACACCAACGACTTGAGGGCCGGCAAAGCCATCGAACTCGACGGCGCGCCTTTCCTGGTGACGAAGTTCGCCCACGTCAAACCGGGCAAAGGGCCGGCCTTCGTCCGCGTGACGCTCAAGAATTTATTGACCGGCGCGAGCCACGAACAAACGCTGCGCGCGGGCGAAAAAGTGAAGCGCGCCCGCCTCGACGAACGCAACGCGACGTTCATGTACGCCGGCGGCGACGAGTACCATTTCATGGACGAGGGGAGTTACGAGGAATTCGCGCTGAGCGCGGATGACCTGGGCGACGCCGCGCGATGGCTCAAAGACGGGACGTCGCTCAAGCTCGTCTTCTACGACGGCCGGCCGGTAGCGGTGGAAGCGCCGAACTTCGTCGAGCTCGCCGTCGGCCGCACCGACCCGGGGGTCCGCGGCGACACCGCCACCGGCGGCTCGAAGCCGGCGACGTTGGAGACCGGCGCCGTCGTCGACGTTCCGCTTTTTATTAACGAAGGGGACGTCGTGCGGGTCGACACCCGAACGGGCGAGTACGTCGACCGCGTCAAATAGAGCCTGCACCGGCTCGGGAAACGCGCGAGGGGAGACCGCCTTGAACATCGCGAAGATCCAAAAGATTCTTGACCTCATGGACGAGCGCGGCATAGCCGAGATCGAGGTGCGCTCGTGGCTTAGGACGATCCGGATAAGCCGCGCCGGCGCCGGCGCCAACGTCTCGTTCATCAGCGCCGGCCCGGTCGACCCCGCGCTCGCGCCCGCCGGCCGGCCGGGGCCGCCCCCGCTGCCCGGCGCCGACCCTTCCGCCGCGGCCGTCGCCCCGGCCGAAGCCGCCCAACAGAACCTGATGGTCGTAACGTCGCCCATCGTGGGGACCTTCTACCGCGCGCCGGCGCCCGACGTCGACCCGTTCGTCGTCCAAGGCGACAAAGTGTCGCGCGGCCAGGTCCTGTGCATCATCGAAGCTATGAAGATCATGAACGAGATCGAAAGCGAGTACGCCGGGATTGTCGTTAAAATACACGTCGAAAACGCCGCGCCGGTGGAATACGGCCAACCGTTGTTCAGTTTAAAGCCGGCGTAAAACGACCGAGGTCGCCCCGAGTTGTTCGCGAAAATACTTATAGCCAATAGAGGCGAAATCGCGGTCCGCGTTATCCGGGCCTGCCGCGAGCTGGCCGTTAAAACGGTGGCCGTCTACAGCGAGGCCGACGCCCAAAGCCTCCACGTCCGCTACGCCGACGAGGCGTTTTGCATCGGCCCGCCGGACAGCGCCAAATCGTACCTCAACGTCCCGCGCATTATCGCGGCCGCCGAAGTGACGGACGCCGAGGCCGTCCACCCGGGTTACGGCTTTTTGGCCGAAAACCCGTATTTCGCCGAGGCGTGCGAAGCCTCCAACCTCGCCTTCATCGGCCCCACGTACGAGACCATAACCGACGTGGGCGACAAGGCCGCGGCGCGCCGGATTATGGCCCGCGCCGGCATCCCGGTGGTCCCCGGCAGCGACGGCCCCCTCAAAACCGAAGACGACGCCCTCGCCGTCGCCGAGGAAGTAGGTTACCCGGTGATGGTAAAGGCCGTGGCGGGAGGCGGCGGCCGGGGGATGAGGACCGTCCATACCCCCGCGGCGCTGGCGAAAGCCTTCGCCACCGCGGCGGTGGAAGCCGACGCCGCCTTCGGCAACCCCGAGTTATACGTCGAGAAGTTGATCCCCCGCGCCCGCCACGTCGAGGTCCAAATACTGGGCGACGGCCGGGGCAACGTCATCCACCTCGGCGAACGCGACTGCTCCGTCCAACGGCGCCACCAAAAACTAATAGAGGAGTCGCCGGCGCCGGCGCTGTCGAAGAAGACGCGCGAAAAAATTCTGGCCGCCGCCGTCGCCGGCGGCCGCGCCGTGAACTACCGCTCCGCCGGCACGGTCGAATTTCTGGTCCAAGCGGACGATTCCTTCTAC
>CAZLXP010000158.1:0-4514 GCA_964563535.1 uncultured bacterium | reverse complement strand
GAAAACGAAGCTCTTAAACCCCATATCCGTGGATGAATCGACACTTTACCCTAAATAATATACGTTGAGGAGACAACGATGGGCGATATACGCGAAGATGCGCATTTGGTCAATTATCGCAAAGGCGTCGACATGGTGCCCAGCCGCGACGGCTACGGCTACGGCTTGCTATGGCTGTGCGAACACGACGAAAGGGTTGTCGTATGCGACGCCGATTTGGCAAAGTCCACGCGGACCATATGGGTGCGCGATAAATTTCCGGAAAAACACGTCGACTTCGGCATCTCCGAACAGGACATGTTGGCCGAGGCGGGCGGGATGTCGCGCACCGGCCTGGTGCCGTTCGTGACCACGTACGGCATTTTCGTCGCCGGCCGGGCGTGGGACCAGATCCGCACGTCGATCTGTTACGGCGACCTGAACGTCAAGATCGGCGGCGCGCACGGCGGCATTTCGGTGGGCCCCGACGGCCCGACGCACCAATCGCTGGAGGAGATACCGCTGATGCGGGTTTTGCCCGGCATGACGCTGATCGTGCCGACCGACGCCCCCGAATGTAAGAAGGCCACCATCTGGGCCGCGACGCACGAGGGCCCGGTATACTTGCGCTTCGGCCGCGAAGGCGTCCCGGTCATTACGACCGAGGAGACGCCTTTCACCGTGGGCCGGGCCGAGGTATACCGCGACGGCGACGATGTCGCTATCGTGGCGTGCGGGCCGTTAGTCTACGAGGCGTTGGTGGCGGCGGACGCGCTCCAAAAAGAGGGCATCGACGCGCGCGTCATTAACTGCCACACCATCAAGCCGCTTGACGTGGATACGCTGGTAACGGCGGCCAAGGAGTGCGGCGCGATCGTTACGGCCGAAGAGGCGCAGATATACGGCGGCCTGGGCGGCGCCGTCGCCGAAGTTATAAGTCAATATTACCCGGTCCCGATGCGCATCGTCGGCATCGAGGATACCTTCGGCGAATCGGGCGACCCGCGGGAGTTGCTCGACCGGTACGGCATGAACTCGGGCAACATCGTCGCCAAAGCCAAAGAAGTCCTGGCGATGAAGAAATAATCCGGAAAATCCGGCGTTAAGAAAGCCCGGCGGCCTGCCGGGCTTTTCGCCTTTTTGGAAGCGCGCGTTTTTGATATTATGTGACGGTATGGGAACCCCGTCCCCAAGGCGAGCAGAAGCCTCGGCGGAGGTTAGCGCCGTACCGCCGGTTTCGGTGATAGTCCCCTGCCGAAACGAAGAAGCCTTTATAGGAAAGGCCCTACAAGCCATACTGGCCAACGATTGGCCCCCCGACCGCCTGGAGGTCCTGGTCGTCGACGGCATGAGCACCGACGGTACGCGCGGCATCGTAAGCGACGTCGCCGGGCGCGACCCCCGGGTAAAACTAATCGATAACCCGGGCCTATTTGCCGGCAGCGCGATGAATATCGGCGTCGCCGCGGCGCGGGGGGATTATATCGCCCGGGTGGACGCCCACGCTGAAATTCCGGCCGACTACATTAAGACCGGCGTGGCGTTGCTCCGGGAGCGGCCGGAGGTATGGGAGGTAGGCGGGCCGGTCGACCGCGTCGCCGCCAACGCAGCCAGCCGTCTCGTCGCCGCCGTAAACAGCGATATGTTTGCGACCGGTAATACGGCCGTCCGCGTCGGCCGGGTAGAGGGGCCGGTGGATGCGGTGGTTTACCCGGTGTGGCGGCGCGACGTTTTTAGCCGCGTGGGCGACTTCGACGTGTCGTTGGTGCGCAACCAGGACGACGATTTCCACTATCGGGTGCGCCAGGCGGGCGGCGTTATCTACCAGACGCAGAAGATGCGGGCGACGTATTACGTTCGCAGTACGGTCCGGCAATTATTGAAACAGTACCATCAATTCGCGTTCTGGAAGGCGGCGGTGGCGAAGAAACACGGCCGCTTCCTCGATTGGAAGCCGCTCGCGCCGCCGGCGTTCTTCGCGGCGTTGGTTTTGACGGCGGCGGGGGGCTTCGCGACGCCGTACCTATGGCTCGCCGGCGGTATATTGGCGGCGGCGTATTTGTGCGCCGACGGCGCGGCGTCGACCGCGGTAGCCGTCAAAACCGGTTTGGGCAATTTTTTAAAAGCGCTGGCGATTTTTCCCGCGTTCCACTTGGGATATGCGGCCGGTATTCTCGCGGGCGTATGGTGCTTTTACGTAAGGGGCCTTACACCCCAGGAAATCATAAGGCGCGGCGTCTATAGTGGACTAACGCGCTAGGTCGCATTTATCCAAAAGCGCTTGGCGAATTTTGAGCACAAGCTTGCGTCGATTATAATTATGCCGCGGCGCGGTTGAGGCGCGAAAGAAGTGGAGTACTCGTTAAAAGAGCTCAAAGAAAGGTTCGACGAGATCCCGGACGAGGCCGGGTGTTATATATTTAAAGCCGAGGGCAAACCTTTGTACGTAGGTAAAGCGAAGTCCTTGAGAAAGAGGTTAAGTCAATACTTCGCGGGGAAACGGTTGGGCGACCCGAAGGCCGTCGCGATGCTCGAGCGCGCTACCGACGTTGAGCTTATCTTCACCGCCAACGAAACGGAAGCCCTTTTGCTGGAGATGAACCTCATAGGCAAATACCAACCCAAATATAACGTCACCATCACCGGTTTCCCGTATATAAAAGTTACTAAGGAGAAATTCCCCCGCGTGTTCGTCACGCGGGAGGCGCACGACAAACGCACCGGCCGTTATATCGGGCCTTTCACCGACGCGAGAGCCGTACGTCAGACCGTGGCGTTGACGAACCGCGCTTTCGGCCTGAGGACTTGTAAATACGAACTCGACCGCAAGCCGGCGCGCCGCGCCTGCCTCGATTACGAGATCGGCATTTGTCTCGGCCCTTGCGCCGGGGGGGTGTCGTTGCAGGAATATTTGGCCTTAGTCGAGAAGGCCTTGAAATTTATAACGGGCCGGCGGGCCGGTGTTATGCGCGAGCTCGAGCAGCGGATGGCGGCCGCCGCCGCGGCCCAGGCCTTCGAGGAGGCGGCGCAGTGGCGGGACGTCATCCGGGGGTTGAATCGCGCCGTCGCCGACCAGTACGCCGTCGCTCACAAGAATACGAACGCCGACGTTTTGGTTTGCCAGGTGAGGGCGGATACGTTATACGGCGTCGTGCTGCGGGTGTGCGAGGGGCGGCTGGTAGACCGCGTTACCGTCAAGGCGTCGGCGCCCGCCGGCGACGCCCTGGAGCAGTTCATACTGAGTCATTACGGCGCCGGGGGCGAGGTCCCGCCTAAGGTCGTCGTCGGGCGGAGTCTCCCGCGGCGAAACGCGCTCGCGGCGTCGCTGGCGGAGAAGAGGGGTGCCCCCGTCGCGGTCGTCGTACCGCGGTGGGGGGAGTTCGCCCATCTCGTGGCCGTCGCGACGAAGAACCTGGAATATTTCGTCGAGGCTTCCGAGTTGTCCAAAGCTCGCCGCGGGGAATTGGCGGCGGTTTTCGAGGAGTTGGGTGCGGCGGCGTCGGCGGCGGGGCCGCCGGCCCGGCTCGAGATGGTCGACGTATCCAATATCGGCCCGGGCTCGGTAGTGGCTAGTCTGGTATTATTCGACGGCGGCGTACCGGCCAAGGGCTCATACCGACGGTACCGCGTGCGAACGGTCCCGGGCCAGGACGACCTGGCCGCGATCGCTGAAATTACCAAAAGGCGATTCGCCCGGGTTAAGAGGGGCGACGACCGCCCGCCGGACCTTTTCCTGGTAGACGGCGGGCCCAACCAACTGGCGGCCGCGGCCCGGGCGGTCCGCGAAGCCGGTTTCGAAAATCAGGCGGTGGGGGCCTTCGCGAAAGACCCGGACCGATTTTTCGTTCCCGGGAGCCGCGAGCCCGCGGCTATAAGCGAAGCGGCGACGTTGTTCCTGGCCCGGGTGCGCGACGAGGCGCACCGCTTCGCCGTCGAATATCATCGCAAGGTCCGCGGCCGGGCGGCGACGAGGTCCATGCTGGACGAAGTAAAAGGTATAGGACCGGCGCGCAAGAGGTCGTTGCTCAGGTACTTCGGCTCGGTGGAAAAAATTATGACGGCCTCGGCTGGCGAGTTGGCGCGAGCGCCCGCGATGACGGCGCCGGCGGCCCAAGCGCTCTACGATTATTTGCACGGGGCGCGGGAAGGAGAAGCATGAGCGCTAAAAAGGCAACCATCGGTTTCGCGACTCTTTTCGTCGTAGCGGTCGCGGCGCTTGTCGCGTACTGGCTCCTTAGCGTTTGGCTGCCAAAGCGCGTCGGCGCCGCCATAACGGAGCGGTTCGGCGACTACGTTACCATCGGCGAAGTCAGGTACGTCTTCCCGCTGGGGGTGGAGGTTCGCGACGTCGTCTTCGTGAGAAGGCCGGCGTCGATTCTAAGCGGCGAGGCGGCGCGCGTCCGCGTCCGGCTCCGTCCGTCGGCCGTATTTCTTTTGCGGTTCGACGCTCGATTATGGCAAGAAGTTTCCACCGAGGACTATACGATATATCTATATCCGCTTAACGTTCCGCGGCCTCGGCTGCCAAACCCGCG
>CAZLXP010000157.1:0-4522 GCA_964563535.1 uncultured bacterium | reverse complement strand
GCCGGACTTCAGGCCCTGGACGAGCCCTTGCGAGAGCATCCCCGAGACCTTCGCGACCGCGGCCTCCTCGTCCGGTTTGAGCTTCTTCTTCGGGAGAAGGGGCTTCTTCTCTTCCTCTTCCTCGGGAGGTTTGGGAACCCCACCTTCCTGCGCGACCTTGAGCGGTTCATCCTTGAGGGCGGCGAGTTGCTCCCGTAATCCTACGATCTCGTCGGCGGTTTCCTTAAACCCCTCTGAATACCCTTTAGCGCCGCCTACCTCTATTCGGTATACGATTTGACGATTATTCTCCATTTATACCCCCTTGTCATTACGCTAAAGTGTTTACGTTTTTACTTTTTTGGGCGGAAATATTGCACTCGATTATTAGTGACATCGACGACATATACGACGCCGTTCGGCGCGACGGCGATCCCGGACGGCAAGCAGAATTTGGCCGGAGCGCGGCCGCGTTCGCACTCACCCCATTCCCCCAAGAATACTCCTTCGGAGTCGAAGTATTGCACGCGATGGTTAGGCGTGTCCGTTACGAAAACTACGCCCCCTTCGCCTACGTCAACCCCTCCAAGGCCGGCGAATTCCCCCTCGCCGCTGCCTTTTTTCCCCCACGCGCGTATAAAAGTATCCGCCGCGTCTAAGACGACGACGCGTTTATCATCGACGATATAAACCATCCCGTCCGGCCCGGTCGCGACGTCGTTAGGGCCACTCAACTCGATCTCGTCGGTTATCCGCGGTCCCCAACTCCCCAAATAAGAACCGGTCGGCGTGAAGTGTTGAACGCGGTTATTATCCCTGTCGGCTACATACACCGTCCCGTCTGCGCCAACGTGTAATCCCTCCGGACGCTCGAATTCCCGGTCGCCCGAACCTTCCGAACCCCAAGTACCCAGGAAAGAGCCCGACGCGGTGAAGTATTGAACACGGTGTTGGTCGGCTACGTATACGGTTCCGTCGGGCGCGACGGCGATACCGGTAGGCCAAAAGAAATCCCCCGGCTTACCCCCCCTCCGGCCCCACATACCGACGCACGAACCGCCGGCGGTAAAATATTGGATTCGTCCGTTGGCCCAGTCGGTTACATACACGTAGCCCGCCGGGCTGATGGCAACAGCGCGGGGACCTAAAAATTCGCCTGCGGGGCCCGGGGTTAATTCGCTTAGGCCATATATTTGGCCTTCGTCGTGGCGCTCCGAACCGAACTCGCCTGCGTACTCGTAAACCCTTTTAGCCGGAAGGTCCGTGTCTGCGCCGTTAATAACCGGGCCGACCGGTAGGAATAAACCTATAAGGACGGATAAGCCCGAGTTTTTTAAAACCCTAATCATTTTCAACTCCTTTTAATCGCCCGGGGATTCGATTAACTACGGAAAGGTAGACCCTATACGGGCATCCCTACTGTTAGATATTATAACAAGATAAAAGTATAAAGAAAATACTATTTGAATTAACGGAACATATACTCATCGGCCGGGCGGTAATGGTGCTGCTCGACTTTAACCTCGTTCTTTCCCGTCTCCGGGTTGTAACCCGTATAAGTTGCGTCGCGAAAAAGACCCGCGGCGACCGCGGCGTCGTGCACTTCGCCGGATGAGAGCCGGGGGTAGAACGACTCGCCGGTCCGCCTTTTCCCTAAATCCACGGCGTATCCGCTCCAGTGGCCTTCCTCGTCCCCTGAATCCTTATATCCGTGCAGGTCTGCGTACTTCGTACCCGCGGCCGCGGTAGTCCCCAGCCGGCGATAGCAGGAGTTGATTTTAATCTTACCCATTTTGGGGTATGAGCCCCGCTTCGGCTTTTTGAGTTTATTAAACTTAGCGGTGCATTTAGCGCATAACTCGTCATACATCCGCCCCAAGGCCAACACGAGTTCGGGCCTTCCCCAAAGTAACTCCTCGTCCTCGCTGTAGCCGTCCTCGGTATTTACTTCGGCAATGCCGCCGGGTATCGGCCATAATTGTTTTTCCACCTCTGCGACGTCACGGGGTTTTACTATCGTTTCCCGCACGCCGGTGGGCTCCACGGTAACGCCGGTTATACCGAATTCGTTCGCCCACGTTTGCACGTATAAAGCCTCTATGTCGGGTAAATCTTCGTCGGTTACGGGTTCTCCCTTAGTAACCTTATCGCACCACAGGTCCAATTTCCGCGCAATCTCATCCGCGACGAAATCATCGGCTTCGGTCAGCCCCGCCTCGAGTTTCGCTTCCCACTCGCCGCTCGTCCATACCTCTTCGGGTATAACGACGCGACCAACGGTTTCCCCGTCAACCACGAATTCGACCCGGTATTCGGTACCCATTCGTTACCCCCAATAGTCGGCGTTTAATATTAGGCTTCGCCGCCGCGTCTTTCACCGCGACGAACGTAACGTACTACGCCGCCCACGCCGGCATATGGGGCGAGCTGGTAGGCCGGGGGCAAATGTTCGGCCGCCGGCAAAGCGGCGTCGTCATGGGCGCGGGCCCGGCGTTCCCGTGGTAGGACGACGCGCCCCTACCCGTCCGTACGTCATACTTACGCATCAGGCATAAAAAAACCGGGGGCTTCAGCCCCCGGTTAGGGTAACAAAGGGTGGCCTGGACAGCTACCCCTCCAGTTGCGCGAGTCTCGCCTCGCCGGCGCGCGCCCGATACGCGGTCTGAATGTCGGCGTCGACGCCCGGGGCCACGCTAACCTCGACTGAGACGTTGGGAGCGGCGACGTTGACCGCCGGCATGCCGAAGTCCCCCGGGCCGAAGCCGTAGCCCGGCCTGCCCCCGGACAGCAGCGCCCGCATCCGCTCCTGCGTCACGACGAACTCCGGCTCGCGCTCGCCCACCAGCGCGAGGGTGGGACGCGACACGAGGCCCTCGCTCTGGAACTTGAGGCCGCTGAACAACCCGCCCAAAAGCGGCCCTATCCCCGGGATGAAGCTCAGCGCCGACTGCATCACGGTGTTGAGGACGGAGGTTGCGGCGTCCGTCGCGAGCTGGGTCCCCATCTCCTTCATCGCGCCCTTCACGTCGCCGGACTTCAGGCCCTGGACGAGCCCTTGCGAGAGCATCCCCGAGACCTTCGCGGCCGCGGCCTCCTCCTCCGGCTTGAGGTCTTTCTTGGGGAGGAGGGGCTTTTTCTTCCCCTCTTCCTCCGGCGGCGCTACTTCGGGCGCGACTGCGGGCGGCGCGACCTTGAGCGGCTCCTCCTTGAGGGCGGCGATTTGGTCACGCAAACCTACGACCTCGTCGGCGGCTTCCTTAAACCCCTCTGAAGACTCCTTGGCCCCGCCCACCTCTATTCGGTATACGATTTGACGGTTACTCTCCATTTACACCCCCTTATTAGTATATTTAAACGACTACTTCCTTGATTCTTTCGGCCGGAAATATTGTACCCTATTATTAGTAGCATCGACTACATATACAACGCCGCTCGCCGCGACGGCGATTCCGAATGGTAAACAGAATTTACCCGGCACGCGGCCGCGTCCGTACTCCCCCCATTCTCCCAAGAATACCCCTTCGGAATCGAAGTATTGTACGCGGTGGTTAGGCGTATCCGTTACGAAAACTACGCCATCGTCCGCGACGGCTACGCCCTCCAGGCCCAAGAATTCCCCCTCGCCGTAGCCTTCCGTGCCCCACGCGCGTACAAAAGAGCCCGCCCCGTCTAAGACGACGACGCGTTTGTCATCAACGATATACGCCTTACCGTCCGGCCCGGTCACGACGTCGTTGGGGTAATTCAGTTCTAACGCGTCGGTTATCCGGGGCCCCCAACTCCCCAAATAAGAACCGGTCGCCGTGAAATATTGAACTCGGTTATTACCCCTATCCGCGACATACACCGTCCCGTCTGCGCCAACGTGCAACCCCTCCGGACGCTCGAATTCTCCCTCGCCCGAACCTTCCGAGCCCCAACTACCTAGGAAAGACCCCGACGCGGTGAAATATTGAACGCGGTGTTGGTCGGCTACGTATACCGTCCCGTCGGGCGCGACGCCGATACCGGTAGGCTTAAAGAAATCGCCGGGTTTACCCCCCATACGGCCCCACATACCGACGCACGAACCGCTAGGGGTAAAATATTGAATTCGTCCGTTGCCCCAGTCGGTTACATATACGTCCTCCGTCGGGCTGACGGCGACGGCACGGGGACCCAAAAATTCGCCGGCGGGGCCCGGGGTTAATTCGCTTAGGCCATATATTTGGCCTTCGTCGTGGCGCTCCGAACCGAACTCGCCTGCGTACTCGTAAACCCTTTTAGCCGGAAGGTCCGTGTCTGCGCCGTTAATAACCGGGCCGACCGGTAGGAATAAACCTATAAGGACGGATAAGCCCGAGTTTTTTAAAACCCTAATCATTTTCAACTCCTTTTAATCGCCCGGGGATTCGATTAACTACGGAAAGGTAGACCCTATACGGGCATCCCTACTATTAGATATTATAACAAGATAAAAGTATAAAGAAAATACTATTTGAATTAACGGATGGGGGGACAAGGGACATGGTACTCACCGGTTTCGGGTTCTACGAGGTCGAGT
>CAZLXP010000156.1:0-4529 GCA_964563535.1 uncultured bacterium | reverse complement strand
ATCGCGAGGCCGTCGGCGGTGGCGCCGTAGTGGGTGGTGGTGGGGAAGCCCATGAGGTGGAGGCGGCCGAAGCCGCCCGTCGATATTACGGTGCACTTGGCGCGCACGACGATGTATTGGTCGCGGTCGAGGTCGTAGAGGACCGCGCCCGCGGCCTTGCCCGCCTCGTCCTTTATTATCTCCACCGCCGGCGCGAATTCCACGATTTTAATGGCGGGACGGCATTCGACCTCGTCGCGCAGCGTCCTCATAATCTCCGCGCCGGTGATGTCGCCGCAGGAGTGCATGCGCTTGCGGCTCGTGCCGCCGCCGTGGAGGGTGCGCATCGTCCCCTCCTCGGTCTTATCGAACATTACGCCCAGCTTCTCGAGCCAGGCGATGACGAGAGGCGCGTCGGAGACCAGCGCCGCCACGAGCTCGGGTTGATTCGCGAACCGGCCGCCGCCCAGCACGTCGAGGTAATGGATGATGGGGGAATCGTTTTCCTTGTCCGCGGCCTGGATGCCGCCTTCCGCCATCATGGTGTTAGCGTCGCCCAGGCGGAGCTTGGTCGCGATCAGGATGTCGGCTAAGCCGGCGTCGGACGCGGCGATGGCCGCGCTGCAGCCGGCGCCGCCGCCGCCCACGATCAGAAGGTCGACGTCGTAGTCGACGCGCGCGAGGTCCACCTCGGTGGGGTCGAGGCGGCTGCGCGACTCCAAAACGTCGACGAGTTCGTTGGGGTAAACCGCGCCCTTGTTGGGGCCGACGCGCAATTCCCGCTTGGCGTCGGCGCGGAAGTCGGGGTGGAAAGCCTTGAGGAGCGCGTCGATCTCCTCCATCGTGAGGCGCGCATAATGCTCGCCCCGTTTGACCGCCTCTACGCGCGCCGGCCTGGAAGCCTCGACTTTCGCGATCAACTTTTTAAGACCCGGGTCGTAACCCATCGCACTTGCCTCCCGTCATCCGGCCGCCGCGGCTTTAGCGGAACAACGCCCGCACTCGCCCCAACGACGCCGGCGCGACGTCTATATCGTTATAGCTCGCCAGCCCGAAGAACTCCAGGTACTTCGCCATCAGTTGTTTCTTCTCGTATTTGCCGTCCGTCAGGGCGCCGAAAATCAAGGAAGAAGTTATGGCCTTATAATCGGACGCGCCGGAGGCCGCGTACCGTACCACTCGCCCGTTGGACTGGTTGCCGGCGCGCCGCGAGCGCACGACCACGTCGCCCGCGGCCGCGTTATATTCGTCCACGTACGCGTCGGGTTTATCCTTGCGGTACGAGTAGTAGTCGAAGCTTATGCCGCCCCACGGCCCAATCCCTTCGGCGACGTTGACGTTGCCGTCTTCCATCGGGCGGCCGTCGTCGGCGAAGGCCGCGCCCAGCTTCGCGAAAAACGTCGAGCTCCCGTAGCGCCGCCCTATCTCCGTCCCCTCGATATACAGGTTGGCGCCGTCCCGGGCAAGGTAGTTTTCTAAAATCTTGCGCTCGGCGTAAGATAATCGGCCGTCGTCGGGCCAAAAGCCGCACAGCACGAAGACGGCGTCGTAGGCGCCGAGGTCCGAGGGCAATACGAACCTCCGCTCGACGTCGGCTACGCCGTTGGCCGTCAAAGCCTTAACGACGGCGTACTCCGTGCCCACGGCGCCGCCGCCCCCCGGCGCTTTGAAAGTCAGGTCGTTATCGCGGTCCCAGACTAAAACTTTACCCTGCGCCGCCCCCGCGCCGGCGAGCCACAGAGCGGATATGAAGACGAAACCTCTCACGACGTCGCCACCGGCACGTCGAAGAACAACGCCGGCGCCAGCGCCTCGCGCCACCAGGGCGCGAGGTAGGTCTGAGCCAAGTACGCCGCCACCAGCATCAGAAAGGCCACCATTACGCCGTCGCGTATCTCGCCCGCGCGCACCGGCCGCCGCAACACCAGCGCCAGCGTAGGCTCAGCCGCGGCCAATAATATATTAACGAAGGCAAGGGCGCGGAATACTTCCCACAGCGGCCACCCCAATACGACCACTTTCCACGGTTCGGCCGCCCGTAAGAACAACGTACCCACATAATACGCCTGGCAATTTAACAACGTCGCCGCGAACGCTAAGCCGGCCACGCCCGCCGTCACGAGGCTCAAGGCGCCGAGGGCCAGCGCCTCCTTCCATCGCCATGTCCCCCAAGCCCCCACGCCGGCCAAATCGGCGCCGGAGCCAACCCACAACGTCATCCCCTCGGCGTAGGCCGGGCCGTAGGCGACGGCCGCCCCGGCCTGGGCCGGAAAGAGTACCGTAAAGGAGGCGACGGCAACCCCCTTGCAGAAAGACCACCACAGGAACGCGAAAGCGGCCCCCTGCAAGCCGCGGTGAAGCCGCAACCATACGTATACCGGTAAGACCGCAGCGACGTCCAGCGCCGGCAACACGAACTTATTAGCCGTTAAAATCCCGCCGGCCGAAGTAACGAGCGCGGCCGCCCCCAGATACCACAGCGCCCCCGGGAGCCTCAAATTATGCCATAGATTCGCGGCCCCGGCCTCGAGCCGCCTTTCTACGCCGTACCGGGCCACGTCCGTTCGCCAACCATAGGGGCGCCGCCAAGCGGCCATAATATAGCAAAGGGCCCTGCCAAAAGCAAGAAGTATAAGGACGGCGCCTACGTCGGCGGGGGCCCGCGCCGGCCTCCCTCGCCGACGGGCTAAGCGAGGACCGCGTCGCGCACGAGTTTCACGGGCAGCGAGCCGACGGCCAACAAACGGTCGTGGAAATCGCGCAAGGAGGCCTCGGGATTGTGCTCGAAGTATTCGTCCCGCAACGCCATTATCTCCCGCTTCCCGACGAGGTACGACATCGGCTGGGTGGGGGTATAAATATACCTCTTTACTTCCGCTTCGGCGTTTACGCGCTCCAGCGCCGCCTCGTCGACGAGGAACGCCACCGCCTGCTCGAAGGTCATGCCGCCGGTGTGGAGCGACGCGTCCAGGACAACGCGCGCCGCCCGCCACAGCGTATCCTTTTTCTGGCCAAGCACCATGCGCTCTTCCTCATAAAAACCCTGTTCGCGCATCATCTCTTCGCAATATAGGGCCCAACCCTCGATCAACGGGTTGGAATGGAATTCCCGGCGGATCCGGCTCGCGACGCGGTTGGCCCAACACAATTGGAGGTGGTGCCCCGGGTAACCCTCGTGGAGCGCGACGATGGGCACTTTGACGCGATTATGCCCCGCCAGCTTCTGCTCGCGCTCCTCCGGCGCCGCGTCGGCGTCCACCGGCGTTACGTAGAAGAATCCCTTCTGCCGCGGTTCGTACGCCGCCGGGGGCATGTAGGCCGCGTACGGTATGACGGCCCGCTCGAACTCCGGCGTGGGGATTACCTCCAACTCTTCCCCCTCCGGCAAACCGCAGATATTCCTGTCGACTACGAATTGCCTCGAGCGAGACATCCACTCCCGGTAGAAGTCCAAAACCTCCGCCGCCGCCGGATGGTCCTGTTTAAATTCCGCGATGAGTTGGGCCGGCGTGGAACCGGGCCGGATCTTGTCGGCCAGCGCCGCCATCTCCGCCTTCGCCTGGACGACCGATTCCCGGCCGAACGCCAGCAGCGAGTCGGCGTCGTAGTCGAGCAGGTGATACTCTTTCAACAGGCGGTCGAACGCCTCCCGGCCCGCGGCAAAATCTTCCCGAGCGGGTAGTTTTTTGACGTAGGCCATAAAATCGGCGATAGCCGCGGCGGCGCGCTCGCCGGCGCCCTTTAGTTTCGCGGCGTACTTACTCCCCGCCTTCGCCGCGGCCGCCGGGACAACCCGCGCCAGGAACGGCCCTGCCTGGGCGGCTATCTCCTCCGCCACCGCGACGAACTTCGCCGTGGGATTCTCGAACGAGCGCCGTCCCTCGGCGCAGTAGCGCGGCACTTTCTCGAGACGGGCCAACATCGCGCCGAACCGCTCCTCGGCGGGGGCGTAGTCGCGCACGAGCATAATGAAGATCGTCTGGACGACGGTGGCCGGGACGCCGATGGGGTTGCGGCGCATATCGTCTATCAACCGCAACGAAACGTCGTAATCGGCCAGCCGCGCCCGCGCCAACGCCAGGTCGACGGCGTCCTCGCCCTCGGCGTCTTGCGAAGCCGCCTCGACCCGGGCGAGGTATTGGTCAACGAACGCCTCGTACGCGGCTATTCCTTCCGGCCCGGGGTCGTCCCACTCCTCGTCGTAATCGTGGATGCCCTTAAAGGTCGCGCCCGGCGGCGAAAGTTCGTTTGCGCGGTCGAGCATCTCGTTAATCAACTTGCCGACATCTTCGCTCATATCCACGGCACCTCGCAAAGGAATTTTGGCGCAAAACTAACATACCTCCCGCGAGCGGTCAAGGTGCTACGAGGAAAGGGTATCGCCGGCCGCGGCCGGGCGGGCCCCGAAACCAAAACGCGGCGCGTAATTCCGCCGAAAGAATAGCGTCGTCCGGGGCGCCGGACGCTATTTCACGGCGACCTGACGGCTAAAATATGTAGAATAAAGGGACATGGTAACCACTCGGATATGGTAAAGTTGAGTTGGTTAA
>CAZLXP010000155.1:0-4535 GCA_964563535.1 uncultured bacterium | reverse complement strand
TCGAGTCGCCCTGCAACGACCGGCCCGACGGCATCGACTACCGCGGCGGATATATATACCACGCCAACTTCAACGGGCCGTGCGAAGTCCTGAAGACCACCGTCACCGGCTCGCTGGTCTCGTCGCTGCCGGAGCCCGCGTACGCCTGCGACGTCGACTTCACCGGCCTCGTCTATTGGGTATATTCCTATTGGCCGCAAGTCCCGCGCGACCGCATATATCGCCTGAGCCAGAACGGCAGCGTCGTCGCGAGCTTCGCCGCGCCCTCCTACGGCTACGGCGTGACCTTCGACGGGAGCTATCTCTGGTATTCGACCGCCGGCAGCCACTATTGGAACTACGTATACAAGTTGACGACCGGCGGCTCGGTCCTCTCCTCCTTCCAGGGGCCCCACGGCCACGGTTACCTGAACAAGGGGCTCGACTGGGGCGGCTCGTACTTGTGGCTGGCGCAGGCGAGCGCCGCCAGCGGCCTGATATACCAAATGACGACGGCCGGCTCGGTCGTATATTCCATGTTTATGCCCGGGCGGGAGGTTACGGGGGTTGCCTGGGACGGCCGATACGTATGGTTCGCGGACGGCGACGCCGGGTGGGTTTACCAGATGACGTGGAGCGGCGTCGGCGTCGCGCCGGCCTCCATCGGCAAGGTCAAGGCGTTATTCCGGTAACGCTGGTTTATTCGACGCGAATAAGGGAGCCCGCGCGGCTCCCTTTTATATTTAATTTAAACGCCGTTGGATGGCCGAACACGTAACGCCTAAGCCGTTCGGAAATCTTTGCCCGCGCGCGCCTCTTGTGTTAATATGATAAAGACGGTATCTCGTTGATAAACCCAAGGAGGTCGGATATGCGTACGACGTTTTTCGTTACGGTTGCGCTTTTGGCGGCGGCCGGCACGGCGCTGGGCGCCGGTTCCATCGTATCGTCGTTCCAATCGCCGTTCTACGCCTCGTACCCCAAAGGGATGGACTACTATGGCGGCTATATCTACCACGTCAGCAACGCCAACACTACGTGTTACCAGACTACCACTACCGGTTCGATTGTGAGGAGTATGACGTTCCCGGGCATGATGAGGGGCGTCCACTTCACCGGCACGTACTTCTGGGCCGGCAACGACGTGGCGGTTTTTAGGCTTGATACGAGCGGAAGCGTTTTAAGCTCGTTCAGCACCGCCGCGGCGCGCTACGGCCTTACCTTCGACGGGACGTATATCTGGGGTTCCAGCGCCATAAGCCCGAATTTGATTACCAAAATGACGACTACCGGTTCGGTACTCGCTTCTTTCGTCGGCCCCGGGACTTTCAACGGCGGCTTGGATTACGCCAACGGTTATATCTGGGTCGCCGACTGGCCCACGTCCGGCGCCGGGATTTACCGCATAACCACGACCGGTTCGGTCGTAGAATCGTACCGGCCGGTTCCCGGCGGTTACCGCACCCCGGGCGTATGCTGGGACGGCGATTACGTTTGGTTTAACAGTTACTCTTCGCCGATTTACGTCTTCCGTATGACGACGGTTATAACGAACGTCGTCCCCGCGTCCCTAGGCAAGATAAAATCTATTTACCGCTAGGGAGTCCGCCCCGTAAGCGCGAATAAGGGAGCCCGCGCGGCTCCCTTTTAAATATACGGCATTCCTGACGCCGGGAGCCGGGCTAGGGGGGTCGTAAAAAAATCTTGATATAAATAGTTATATTTGTTATAATCGCAGGATTAACGATCGACGTCACAAAATTCAACGGTTCTCATCACGAAAGGAGAATGGCACATGAACAAATGGTTGGTAATAGTAGTCGCGACGTTATGCGCGGCTGGACTAGTATTCGGCGCCCTCGGTACCGTCATACGGTCTTTCCCGATACCGGGCGGCACCTGCGCCGGGTTGGCTCGGAGCAACGGCGTGTTATACTCGGTCAACAACACCCAGGGCAGGATCTACGCGATGAACCCCACGACCGGTTCCGTGACGAACTCCTTCGCCGCGGCCGGCGGCATCAATACCCGCGGCCTCGCCTACCAGTTTGGTAGTTACCTCTGGCAGAATCAAGCCTATGCCAGCCCCTACCGGATTTATCGGACGAATACGGCCAACGGCAGCATTTACAATTACTACGCTTTGCCGACCCAGTATACGCACGGCTCCGACCCCCTCGCGACGGGCGACGGCGGCGAAGGGACTACCCGCATCATCCTTTCCAACTACAACAACCGCACGATCTACTACATGACTACCACCGGCAGCATCGCGCGTTCCCACTCCGTTGTCCCGGTGATGTTCGACATCGCGTACGACTGGCGCAACCAGCTCATCTGGGGCGGCATGAACTCGACGACCGTTTACGGCGTCAACACCAACGGCTCGACCGTAGCCTCCTTCAACAAACCCACCGGCAACGTTTACGGCATCACCTACCACGGCCAATACCTTTTCGTAGCCGGGACCAGCGGTAACATCTACACCATTCACTGCCCGGGCACGATAGGCATCGCGCCCTCGTCGATGGGCAAGATCAAGGCGATATACCGATAACCGCTCGTTAAGCGAAAAAGGCCGCCGCTAAAGGCGGCTTTTTTTATTCTCGTGCTTACGAGGCCCGGCGATATTATTCGACCGCGCCTGGAGGAGACTCGAATAACGGATTATGTTGCGCCGTTCAACGCGCCCCCCCGCGTCGCGCCGGCCTCCCTCGGCAAGGTCAAGGCGTTGTTCCGGTAACGCTGGTTTATTCGACGCGTAAAAGGGAGCCGCCGGGCTCCCTTTTTTACTGCCGCAGCGACCCATATAAAATGCGGCTTTAAAGCGGCGGGAGGCCCGGGGCGATTTGTATTCGGGGTTAAAATTAATCTTGACGCGAGCGGTCATTTTTCTTATATTATTAATATAATTACAAAATACAATTACGATGGCGCTCGTAAAAAGGAGGATTAAATGAACAAGAAGGTTCTATTCACGGCCGTCGCCCTGTTGGCGGCGACGTCGGTCTTCGCCGGTACGCTGAATATCGTGTCGTCTTTCGTGTCCCAAAAGACCTGGCGTAAGGGATTGGACTACGAAGCCGGGTATATTTATTCTACGTCTAACTACACGGATAACAACATTCATAAATATACGACCCTCGGGTCCCTCGTCGGTTCGATACCTTCGCCCTCGAGTTCGATGGACCAGAAATGGGACGGCTCGTATATTTGGCTCTGCACCTTCAGCCCGGCGTACGTTTACCGGCTGACGTCTACGGGGAGCGTCGTAACGTCGTTCACGGGCCCGGCCAGTGGCTACGGCCTCGCCTGGACCGGCACCTATCTCTACTATTCCTCTACCACGGGGAATAATATTTGGCGTATGACTACCACCGGCTCGGTTATCCTATCTTTCTCTTCCCAGTGTTCGTTCGTCGGCGGCTTGGATTACGACGGCACGAACCTTTGGGCCGCGGATTGGCCCAGTTCCGGCGGCGGATTAAAATACCTTACGACGACCGGTTCTTTACTCGATTCGTTCACTACCCCCGGCGCGGCTCGCCCCTCCGGCGTTTGCTGGGACGGCAGGTACATCTGGTATAACGACTATAACTCCCCGAATCTCGTCATCCGGGCGACCGTCACGTTCTCCGGCGTCGCGCCGGCCTCCCTCGGTAGGGTCAAGGCGTTGTTCCGTTAGACGCGGTTTATTAGGATGCCCAAAAGGGAGCCCGCGCGGCTCCCTTTTTTTCGCCGCCTTACGGCCTGCTTATACGCGGTCGTATTATTTTCCGTTAAACGCTTGACGGCTAGCCGGGTCTAATAGACGTATAAAGGGGATAGCTGTTCGTGGTTCAAAGAGCAAAAGTATCAAATGAGTTGACGCCGCACGGCCGGGGTTCATATAATAACCACTATGCTGCGCCGCCTGAGCCGGTCCCTCCGCCACGGCCTCCTTTACGTCGCGTTTCAAATATTCCGAGGTATTATCGCCGTAACGCCCCGGCGGCTCGCGCTGCCGCTGGCGGCGTTTCTCGGCCGCCTGGCGTACGCCGCGGGGGGCCGCATACGCGCGGGCGCGACGCGCCGCATCGCCGAGACCCTCGGCTGCGACCCGCAGGAAGCGGCGCGCATTTGCCGCCGGATGTACCGCCACTTCGCCCTCGACCTCGTCGACCTGATAATCTTCGGCGGGTGGCGGCGGCGGTTCCTGGCGGGCGTCGTGCGCGTCGACGGCTTCGAGCACGTGGACCGCGCGATGGCGGAGGGCCGCGGCGTCGTCGGCATCACCGGCCACTTCTCGAACTGGGAACTTTTGGGCGGGTACGTCGCCGGCCGCTTGGGCGGCATCGCCGTCCTCGCGACCACGGCCTACGACGAGAACTTCGACCGCCTGCTGGTGAACTACCGGCGGCGGCTGGGCGTCCGGACTATATGCCGAACCGAGGCCGCGGCGGTGCCGCTGAAGTGGCTGCGGGGCGGCGGTTTTTTGGGAGTATTGGCGGACCAAGACATTCCTTCGCTGCCGAGCGTAGTGGCGGATTTTCTCGGGCGGCCGGCGCGGACGCCGG
>CAZLXP010000154.1:0-4665 GCA_964563535.1 uncultured bacterium | reverse complement strand
GACGTCGACGACGAGCTGGCCCGGCGAGTGCTGCGCGCCATGGCGAAGCTTTTGAAGGACGGGCCGTTCTCGGCGGTGGAGTTGTTGGACGAGCTGGACGAAAGCGACGCCGGCGTCGTGACGCGGCTCGCGATGCTCGAGGCCCGGGACGACGACGCGCTGCGCGCGGCGCGCCTCGCGGTCAAGGGGGTGAAGCAGCGGGCGCTGGCGCGGCGCACCCGCGAGCTGAGGGACCGCATCACCGCCAGCGGCGGCGACTACGAGGAAGCGACGCCCGCCATCAAAGAGCTTATGGAGGAGAAGCGGCGCCACCTCAAGGGGGAGGGCGGGGGCTAAGGCGCGGGCTTATGGGTCCTTTTTATGGCGGAATAACCTAATCGCTTGGCGAGCGTCCCGGCGCGTCAAGGCAAAAAAATACTTGACTTAGCGAAGTCGCCGTGCTATATTGTTTTTAGATAAGAGGGTGATATGAAGGAAATAAGCTCATATCTAGCCGGCGCGGCCCTTAGGGGTAGCGGCGGTTTTGTATTTTGGCGGTAAAATAACGGCGACCAAACATAACTGGGTCCCCGAGCAGGCGGATTTCTCAACGGGGAGTTAATCGGACGAAGAAAGCGGGGTATGTAAAATGAAAACTAAAAAAATTTTACTCGCGACGGCGTTTTTATTGCCAACCGCGGCATTTGCTACTGGCTGGAATATGGTAGAATCTTACCCCGCCCCCGCGCCGAATGCGCGCGGCGTTGCGCTTTTCGCCCCGTATTACATTTCTGTACTTTGCGACGGGGCGCCGCCTCGCATATATAATTTAGGGGTACCCTCCGAATATATAAACCTAGGTACGCCAACCGGTGCTTGGGGTTTGAGCAATTGGTTCCGCGATGCTATTGCCGTTTCGAATTACAATAATAGCTATATCTATAAATTAACCATGACCGGTTCTATTATATCTTCTTTCCGTTCCCCCAAAGATCACCCGGGCGACTTAAGTGGCCCGTCTTTTGGTAGATACGTGGCTATTCCGGCGGAAAATTCGGCTTTGGAAATTACTACTACGGGTTCGGTTATAAGTTCGTTCCGGGGCCCGGGAACGCGTTTAACGGCGTTGGAGGCTCGTTACCCGTACGCCGTGGTGGGCGACCCGGTGGAGCACAGGGTATACTTCCTACCGGGTTTCGGTACGGCGGTGGTAACGTCGCCGGTAGGTACGTGCGCGTCCGTTAAAACGGGCGAACCCCCGTACGACGACGTTTGGGTCGTGGACGCTGCTACGAACTATGTATTCCGATTTATGTGGCGGGGCTCCGAAGCGGTAGCGCCGGCGTCGCTGGGGCGCGTCAAAACTTTATATGAGTAGTTTCTTACGTTATAACCACCGCCCGGCGCGAAGCCGGTTTAACGCCCCGGGCAAGGTCGTACGATATGAAAAGGGAAATACTATCGTTTTTAATCTTATCTACGTTAATGGTTCCGTGGGCCTCGGCCGATTGGGTATACGAAGGCCAGTGGGGTAAACCGGGTCAAGGCGACGGCGAATTCTCCCGCCCGGAAGGTATAGCCACCGCCGCCAACGGGAACGCGTACGTGGGTGATACCCGGAATAACCGCGTCCAATATTTCACCTCGAGCGGGAGTTTCGTCGGTTTGTGGGGCTCGTACGGGACCGGGGACGGCCAATTCCGCCGCCCTGGGGGCGTCGGCGCTATGAACAATGGGATAATTTTTGTTACGGATACCGGCAATCACCGCATACAATATTTTACATCGAGCGGGTCGTTCCTCGGTAAATGGGGCTCGTACGGTAGCGGTAACGGGCAGTTCAATAGCCCCGTCGGCGTCGCGCCTTTGCCGGACGGTACCCGCGTCCACGTCGCGGATTCTTATAATCACCGCATCCAATATTTCCGTGAATCCGAGCCGGCCGTCGTGCCGTCGTCGCTGGGGCGAATCAAGGCGCTGTTCCGGTAGGGGCGCAATGTCGGGGCGACTGTCCAGTCGCCCCTACCGCCGCCGGCCTAAAAAGAAACCGCCCCTCGAGGCGGCTTTTTTCATCATATATCGGCCTTAACTAGTCGATATACAAAGATCTTGGCGTATGCGCCGCCGCGGCCTTTGGTAACCGCGTCGCTTACGGGAAAATTCGCTCAAGGCCGTCGTCTTTGACCGCGCCGCTTTTTTCGGCTATAATAAATAGGGGCGCTGGGCCCGAAGAAAGGGGGGAGCGAGATGGTGCGACGCAACGAGCCGCCGTTCGACGGCCGCCGATACGTCGGCGATAAGCGCCGCCGGCTCGTCCACGACCTCGAGCACGAGGCCCGCGACGCGCGCGGCTGCCATATTTCGGATATCACGCCTCCCGACGTCGTAATCTTTGAGCCGGATACGTTGCGCGAGGCTTATCGGCGCGGCTTTGACTATTGCCCGTTTTGTATCGGCGAGATGTAAGGCGTGCCCCAAGAGGCCCTCGTGGCTGAAAAAGTCGCGAGGGCCGGCATAAATAGGCCCTTTTCCGTCCGCCCGGACCCCCGAATTCGGCCGTTTTCGGCTGAAATATTGACGCGCCCTTATTTTTCTGATAAAATATTCGATACACTTCAAACCTCGCTTCGCGAGGAGGATTGATGGCTATTCGCCGCACCAAAATAGGTAAAGAAGGGCGCAAGGCCGTTGAGGGCCTTATAGAGAAAGGCCGCGAGCGCGGCCACCTGACGTACGAGGAACTCAACGAAGCGCTTCCCGACGACATCGTCCTCTCGGACCAGATCGACGACATCCTCACGATGTTCAACGAGATGGATATCGAGATAGTCGACGGCTCGAAGGTGGGCGTTGCGGACAAGCAACCGGAGAAGGAAGAGCGTCCCCCCCACGCGGTGGAGTGGCTCGCTCCCACCACCGGCCGCGTGGACGACCCGGTGCGCCTCTACCTGCGCGAGATGGGACGGGTCCCGCTGCTCTCGCGGGAGGGCGAGGTCGCGCTGGCCAAGAAGATCGAGCGCGGCCACCAAAAGGCCCGCCGCGGCGTCTTCTACCTCTACCTCGTATTCGACGAGATCGAGGCCCTGGCCAAAAGGGTCAAAGAGGGCCGGGTCAAGATGGAGGAAATCCTCGTCGTCAATACCGAGGGGCGCCTCCCGCTGTGGAAGCAGCGCGAGTTGTCGGTGCAGATTATCGCCAGCGCCGAGCGGGTGGCCAAGTCGAAACGCGAGCTCGACCGCGCCTACGGCCGGTTGACGCGCTGTAAAAACGGTTCGGCGGCGTTCCAACGCAACAAGGAACTTATAAACCAGCTCAAACACGACGTCGTCGCGACGCTCGAGGAATGCCACTTCAGCACCAGCCAGGTCGATAGGTTCGCCGAAAAGGCCGAGGCGCACCGCGACCGCATCCTCGAAAATCTCAAAGCCATCGAGAAGCTGGAGGAACACTTCAAAATGGAGCGGGGCGAGTTGGCCGCGCTGTGCCGCGAACTTTCCTCCCGGGGCGCGCGCGCCGTCAAGCTGCCGCGGGGCAAGAAGTATACCCCCGAGGCCCTGGCCGACGCCGAGCGCGAGATAAACAACTGCCTCCGCCGCGTCCGCCGCCTCGAGCAAAAGGTCAAGATGGACCACGGTGAGTTCCTCGACATCGTTCGCCAGATAAAAGCCGGCCAACGCGAGGCCTACGACGCCAAGATGAGCCTGGTCAAGGCCAACGTGCGGCTCGTCGTCTCCATCGCGAAAAAATATACCAACGGCGGCCTGCAGTTCCTGGACCTCATCCAGGAGGGCAACATCGGCCTTATGCGCGCCGTCGATAAGTTCGACTACAAGAAGGGCTACAAGTTCTCGACGTACGCCACGTGGTGGATACGCCAGGCCATCACCCGGGCCATCGCGGACCAGGCCCGGACCATCCGCATCCCGGTGCACATGATCGAGGCCATCGGCAAGGTGGTGCGGGCCTCGCGCCAGCTCATCCAGGAGTTCGGCCGCGAGCCGCTCCCCGAAGAGATCGCCGCCAAGATGGAAATGAGCGTGGAGAAGGTCCGCCGCGTCCTCAAAATAGCGCAGGAACCTATCAGCCTCGAGACCCCCATCGGCGAGGAGGAGGACAGCCACCTCGGCGACTTCATCGAGGACAAATCCGTCATCAGTCCGGCTCGAGCCGCGGCCTACGCGCTCCTCCGCGAGCAAATGGAAGACGTCCTCTCGACGCTGTCCAAGCGCGAGGAACGCGTCCTGCGCTACCGCTTCGGCCTGGGCGACGGCATCACCCGCACGCTGGACGAGGTGGGGGCCGTCTTCAACGTCACCCGCGAGCGGGTGCGGCAGATAGAGGCCAAGGCCCTGCGCAAACTGCGCCACCCCACCCGCGCCAAACGCGTCAAGGCGTTCCTCGAGCTCTAAAAATTAAATTTGGACGGGAAATAAAAACGCCGGCCGCAAGGCCGGTTTTTTGTAGGGGCCGACCTTCAGGTCGGCCCGCCGCGCGCCTATTCGGCCTTAAAGCAATAGACGTTGCCGTCGCCGCTGCCGATGTAGATTTTCCCGTCGTCGACACAAGGGGAGCAGTAGACCTGGTCGCTGGTTGGGTAGGCCCATAGAACCTTACCGTCGGCTTCGTTAAGGCAGAAGACGTAGCCGTTCGTCGCACCTACGTATACTTTGCCGTTGTATACCAGCG
>CAZLXP010000153.1:0-4714 GCA_964563535.1 uncultured bacterium | reverse complement strand
AGCAGGACTTGCTGGCCGCGGCCGCGGCGTACTTGAAAGAGAATACCAAAACCGTCGACAACCGCGACGACTTCTACCTCATGCTCGAGGGGCGGCCCGGCTTCATCCGGGCGCCGTGGTGCGGCGACACCGCCTGCGAAGACGACGTCGCCGCCCGGACCGGCGCCACCATCCGCTTCCTACCCCTCGAGCCGGAAGACGCGAGCGGCCGGGAATGCGCCGGGTGCGGCGGCAAGGCCAACGTCTGGGCCTATTTCGCGAAGGCGTATTAAGACATGCCCCTTAAAGGGAAAATATTAATTTTCATATGCGACGGCGTAGCGGACCGGCCCGTAAAAGAACTGGGCGGGAAGACGCCGCTGGAGGCCGCCCGCACCCCCAACTTCGACCGGTTGGCCCGCCAAGGCGAGAACGGCCTCGTCGACCCCATCGCGCCGGGCGTGCGCGCCGGCTCCGACACCTCCCACCTCGCCCTGCTCGGCTATGACCCGTACGAGTATTATACGGGCCGCGGGCCGTTCGAGGCGATGGGCGTCGGCATGGACGTGCGCCCGGGCGACGTCGCGTTCCGGTGCAACTTCGCGACGGTAGCGGAGCGCGACGGCGAACTGGTCATCATAGACCGCCGCGCGGGCCGCATAACGGAGGGGACCGCGGCGCTGGTGGCGCCCCTCAACGGCGTCGAGCTCGACGGCGTTAAATGCTTCGTCAAAGAATCCACCGCCCACCGCGCCGCGCTCGTCCTCCGCGGCGACGGCCTCGGCGCCGCGGTATCGGACGTCGACCCCCACGACGACGGCGTCCCGGTCGCCCGCGCCGCCGGCGCGACGCCGGCGGACCAAAAAACCGCCGCCGTCGTAAATCAATTCGTCGCGCTGTCGTACGAAAAACTCAAGGGCCACGCCGTCAATCGCGAGCGCGCCGCAAAGGGCGAGCCGGCCGCAAACATCATCCTGCCGCGCGGCGCCGGCCTGGCCCCGCACATACCGCCGCTGAGCCGTCTTTACAATCTGACGGCCGCGGCGGTCGTGGAGGTAGGCCTTATCCGCGGCATCGCCCGCTATTGCGGCCTCGACGTCGTCCCCCTGCCCGATACCGTCAACGGCGGCCTGGACACAGACCTCGCGGCGTTTATGGCCGCCGCGGCCGGAGCCGTGGAAAAATACGACCTCGTGCTCGCGAACGTCAAAGGGCCCGACGTCGCCGGCCACGACGGCAACGCCCAAGCCAAGGTCGCCGTCATCGAACGCATAGACGCCGCCGCGGCGCCGATGTTAGACAACCTCCCGGCCGGTTGCCACGTCGCGCTACTCGGCGACCACGCGACGCCGGTCGCCGTGCGCGACCACAGCGGCGACGCCGTCCCGGTGGCGTTTTGGGGCCCGGGCGTCCGGACCGACGCGGTAACGTCGTTCGGCGAGCGGCCCGCGGCCACGGGCGGCGCCGGGCGTTTGCGGGGCCGCGACGTCCTGCCGATATTGCTCAACCTGACCAGCCGGGCGGAGAAATTCGGGGCGTAATTACGGCGTCGCGAAAAAACCCTTGACACGCTCGGGATTTTATGTTAAATATTTAAATGTATGGATATTTGTACTTCATTCAAAGCGTTGGGCGACCCGGTCCGGGTCTCGATCCTGAAAGCGCTTTGCTGCGGCCCGCTGAGCGTAGGCGAGATCGTCGAACGGTCCCGCCTTAGCCAACCCGCGATCTCGCACCACCTCCGCATCCTGCGCGAGGCGGGCCTCGTGACCGCCGAGAAGCGCGGCACCACGGTGTATTACGCCATAAACAAAGAACACGTCGCCTCGGTGTGCTGCTGCGTCCGGGACGAGTTCGAGGTAGAATAAAATTTTTTGGTTTTTTCTATCGAAATAATTAAATATTCAAATACAGCAAACTAAGAAAGGAGGTGCCATGGTGGAAAAAAATATCCTCGAAATCAAAATCGAGGAGAAGGACGGCGAATACGTCATCCGCCTAAAGGGGGAAAAGGCGGCGTCGGTAGTGGAGAACATCCGCTGCCTGGGCGTCTGCTGCACCCCGGCGGGCGGCGAAAAGAAAACCGCCGCCAGCTGCTGCTAGCGGCGGCCCGCGGCGGGGGCGATAACGCCCCCTTAGCGTTCGTCGTCTACGCCCGCGCTCTCGCCTTTTACGGAAGGCGGGGGCGCTTTCTTTTTCCCGCGGATCGTTCCCAGGAGGGCGACGATAATGACGTCGAGGATGCCGTAGATGACGTCGTCCACGGGCCCGGGCGCGAGGTCCAGCGGGCTTACGATCAGGATTAGAAACACGAAAAATAATATCCAGAGCAAAATCTTTTTCATATTCAAACCCCTTTCTCGGCACCCGCGCCTGCTTCGCGGCGGACCGTCTCCAAGAGTTCGCGCGCGTACTTCAACGTCGCCGGCGTAGGCGGCTTGCCGCCGCCCAACATCCGAGCCAACTCCTCGAGCCGGCGCTGGCCGTCGACCGCCGCCACCGTTATCGTCGCCCGGCCGCCGGCGACGACCTTGTCCACGAAGAACTGGGTATCGGCCCGCACCGCGATCTGGGCGAGGTGCGTTACGCATATGACCTGGCGCGCCGCCGCGACCTCCTTCAACCTGGTCCCCACGGCGTGACCTACCCGGCCGGCGATGCCGGTATCCACCTCGTCGAAGACGACGGTGCCCATCCCGGCCCGGCCCGCCGAGGCCGACCGGACCGCCAACATCACGCGCGACAGCTCGCCGCCCGATGCCACCCGCGCGAGCGGCTTCAACTCTTCGCCCGGATTAGCCGCCAACTCAAAGACCACTTCTTCGGCGCCCGAGGGGCCGAGCGGCGCCGCGCCGTCGCGCGGCAAAGCCGCCCGCGACGGCTCGACAAACGCGACCCGAAACGCCGCGCCCTCCATCCCGAGCGCCGGAAGGTCGTCGTTAACTTGCGCCGAAAGTTTCCCGGCCTCGTCGCGCCGCCGGCCCGAAAGTTCCCCGGCCCGGGCCAACGCCTCCTCGGCGGCCGCCGCCGACTCGTGCCGGGCGTCGCCCAGGCGGTCGTCGGCCTGCTCGAGCTGGCGCCTCTTCCCCCCCAGCTCGGCGAGGTGACTTATAAGGCCGGCGACGTCCTTGCCGTACTTGCGCTTCAACCGCTCGAGCAGCGCCAGCCGGGTCTCGATGGTTTCCAGGTCGACGCCCTCGCCTTCCTCGGCGGCCCGCAGCGCCGCGAGCTCGCGGTTGAGCTCGTCGAGCACCGCGCATACGTCGCCGAGGCGCCCGAACGCGCCGGCCGCCGACGGCACGACCTCGACTAAGTCGGCTAATATTTTCTCGAGCGTCGTAAGCTGCGACGTTATCGCGACGTCGCCCTCGCTTATCAGCGCGAGCGCCGCCTCGACGTCTTCCCGTATGCGGACGGCGTGCCGAACGCGGCCGCGTTTCTCGCGCAACTCTTCCTCCTCCCCCTCCGCCAGTTCGGCGGCCTCCAATTCTTGAATCATATAAGCGAGGCCGTCCAACAGGACGCCGCGCTCGGCGCGAGACGCCTCGAGTTGGACGCATTCCGCGCGCAACCCCTGCCAGCGCCTGAAGGCCTCCTCGTAGCGCGACCGCAGCTCGCCCAGGCCGCCGTAATCGTCCAGGATTTCGGTTTGGCCCCGGCCCTTGAGCGCCGGCAGTTCCGAAAATTGGCCGTGGAGTTCCACCAGCGAGCCGGCCAACGCCGCCAGGCCCGCGACCGTGACCGGTCGGTTGTTGGCGTAACAGCGGCTCCGGCCGTCGGCGCTTATTTCGCGCCGCAGAATCAACTCGTCGCCATCGGCCTCGATGCCCTCCTCCTCGAGGAGCGCGGCCGCTCGCGGGCTGCCCTCGAAGACGGCCTCCAGCCGGGCGCGGTCCGCGCCGCGGCGCACGAGCAAGCTGTCGCCGCGCCCCCCCAGCAAAAGCTCGAGCGCCGACACGATAATGGACTTGCCGGCGCCGGTCTCGCCCGTAAGCACCGTGAAGCCGGCGCCGAAGGCCAGCCCCACCCGGTCGATGAGGACGAAATCCTCGATGTAGAGTTGCTTCAGCATATCGGCCGCCGCCGCTTTATTTTATCGAAACGTCGGCCCCCGGTCAAGCGAGATAAAAAAAGGCCGCGGCCTAAGCCGCGGCCGGGCGGTTTCACCCGCCGCTATTTTAACTTCATTTGGCCGGTGCCCTTGCATACCACGCACTGCACCTTGCCGTATCCGTCGCACACGACGCACTTCAGCTTGCCGGAACCGCGGCATACGTCGCAGAACATCTTGCCGTCGACGCAGTAGTCGCAAGGGAAGCTCCCGGCGCCTTTGCACGTCGGGCACTTCAACCTGTTGCCGTTGTCGTAGACGTATCCTTTTCCGAAACATTCGGGGCACCGTATGCGGCCCGTCCCGTTGCAGAAGGTGCACGTAACCTTGCCGGTCCCGTCGCAGTAATTGCATTCCACCGTTCCGTTCCCGTGGCAATACGCGCACGCGACCTCGCCCGAGCCGTCGCAGTATATGCACGTTATCGTATCGGGCACGCCGACTTCCGCGCCTGCGGCCGTCAGCGATACGCCGGCCGACGCGAGCGCGACGGCCAATACCCATCTGTATATCCTATTTATCATACCTAACCATTTGACTAATGTTAAGGTTAAAACGTTTAATAGGCGCGCGGGCCGAGCGCCTCCTTGAGAAGCATGTCGGTATAACCCTTTACGGAAACGA
>CAZLXP010000152.1:0-4719 GCA_964563535.1 uncultured bacterium | reverse complement strand
CGGCGGCCTTGAGCGACGCCACCTGCTCGTAGACGAAGGACCCGAAGGAGGGGTCCTCCGCGCGGGGGTACATGTTGGTGACGACGAGGAGGCGCATACGCGGGGTGGGGCGGCGCGGCATAAAATTTAAGACGTCGGCCGCCGACGTCTTAAGGCCGCGACGGCTTAGTTTTGTTATTATATCCGGTAGCCGTTAATTTTAAATAAAAAAGCCGCCCCGGAGGGGCGGCTAGGCATTAAGGAGTCATGCTAAGGGTGCCACGGCGGGGGTGTTTGGAATTTGTATATCGCGACGTCGCCCGGGTTGAAGTAATCTTCCCACCAACCCTCGCCGCTTCCGTGGTGTACGGTCAAAGGCTCTTGGAAAAGTTTATATACGTAATGGTTCGGGCCGTCGCCCGGCCAAGGGTTCCAACAGTCATACGCGCTGAAGAAAGGTCTAAAACGGACTTTGTATTCGGCCAACGCGCCCGCGTGGGGGCGGCAAGCGACGATAAGGTACGTCCAATCGCCGAATTTTTTCGCGACGCCTTCCATTATAATCTGGTCCGAAAGGAAGTGGGTCTTGGGAACTAATTTCCCGCTTACGAAAGTAGACTCCTCTACGACGTCGCTGGGCTCTGGTAACGGCCAAGTGTTAACTGGTACCACGGTATAATCGTAATCGGCCTTGATAACGCCGTTAAGTTCCCCCATCCCGAGTTCCGAGATGAGCGGTTGTAGGACTTCGAATATATCCATATAGAAAAATTCGTACGGCGGCACGAGCGGTTGGAAGTCGTTATCGTCGTACCAAACCAACCCCTTAGCGCCGTGGATAATGGCGTCGTACGCCTGAAAGCGCATTTGGGCGGCCGTTAGGTCGCTTCCCAATTGGTCCTTACCCTGCAACACCGCGATATAGGGTTTACAGCGGGCGCCCATCGGCGTAGCCGTACGGGCCGCCTCGTGGATTGCGTCCGCAAAGCTTCCGCTAACGGAAGAATAGTAATTGGGGAGTAGACACCCTAAAGTCGGTACGGACTGTTCGTTGGCCATTTGGAGGGTATTAGGCTCGGGATACGGTAGTACTACGCCGCCTACGATGTCGGCCCCCCCGTGGCAGTCTTTCCACAAATCATGGACCTTAACGGGGACGCCCTGGGCCATGAATATTTTATGGGTCGCGTTTTCTTGGCCTTCCAAAGTTTTAACGTGTGCTGAAGCGCTACTTATATACGTAGGCGTCGGCCTAGGGTCCCCAAGCCGCGTCCTACTATCGTAGTATCGCCATGCCGGTTGGTCCCAGTGGTAATAGCCCATAAATACGTCCGCGCCGCCGGAACCCTCTACCCACTGGACCATTTGGTTAAACCGGGCTATCCTTTGGTCGGGCCATACGATAAGGCCGTCGTCTTGCCATTGGCCGTATATGCCCCAGAACAACCCGGGGTCCGTCATAATTTTAACGCCGGCGGCGTGGGCCGCGCCCATATATAACAAGCACGTTCCCTCGTCCTTGAAAATAACGCCCGGCTTATTGGGCCAATCTTCGGGGCGCCACGGCGCGACCACCAGGTTGCCGCCCATAGCGCCGAACCCGCCATAATCTTCGACGGGCCCTTTTATGTAGTCCTGTTCCGGCTGAAGGGTAGGGTAGAAAAAAGTGCCCAGCGGGAAGAAGCGCTCGTACGGCCCTTCGCCTTCGGCGAGGGTTATGAACCCCTCGGTGTCGCTACTTACCTTAAGGTAGTTGAACGGAGGGTTCTGGCCGTAGCATACGCCGGCAATAATTAGAATACTACACGAAGCGGCTACAGTAGTCGCGCGCATTTCGTAGGCTCCCCAAAAGCTGTATTGGATTAACGGGGTAACGTCGTTACCGGTAAAGCCCTTTTATCTTCCCCATCGAGCCGGCGTCCACGCCGACGACGCCGATGTCGATTTGGTAGACCCACCTATTTGTTAGGTTAGATAGCCACAAATATTGGCCGTCGAAAGTAGTGCCGGCGGCCTCGCCGCCGGCGGGGACCGGGAAGGTCGCGACTATAGAGCCGTTAGTCGTTACGTTATACATACGGTTGCCCGGACCCCCTACCCACAACTTTTGGGCGTACCAGCCTAGGTCCGTCGCGAGCGTAAAAGGAGGCTTGAAGCTCGCGACGAAAGAGCCGCCGGTAGTATATTTAGCCGGGCCGCACCAGAGGTAAGGGCTTTCCCACGTTACGCCGGGCCCGAACCAACCGGCGCCGAAACGAGACACGGAAGAACCGTTTGTGGTTATTCGGTGGTAAGAGTAACCCCACGTTAAGTTCCACCATGAATACCACAAATATCCGCCGTCGAACGTTAAACCCCTGATATAGCTATAGCCGCCTCCGGTATAGAAAGAACTTACTATTGAACCGGTAGTCGTAGTACGTATAAAGACCGTACCCGGCTCGCCCGCGAACCATAAATAAGCCCCGTCCCAAGCAAGGCCCGCCAAATTGGCTGGAGGCGCACTGAAAGACGATACGACGTCGCCGAAGCCACCGAAGGCTGAGGGGCCGGCCAATAGTGTTATTATCGTGACGTATATTACTTTGCGCATTTCTAACCCCCTGTAGCTTTAAACCACGTTAACTTTCGCCGAAGCGCGGCGGTTTTTGGAATTTGTATATATGCACGTCTTCGCCCAGGTTAAACTAAAACGGCACCTATCGTTCCCAGTAATAGAAACGCGGCGCCGGATAAGTTACGAATTTTCATGGTACCTCCCGCTAGTATCTTGTTCCTCTCCTAACTCTCCGATTAAATTTAAAAAAAGGTCTTGCATATCAAGAAAAAAATGAGGGCCCTTGTCCGGCGTCGCCGTAAGAATCGGTTTTTCGTTTGCACCGGCGTGGCCTTTGTGCTATGATGTAATGCGTTCCGCGAGACGGACCCCGCCGAGCCGCCGCGGCATTTTTAATACGCAATCCAATCGTTATTATTTTCACAGGCGCTCTTTCGACGCGGAACCGTCGCCCGCGCCGGTATACGCGTCACGTCCCAGCAAGGAGGATAAATTGATTAACGAAAAAGAGCTGATCGAAAAGGCCAAGAAGCCCGGGCAAGACGCGATGAGGCTCCACCCGTTCTACGTCGGCAAGGTGGAAATCACGCCCAAATGCCGCGTGGCGTCGTTCGACGACTTCGCGGTCTGGTATACGCCGGGCGTGGCCGAACCCTGCAAAGACATCGCCGCCCACCCGGAAAAGGTATTCGTCCATACCAACAAAGCCAACTTCGTCGCCGTCATCTCGGACGGGACGCGGGTCCTGGGCCTGGGCGACATCGGCCCGGAGGCCGCGCTTCCGGTCATGGAGGGTAAGGCGCTGTTGTTCAAATACCTGGGCGGCGTGGACGCGTTCCCCATCTGCCTCGACACGAAGGACCCGGAAGAAATAATCGACATCTCCCTCAAGCTCCAACCGGTCTTCGGCGGCATCAACCTCGAGGACATCTCGCAGCCGAAATGCTTCCACATCCTCGATACGCTGCGCAAGAAGGCCCGCATCCCGGTGTGGCACGACGACCAGCAGGGGACCGCCGCGGTCACGACGGCGGGCGTCATCAACGCCCTCCGCATCGTCGGCAAGAAGAAGGAGAGCGTCCGCATCACGATGATCGGCGCAGGCGCCTCCAACATCGCCATCGCCCGCGTCCTCATCAACTTCGGCATCGACCCCAAACACATCATCATGTGCGACTCGAAGGACACGTTGCACAAAGGCCGCGACGACCTCAAGAACGACCCCACCTGGAAGCTGAAGTGGCACTTCTGCCAGATAACGAACGAGAAGAACGTCAAGGGCGGCCCGCCCGAGGCGTGCAAGGGCGCGGACGTTATGATCGCGCTGTCGAAGCCCGGCCCCGATACCGTCAAGGGCGAGTGGATCGCGAGCATGGCCAAGGACCCGGTCGTCTTCGTCTGCGCCAACCCCATCCCGGAGATCTGGCCGTGGAAGGCCAAGGAGGCGGGCGCGCGCATCGTCGCCACCGGCCGCTCCGACTTCCCCAACCAGGTCAACAACTCGCTCGGCTTCCCGGGCATCTTCCGCGGGACGCTGGACGTCCAGGCCAAGACCATCACCGACGAGATGTGCATCGCCGCGGCGCAGGCGCTGGCCGACATCGCCAACGACAAGGGCATCCACGAGGAATATCTCATCCCGACCATGGACGAGTGGGAGGTCTATCCGCGGGAGGCGGTGGCCGTAGGGCTCAAGGCCATCGAGCAGGGCGTCGCGCGCATTAAGGGCTCACGCGACGAGCTCTACAAAAAAGCCGCGGACACTATCAAGAAGGCCCGCGACGAAACCCAGCTGTTGATGAAAGAGGGTTTCATCGCCCTCGATACCCCCGACCGCCTCGCGAAGGGCCGCTAAGGGTTCGGCATACTTTTCGTAATAAAAAGGCGACCCGCGAGGGTTGCCTTTTTTTGCGCCGCACTTGACGGCCGCCCCGCGGGCCTTATAATGACTACGTGGCTCGAGACGAAGACAACTCAGCCGACGAGGCGAGCTGGCGGCGGGCGCTCGGGGAATTCGCCGCCGCGGCTCGAGAGCGCTTCGGCGCCGCCGTCGAGCGCGTCGTCCTATTCGGCTTGCGCGCGCGGCCGGGAGGCGCGGGAGTTCGTCACCCCGCTCAAACCCGTTTGCGTCTATATATAATAAACCGTCACCGGCCAAACGAAAAGCCGCCCCGAGGGGCGGT
>CAZLXP010000151.1:0-4897 GCA_964563535.1 uncultured bacterium | reverse complement strand
GCCATGACCCCATCCTATCATATCTCGTGGATGCCATGACACTTTACCCTTATTTAATTATGGCTAGCCGACCCAGTCGAAATCGTGCTTCATATATTCCGCCCACGGCGCCGCGAAGCCGAGGTCGGCGAGCGCCTGCTGCACCTGTTCGCCCTTCTTCGGCACCGCGCCGTGCCAATCGGCTTGGTTCTCCATGAAAGAGACGCCCTTGCCTTTGATGGTGTTGGCGATTATCATCGTGGGGTGATTCTTCTCCAGGAGAAACCGCTCGTAGGCGTACGTCATCTGCCGGAGGTCGTGGCCGTCGATTTCAATCACGTGCCAGTTGAACGCCCGCCACTTGTCCGAGAGCGGGTCGAGGCCCATAACCTCCTCGGTATTCCCGTCGATCATCAAGTAATTACGGTCGCAGATGGCGCAGAGGTTATCGAGGCGGTAATGGGCCGCCGTCATGCCGGCCTCCCAAATAGCGCCCTCGGTCTGTTCGCCGTCGCCCGTCAATACGAAGACGCTGTTGGATTTGCCTTGGCGTTTAAGGCCCATAGCGGCGCCCGTCGCGAGCGAAAGGCCTTGTCCCAGCGAACCGGTCGAAAACTCGACGCCGGGGGTCTTCAGGCGGTGGGGGTGGCCTTGCAAGATCGTATCCAACTTGCGCAGGGTCCAAAGCTCCTTGCGCGGGAAGTACCCCCAGGCGGCCAGCACCGCGTACAGGACCGGACACGCGTGCCCCTTCGACAGCACGAACCAGTCGCGCCCTTCCCATGCGGGGTTTTTCGGGTCGTGCTTGAGGATGTTCCAGTAGAGCGCGACGAGGGTTTCGACCGCCGAGAGGGAGCCGCCGGAGTGGCCCGAACCCGCCTCCGCCAGCATGACCATAATGTCCCGGCGAATCTTGCGGCTTATTTCTTCGAGCTCTTTTATCTCGACCATAGCCTCTCCTAAATTAAAGTGAGTCACCAAAGAGCGGTTAATTAACGTAACGCCGATTATACGCGAAAACATTACCGGTCGCAAGTGAAAATATACACAAACTTCCGCTTTAAACCCTACCCCGCCGATAATCGCCCCGCGGCACCGCAAAAAAAGGGAAGCGCGACGCTTCCCTTTGCGATACCAGATATCTTAGCCGGCGTCAATGGGGTTCGTATATTCCAAGAAGAACGTCCTCGCCCGGGTCGACCGTCGCGTCGGTTCCTATCTCCCGCATCACCTCGAGCGTGTAGTGCCAGTCCTTGCCGTAGTAGTTTTTCTTTAACTTCTCGCCAAGGGCCCCTTCCCACGGCTCGTAATACGTGCGGTTGGGCTGCTCCCACTGGCAACGGCAAATTATGTCCGCGGCGGAACCGTACGGCGGCCGGTGGAGATACCCCGGTATAATAGCGCCTCCCCCCGCCCGCCAGGGCTCCGGGGGGCGAAACGGCGTGGCCGTCGGCTTCCACAAATACGTCGGCCCGGGCGGGTTATATTTGGGGTCGACGCCCCCATACGCGGGGTAACCGGTAACGCCGCCGTTGGCCTCGTAACCCGACACGCCGGCGTCGACCGTCAGCGTTTCTTCCAGCGACGCCGGGTTGGTATTCGAGCCGACGGGAGGTTTTTTGAAGCCTTTGCTTCCTATATAACAATCTAACATCCAGGCCGAACCCTCCCATCCCCGGCCGTTGTAGTTGGTCCGGGTCGCCGAGAAGAACCAGAAGTCGCAATAGGCGCCCGGGAAATATTTGTCGTAATACGGCGAGTTCGGGTCGTTGGTATTGACGATAGGCGTCTTATACGCGATATCGCCGGTAGCCCGGCATACGTCTATTCCTCTCTCCTGGAATCCGGGCACCGTCTCGACGAACCGCCAATCGCGGCCGTTTAAGTCCGCGGCCTTATGGCGCCCTTTGTCGGCCTTTCCCTTATTTTCCGTATTCCAGACGAACCACGTCGACCATACCAGCGCCAACCAGTCCTCGTGCGACGCCCATACGCGGTTGTCTTTAAAACCTTCGCCAGGGAATTCCCGGCCCCCCATTTGATACCAGGAATATTGATGGGTGCCGCCGACGGGTTTTTTCTTCCCGTACTCCGCTAGCGGTTGTACCGGTTGGATAGTGTGGCTGGGGTCTTCCCACCGGAAGAAGAACCATATGCGCGGCGGATAGACGTACGTATAGAGGGCCTTGACCTCGACCTTCGCCACGCCGCTGCCCTTTCCCATTACCGGCTTCGCGGGAATCGCGGTCCACGGCGTCGTTTCCCACAGCCAAAAATCGCCGCCTTTGGGGACGCCCTCTTTCAATTGCTCGGCGATGCCGTCCACCAGCGGATATTCGTCGTATATGTACGTTACCGGAACGCGGTTGGGGCCCGAGCCGTCGCCGTTCCAATCCAGCGTGCAGGCCGCGGCGCCGTCGTGGTCCCAGCCGGCCGGCTCGTTGCCGTTGCCGTCGCAGACCAGAAGCGCGAAGGTCTGGTCCTTATACTCGACTTTGGGCGGCGTGGGCCCTTCGCCTTCGTCTTCGCAACCGGAAACTAAAAGCGCGCCGGCCCCTGTTGCCAAGACAAAGGCAAGCGCGACGAGGATGTTCTTCCCGAATGTCATTGCCATCACCCCTTTTAAGAAACTCCCTTATCCCGCGTCAACAGGAACGCGCAAAACCCGTCCACGGCGTTCCCTTTAGTTAATTTGTCACGCGTTAACCAACCCCACGATCCAGAGGGCGTAGAAGACGCCGACCAGCACCCCCCAGAAGAGGGCCTTCTTGCCGACGAACTTATTTTCCTTATTTATGGCGCGGAAGATAAAGCCGATGGTGGAACCGACCCAGCCCAGAAACCCTATCTCGACCACCGCGGCCCACATATTGGACATAGCGCGACTCCCGGTCCTTTATTTCGCCCTTCGGGTAAAGCCCCCGCCCGGGTGCGGCGCCGGGCGGGGGCGTTGACGTCAAACGCGACGTGCGGCTCGAGCGGCGCTTACTCGCCCGGGTGCGGGTCGAAGAGCCCTAACAGGACGTCCTCCGTCGGGTCTATCTTCGTTATGGACCCGATATCCCGCATGATCTCGAGCGTGTAGTTCCAGTCCTTGCCGTACCAGTTTTTCTTGAGCCTCTCCGCCTGTTTCTGGGGGTCTCCGGTAGTACGTTTACCTTCCCACGGTTCGTACGCCAAGCGGTTGGGTTGCTGCCACTGGCAACGGCCGATTATGTCCGCCGTAGAGCCGAGGGACGGCCTATGCAGATAACCCGCTATTCGGGCGCCGCCGCCTACGCGCCAGGGAGCCGGTTTCGAAAACCCGGGCGCCAACTCCGACGTACCCCATATGTAATAAGCGCCCGGCGGGTTATATTTCACGTCCGGGTCGCTGGGCGCCTGATTCGCGGGAGGCCCGCGGAACGCCCCGTTTTTGTCAATTCCCGTTATGCCGCTGTCGGGCGTAAGCCACTCGTCGAGGGAAGCTTTGTTTTCGTTCGAACCCACCGGCGGGTATTTGAAACCTTTTTGGTCTATGTAGCAGTCGAACAGGTACGCCGCCTCAGTATCCAACCAGCCCCCCGCGGCGGTGTAGTTGGTCCTGGAGGCGCTGAAGAACCACATGTCGCAGAAAGCGCCGGGATAATATTTATCGCCGTAAGGGGAGCTCAAAGGCTCGGTCCGGTTGTTAACGACAGGTGTCTTATATACGACGTCGCCGCTGCCCTTCACGGCGTTTATACCCTTGGTCTGGAAACCGGGTACCGTCTCCACGAGCATCCAATCGTAGCCTTCAGGGTCGGCCGGCGATACCGGGACGGGGTTTTCTTTTCGCCGCCAATCCTTGTTCTTGTTGTTGGTGTTCCACAGGAACCACGTCGACCATACCAGCGCCAGCCAGTCCTCGTGCGATTTCCATGCGCGGCCATCCACAAAGCCGTCGCCCGGGATTTCCTTGCCGCCCATTTCATACCAGAAATATTGTTCGGTGCCGCCGAGGGGCGCTACCTTCCCGTATTCCGCCGGGGGTTGGTACGGCTGGATGGTACGGCTCGGGTCTTCCCACCGGAAGAAGAACCAGATGCGCGGCGGGTTGACGTACGTATAGAGGGCCTTGACCTCGACCTTCGTTATGTGGCTGCCCTTACCCACCACCGGCGTCGTGGGAATCGTGGTCCAGGGAGTCGTTTCCCACAGCCAGAAATCGCCGCCTTTGGGGACACCCTTTTCCAATTGCTCGGCGACGCCGTCCACCAGCGGATATTCATCGTATACGTACGTCACCGGAACTTCGTTGGGGCCGGAGCCGTCGTCGTTCCAGTCCAACGTGCAGACCGCGGCGCCGTCGTGGTCCCAGTTCGCCGTCGGGACGGTAGATTCCGCGTTGTCGTTGCCGTCGCAGACCAAGAGGGCGAAGGTCTGGTCTTTATATTCGACCTTCGGCCTGGTCGACCTGGTGGTATCTTCTTCGCACGCCGCGAGGAAGAACGCGCTGACGCCGATAGCAACCGCGAAGGCCGCCAACAATATATATCCCTTTTTCAGCCTCATCACTTGTCACCCTCCTGGGTAAAAATGAAGGCTTTGAGGTTCGTCGTCGCTTCTTTTTGGCTTACGCGCCGATTCGACGGCCGTGCCCTTTCGCATCGTTTTAAGAAACGCTACCACACCCCCCCCACGGTGTCAAGTTATTTTTTACGGCCGCGCGACGACGCTGCTTACTCAAATTTGAAGCAGTGTAAACGGTTTTCGCCGTCCGCCGCCAATAAAAAACCCGCCGCCACCGCCGGCGCCGCAGCCGCGTAACCGTCAAGCTTAACCAATTCTTCCGACCCCCGCGCGGACGCGGCGAAGAGCCGGCCGTCCTCGCAAGCTACGACCGCGCGGCCGCCGGCGGCGGCGACGCCGACCACGTAGCCGCCGGGGTTAAACGTCC
>CAZLXP010000150.1:0-4918 GCA_964563535.1 uncultured bacterium | reverse complement strand
GCCATGACCCCATCCTATCATATCTCGTGGATGCCATGACACTTTACCCTTATTTTATACCCATATCGCCTCCTTGTCAACTGTTTTAATAGGCGTCGCGTTGCCGTGCCGTAAGGTGTTGCCACCTAACGGCCCGGGCGTCGGGTGGTAACACCCGACGCCACCCCCTTCTAAAATGGGAGCGGCGGGTTTAAAACCCGCCGCTTCATCGGTTCATATCACGGGCGTCCGGTGGAGCCGGAACCCCTTAATCCCCTTCGGCTTCGCCCCCCGCCTCCTCCCGCGCCCGCTCCGCCTCCTCCACCTCTTTCTCCAACTTCTCCTTGAGCGGCTCCCGCGCCGCGAACGCCTCCTCCAAGAATCGGACCATCTTGGGGTAGGCGTCGAGGCGGTTCCTGCGCTTGGCTAAGCCGTGCCCCTCGTCGTCGTAGCGGAGGTAGACGACCTTTTCCGCGCCCAGGACCATGCGCGCCGCGGCGACGATTTGCTCGGCTTCCTCCACCGGCACGCGCGGGTCGTTGGCGCCGTGTATTACCATAAGCGGCGAACGGATGCCGTGGACGTGGCTGAGGGGCGAGATGGCCTGAAGCAGCTCGCGGTCCCGCTCGAGCGAGCCATATTCGTCCTCGCGCAGCGGGACGCGCCACGGCCCCGTGTTCTGCAAGAAAGTGACGAAGTTGGCGATGCCGACGATGTCTATCCCCGCGGCCCAATTATACGGCTTCTGCGTAAGCTCGGCCAGGACCATAAAGCCGCCGTAGCTCGAGCCGTAGACGGCGATCTTGAAGCGGTCGCACCAGGGCTGCTCCGCGAGGTACCACCATCCCTCGTAGACGTCGCGGACGGCGTCCATCCGCTTTTCGACGTTGTCGGCGTCGGCGTACGCCTTGCCGTAGCCCGTCGAGCCGCGAAAGTTGGGGACGAAGACGGCGTAACCGGCGCTGAGCCAATATTGATAGATTTCATCGAAGGAGGGGCGCTCTTGGACCTCGGGGCCGCCGTGGGCGTGGACGACGACGGCCGTGGAGCGGTCGTCCTTGGCGCCGCGGGGCACGTACAGGTAGGCCGGAATCGTCGTCCCGTCGAAGGAGGGGTAGAAAACGAGCTCGGGCGCGACGAACGACTCGGCGGGGATACCGGCCAGCGCGGCCTTCGTCACGCGCGCCGCCGCGGCGTCGCCGATGCGCCAGGCGTAAACATCCGCCGGCGCCGTCGGCGACGAGTAGGTGAACAATAATTTACGCTCGTCGGGCGAGAAGCGCATCCCCCACATAACGCCCGCCGGGGGGAGCTTGGGCGGCGTCACGTCCTTCTTCTTTTTGAGGTCGCGGAGGTGCAAGGCCGAGCAGCCGTCCTCGTTCGTGGTCCACAGGAGGTAGCGGCCGCTTAGGGAGGTTACGACGTCGCCCACGTCCCAAGGGGGCGTCTCGAGCCACTCGTATTCGCCCGCCGCCAGGTCGTAATAAGCGAGCGAGAGGTAGTCGCGGCCTTCGTCGTGGGCGTAGTAGAACCCCCGGTCGTCGGCGGCCCACGCCACCGCGCCGACCTCGAGCTCGCCCTCGTGAGGGGTCAGGTGGCGCGCGTCGCCGGTCGCGACGTCGACCAGGTACAGGTCGCAATCCTGCGAGCCGTGGGCGCGGTAGGTTATGAGGCTCGAGCCGTCGGGCGAGAAGGCGAGGGCCTGGTTGTAGCCGTCGTGCCGCATGACGAGGCGGCGACCCCCGGTTTCCAAGTCGTAGACGTATAGGTCGAAGTAGCGCTCGTCGCGCTCGTTGGCGCCGACGGCGACGTAGCGGCCGTCGCGGCTCCAGTCGCCGTATTCGTAGATGACCTTCGGGTTGTCGGTCAGCGCGGCGAGGCTCGAGCCGTCGGCGTTCATAACATACAATTGGTCGCGCTCGTTGCCGCCGACGTTCGTCGCCGCCAGGACCTTCCCGGTAACCGGGTGCGCCGCGGCGTAAACGACGCCCTCGTCGAAGAACGTTATCTGCTCGGGCCAGCCGCCGCCCGCGGCCACGCGCCAGGCCTGCGTGACGCCGGTGGCCTGGTTGCGGAAGATAATCTCCTCGCCCCCCGGCAGCCAGTAACCCTGGTAGTTGCCCCGGATATTGAGATATTGCTCGATGGTGTAGCCGCAGGCCGCGGCCGCCAAGGCGCACGCGGCCACAATTACCGCGAAACTTTTTCGTGCCATATCGATACCTCGGCATTCTTGTAACATAACGGCCCGGCCGGGGCAAGGGGCCGTTGCAGCTTCCGCCGGATTGACGGCGTCTAGCCGGCGTGCTACCATCGCCCCGGGAAACGGGAATGTCCAGGTTATCTTTGTTGGTTATCGCTCTATTCGTCGCGGCCGCGGCGACTTTGCTCGCCGCCCTGCCGCCGGACGTCTTCTTTTCCTCCGACGAGGGCGTGAAATTCATCCAATTGCGCTCGCTGGCCGCGAGCGGGTTCCGCGACGCGCGCATACGATGGCCCGGCGACGCGCTGGGCCTCGAGCGCCGCTACGCCGTCGTCGAGCGCTTCTCCGAACTCCGCGGCGGCGAGCTATACTCGCCCCACCCGCTGTGGTTCGCGCTGGCGGCCGCGCCCGGGTGGCTTGCCTTCGGCTTCCGCGGCCTGTACGTTTTGCCGCTCCTGGCCGGCGCCGCGACCGTCGCGTTAACGGCGCTTTTGGCCCGGGCGTTCCGCTCCAGCCGGCCTTGGCTCGCCGGCGCCGTCGTCGCCTTCGCCAGCCCGATATTTTTCTACAGTATTTGCTACTGGGAACACACCGCGGCGGTGGCGCTATGGCTGGCCGGCTTCGCGCTACTCCTCAAACGGTCGAGGACGCGGCTTGTTTTGGCGGGGGCGGTCTGGGGATTGGGCGCGGCGCTTCGGCCCGAGTTCTACTGGCTCGCGGCGTGCGCGGTCGCCGCGCTGTTTTTATTTCATAGAGGCGAACGCCTCCGGACGGCGGCCTGGCCCGCGGCGGCCTTCGCCCTTACCGCGGTAGGGCTCGAGCTGCTGGCCCGGGCAGCGTGGGGGCAACCGGCCTTTATGCGCCTCGGCGCCAACGTCCGGTACGCGGGCCCGGGCGGGTCGGCGGCCTTCGTCTACGCCGTAGGCCACTCGCTGGCGCCGGTCGTGCCGTGGTATTTGGGCGCGGTCGCGGCGGCGGCCATAACTTTTACGTTCTTGGGGATAAAGTGGCGCGCCGGCGCGTACGTCGCCGCGGCGTGCGGCGCGGCGCTGACGCTGCTGTCCTGGCGGTTCTTCCGCGGCCATGCGACGCCGCTAACGGCCGCTTTTCCGGCCGTCTTCGGCCTTGTCTTCCTCGCCCTTCCCGAAGGCCGGGGCCCGTTCGGCGGCGCCGGGGCGTTGGAGAAATCGTTCTACGCCGCCGCGGCGGCCTTCGCCGCGACGCTGTTCGTCGTCATACCCGATACCAGCGGCTACGCCTGGGGGCCGCGTTTCCTATTGTACGTCATCCCGGCGGCGGCGGTGGCGCTCAGCAAGTTGGCCTGCAACCCCGGCGGCGCGGCGCGCGCCGCCGTCATAATTTCGCTTATCGTAATGTCCGCGGCGACGCAGCTCTTCGGCCTGGCGCGGCTCGCGGAGACGAAAGCCGGCCGGCGCGACCTCGTCGCCGACCTCGCCTCCCGCGCCGCGGCGCCGGTCTTGACCAATAAATGGTACGTGCCCGCGTACGCCGCGCCCCTTTACTTTCGGCAAGCCTTCGTTTTGGTGACGGAGGAGGGAGAGCTGGCGGAAGTCGGCGCCAGGCTGGCGGCGCGGGGCGTCCGGCGCGCTTATTTCCTGACGGAGTTGCCCGTCGCGCGCGGCGAGAGGGAGGATTATGTCCTGGGGTTGACGACGACGCTGGCGCGCGACTTCGACGTCGCCGACGTGCGCGAAGTGGGCCCGACCGCCGGCGGCCGCTACGGTATACCTTATTATATTTGGTTGCTGCGAATTCCCCGGGCGGGGCCGGGCCGGTAGCGTCCGATTTTCCCTTTGCCGGTAGAAGGATTACGGCCGAAAGGGGCGCGACGAAGTATATTGGAACTTGATTTTATTACTAATATTTTATATTAATAAAGGTTGCGCGCGGGCGTTTTTTATGTTAGCCTTTTAGCCCGCTAAAGGGTGGAGAGGAGGCGGGCGCAACATGTTCAATAAAACCTGCATACTAGGCTTAGCGTTGGCTTTTTCGGCGTGTTTCGCCGCGGCTAGTTCGTACGTCGGCTGGCAGAATATCGACAAGGATACGACCTGGAAGCGCAGCCAGGGTCCTCATTATATATACGGCGACGCGGCGATCGTGAACGGCGCCACGCTTACGATTGAGGCGGGCGTCGAGGTACGCTTTTACGAGGTCAAAGGGACCGGCGGCTACGAAGACGGCGCGGAATTGGTCGTTAGGAGCGGCGCGCTCGTCGCCGAAGGCATGACCGGCATGCCGGTTAAATTCACCTCGGCCAACGGCGTCAAGAAGATGGGGGATTGGGGCGCCGTCGTCGTCGAGGGCTCGGGTCAAATCATCCTCGAGAACGCGGTAATCGAATACGCCACCAACGGCTTACGCCTCCAAGGTACGACCGCCATCGGTTCCTCCCGTTCCTCCTTCGGCGGGACGGTCATTCGTTACTGCTTGAACAACGGCGTCCTCGCCACCGACTCCCGCGCCAACTTCTATCACCTCTGCGTCGAGAACAACGGTTACGCCGGCGTAAAGGCCATCGGCAGCTGTTACATAACGGCGAATTACTGCGACTTCGTCCAAGAAATGTATAATTTCTACAACGGCTCGAGCAACAACGTCGACGCGGCCAACTGCTGGTGGGGCACGGCGCAGCCGAGCCTTATCGCGATGAGGATTTACGATTACCACGACAACCCGACGAAAGGCGAGGTGGACTTCGACCCGTACTTTCCG
>CAZLXP010000149.1:0-4922 GCA_964563535.1 uncultured bacterium | reverse complement strand
GCTCGTACGGTAGCGGTAACGGGCAGTTCAATAGCCCCGTCGGCGTCGCGCCTTTACCGGACGGTACGCGAGTCTCCGTTGCTGACTCTTATAACCACCGCATCCAATACTTCCGGGAATCCGAACCGGCGGTAGCCCCCGCTTCCCTCGGCCGCGTGAAGGCGTTGTTCCGGTAGGGGTCTATATGGACGTGGCGTCGGTTGTCACCAACCGACGCCGAACCGGCCCCCCGGGGCGCGCCTGTTTAGGCTTGACGCCGAGCCGTTATTGTATAAAAATAAACGCGCGATAAACGACAACCGCTCTAAAGCTGCCGGCTACATAAACCTAAGGAGGACGCATGAATAGTAAAGTCGGGTTTTGTATAGTGGCTTTGTTTTGCGTAGGTGCGACGGGCGCTTGGGGCTGGGGCGCGTTGGTCGGCTCATTCGCCAGCCCGGGGCAATACACCGACGGCCTCGGCTATCTCGTATTCAGCGGCGTGAGGTATATTTCCGTCGCGACAAGTACCCCGGACCGCATCTGGCGCCTTTACCGTACCACCGGGTCGGTTTACGCCAGTTACCCCTCACCGACTTCCTATACGATGGGGGGCGACTCGGGGATTATTGGGATGACTGGTTACACCTGGGTCGTGAGCCAGAGCCCGAATTACGTTTACCGCATGGGTTTCGCGAGCGGGTCGGTCTACGGTTCGTTCCCCGGGCCCAGCACCTCCTCGTGGGGCGTCGCGTTCCGGGACGCCGGCGCCGGCTCCTATTATATCTACTACACCGCGTTGTCCCGCCTTTACCGGATGAATGCGACCACCGGTTCGGTTTACGCCTCGTACAGTTTACCGTTTTCCCCGACCGACCTGGCTTTCGACGCGGCGCATAACTGCCTTTGGGTCGGTGACTCGAGCGGCGGCCGAATCCGGCAAATGAGCCTTACCGGAAGCAACATCGCCTCCTTCGCCATCGGGATACCCCCCTTCGGCGTTGCGTTCGACGGGACTTACGTTTTGGCCGGCGTTTCTTCCCCGACGCACCGCATCAATATCTACGAGGTCGGCGGCGCGGGCATAGCCCCCGCTTCCCTCGGCCGCGTGAAGGCGTTGTTCCGGTAGGGGTCTATATGGACGTGGCGTCGGTTGTCACCAACCGACGCCGAACCGGCCGCCCGCCCGGGCGGCTTTTCTTTTTGCCTAATATACCGATATATGATAATTTTACGGCGTGAAAGTCGCCCTCGTATACCCCGACTACGCGCCGTCCAAGACGCTCGCGGCCCCCGCCGACTACGGCTTCTACGCCGAGGGAATCTCAGCCGTGGCCGCGGTCCTCGAGCACGCGGGCCACGACGTGGACCTCATCCATCTGATAGGCCGGCCCCCGCGGGACGAATTCGAGGCGAAATTAAAGGAGGCCGCGGCCGATGTCGTCGGCTTCTCGTCGCGCACCACCATTTGGCCCGAGATAAGGCGATTGGCCGCGATTGCGCAGGAGGCGACCGCGGCGCCGGTCGTCGCCGGCGGCGTCCACGCCACCCTCGCGCCCCAGGAGGTGGCCTCCTCCCCCGAAATCGACATGGCCGTCGTCGGCGAGGGGGAATACCCGCTGCTCGAGTTCTGCGAGGCGTTGGAGGCGGGCCGCGACTGGCGCGGGATAGATAACCTCTGGTTCCGCGAGAACGGCGCCGTTCATAAAAACCCGACGCGCCCCCTCATCGACGACCTCGACGCGCTGCCGCTGCCCGCGTACGACATATATAATAAGGAGATACTCTACGACGTCGCCATCGACACGGGCCCGGTGATGCTCTCGCGCGGCTGCCCGTATATGTGCGCGTACTGCTGCAACCATCAGCTCAAGCAGGCGTACCCCAACCCCAAACACTACGCGCGTTTCCGCTCGCCGGTGCGCTCGATCGAGTATATCGAGAACCTCCGCGCCGCGTTTCCCAACGTCAAATATTTAAACATCACCGACAACATCCTACCGCTGGCGCGCGAGTGGTTCTTCGAGTTTATGGAACTATACCGGGAGCGCGTCGGCCTCCCGTTCACCTGCCGCTACCGATACAATCTCGTGACCGAGGACGTGCTGGAGGCGTTGAAGGAGGCCGGCTGCTACCTCGTCCACTTCGGCCTGGAGTCCGGCAGCGAGGAGCTGCGGCGAACGGTGCTCAACCGCCAGATGACCGACGCGCAAATCGAGGAGGCGCACCGCCTCTGCCGCGACGCCGGCCTCGCGACGCTCACCTACAACATGGTCGGCCTGCCCCACGAGGATAAGGCGAAATTCCTCGAGACGGTGACGTTGAACGCGCGCGTCCGGCCCAACCGCATCGTGCTGTCGGTCTTTTACCCCTATCCCCACACCGCGCTCCACGACCTCTGCGAGCGCGAGGACCTTTTGGCGCCGGCCTTCGACTACGAGAGCGAGTCGTACCTGGTTCAGGAAAACTTCCCCGAGGCGCAGGTCCGCTTCTGCCAGGCGTACTTCGTCCCGGCGATTCGATATTATCAAATACTGGGCCGCCTCGGCGCCGCGGGCCGGGCGCTCGCGCGCCTAAGCGACGCCCTTTATAAATCCCGGCTGCTGCCGCACGGTGTGCTGGTGGTTTTGGCCCGTAGCGTCCGCGCCCTTTACGACGGAACGAAGCTCTTCATCCGCCGGCACCTGCCGGGCCTTTACGTGAAACTGCGCGATTGGCGCGTCCGGCGGGCCTGACCCCGGCCGGGGGACTTTATGGACCGAGAGAAATTATTCATATTCCGTCGCTGGCTGCAGCAAGGACAACGCGACGTCAACGCCGCCGACGTCCTGCGGCAGAACGACGTGTACGAGTGGGCGACGTTCCTGGCGCACCAGGCGACGGAGCGCGTCCTCAAGGCGTACCTCTTCTACCATGACGAGGCTACCGTCTTCGGCCACTCCATACGGGCCCTCGTCCTCAAATGCAACTCGCGCGAACCGGCGTTCGGGCCGGTCCTCGACGTCGGTAAGCTCGACGATTTCTACGCCGGGCCGCGCTTCCCGGATACTTTCGGCGAGGACGTCCCGGCGTACGCCGTCACCCCCGAGCAGGCGGAGGTCGCGGTGGCGTTGGCGCGCAAGGCGGTCGAATTGGTGGGCAAGCTCGCGCCGCAGGAAGGTTAGCGTTGGCAAAACCCTTGGGACCGGCGACGATAAAGGTCGGCACCGTCGAGGTGCCGGGGCGGGTGGCGCTGGCGCCGCTGGCCGGATACACCGAGTATCCCTTCCGCGCCGCGGTCGCCCGCTTCGGCTGCGCCTACGCCGTTACGCCGCTCATCTCCGCCGAAGGGCTCGTGCGCCGGAACCGCAACACTGCGCGCCTCCTGGTCACCGGTGACGACGACGCGTCGGTGGTGGCCGCGCAACTGTTCGGCGCGCGCCCCGCCGCCATGGCCGAGGCCGCGAAAATAGTCGCCGACGCCGGGTTCCCCCTCGTCGACGTCAACCTCGGCTGCCCCGCCGCCAAGGTGCGGAAGCAGCAGGCCGGCGCGGCGCTCGCGGCCGACATGGTAACGCTGCGCAAGGTCGCCCGGGCCGTCGTCGCGGCGTCGCCCGTCCCGGTCACGGCGAAAATCAGGTTGGCCTACGACGCCGGCAAGGCCACGCTGGCGGCGGCGAAATTGCTTGCCGAGGAAGGTATAGCGGCCTTCGCCGTCCACGGCCGGGCCGTCGGCCAGGGCCTGCGGGGGCCGGTGGATTTTTCCGCCGTCGCGGAAATCGTGGAGGTCGTTCGGGTGCCGGTGTGGGCCAACGGCGGCGTCGAAACGCCCGCGGCCGCCGAAGCCTTCTTGAGGAAGACCGGCGCCGACGGCGTAATGGTGGGCCGCGCCGCGGTGGGTAGACCTTATTTGATAGGCCACATCGAGAAGTACCTCGCCGAGGGCGAGGCGCCGCCGCCGCCGTCGCGGGCCGAACTTACGGCAGCTATTCGGCTCCACCTCGACAAGGCCATAGCCCTCGTCGGCGAGGAACGCGCGGTGCGGCTTTTCCGCAAACACCTCCTCGCGTATTTAAAAAGCGCGCCTGGCGGGAAAGGGCTCCGGCCGCGCGGCGCCCACGTCGGGCGCCGCGACGACGTCGTCGCCCTTCTGGACGAGTTCGAAGAATTAGGGGAATATGGAACGTAAGAAACTCGAGGAGCTGTTGCGCGCCGTCGCGGCCGGCGAATTGAGCGTCGACGACGCCTTGGAACGCCTGAAAAACCTGCCCTACGCCGACCTGGGCTTCGCCCGCGTCGACACCCACCGGGCGTTGCGCACCGGCTTCCCGGAGGTAATATTCTGCGAAGGTAAGACGCCGGCGCAGGCCGCGGCTATCGCCGCCCGCATCGCCGAGACCGGCGCCGCCGTCCTCGCGACCAGGGCGGCGCGCGAGGCCTATGAGGCCATCCGCGCGAAGTGCCCCGGGGCCCGCTACCACCAGGAAGGCCGCGTCGTCGTCGTGCCGGCCGAAACGCCGGCCGAGAGCCGCGGCCACGTACTGGTGCTCTCCGCCGGTACGGCGGACATCCCGGTAGCGGAGGAGGCCGCGGTCGTGGCGGAAACGATAGGGTGCAACGTCGAGCGCGTCTACGACGTCGGCGTCGCGGGCCTCCACCGGGTGTTGGACAAGCTCGAGTTGATTCGTAAGGCCGACTGCATTATAGTGGTCGCCGGGATGGAAGGCGCGCTGGCGAGCGTCGTCGCCGGCCTGGGCGGCGGGCCGGTGGTGGCGGTGCCGACGAGCGTCGGCTACGGCGCGAGCTTCGGCGGCATAGCGCCGCTCTTGACGATGCTGAACTCGTGCGCCGGCGGCGTCGTCGTCGTCAACATCGACAACGGCTTCGGCGCCGGCTACGCCGCGGCCTTGATCGCCCGCCGCGCCGCGGCCGATAAATGAAAATATTATTTATTGACGGGAACG
>CAZLXP010000148.1:0-4948 GCA_964563535.1 uncultured bacterium | reverse complement strand
GACCGGGCCAAAGACGTCATCGGCGCCAACCTCGCCGGCATGGCGTCGGTCCGGGTTCTGCAGGGGTGGGCGAACCGGCGGCCTCCGTTTGAGCATTTCGCCGCGGCGCGGCCGGATTACGTCATCGCCAACTTGGGCGAATTGCCCGAGATTATCCGGCGCCACGGCCGGAAGGGGTTATAAGTGGGGTTAGAAATAGCGTTCGGCAAAGGCCGGTGGATATATTGGACCATCTTGCTCGCGGTCCTGGTGGCCGCCGGCGTCATTATCGTAAGGCGCAAGTCGCCCCACGAGGTGGCCGAAACGCGATCGTTGTGGGGAGATGCGGCGTTAGCCTCGAGCGATTACGAACAGGCGATAGCGTTCTATAAAACCGCCATCGAAAAAGACCCCACGTTGTGGAGCGCGTATTTCAACCTCGCGTTGGCGTACGAGTACGTCGACGAGGAGAAGGCGTTGGCGGCGTGGGAAAAATATCTCGCGGTGGCGGAAGGCGAGCCGTCGCAGCGGGAATGGCTGGTCCAGGCGCGCGACCACCGCGACCGGCTCCGCGCCGCGCCCCATTTCGCCCGGGCGTTGGCGCTGACGGAGGCCGCGGATTACGGCGACGCCCGGAAGGAGTACGAGAAGGCGTTGACGTTCAACCCGGACGACCTGGATGTCCTCCGGGGGGCGGCCGCCAACGAGGCGGCGGCCGGCGACCACGCCGCGGCGGCCCGATACTACGAGAAGGCGCTGGCGTTGGCGCCGTATTCCATGAACCTCAGGTACGATTTGGCCCGGACGTACGAAAATTTCGATAAGGGGAAAGCCGCGGCTTTGTACCGCGAACTATTGGAGATGTCCAAGACGAACCCCGGCATAACGATGGAAAAGTTGGAAGACGCCCAAAAGCGATATGCGGCGCTCGCGCGGGAGGGGTATCACGGCTAAGGGGCTGAGGCCGGTTTTAATCCTGTGCCTTGCCGCCGCGGCCTCGGCCGGGGCCGCCGCGGCGCCGCCGGCCGAGAGCGCCGTAGAGGCGAGGTTAATAGAGGGAGAGGCGGCGTTCTGGGAGGGGGACTACGTCTCAGCGGAATTGGCTTTTTTCGAGGCGCTGATGGCGCGGGCCGACGATGCCACGGCGCATTATTACTTGGGAAGGATATATCAGTCGCGCGGGTTGAACGGCAAGGCGGCGGAGCATTACGGGGCGGCGGCCGGGCCGGCATACCCCGAGACCTACTTCTTTTTGGGTCTACTCTACCACGACGAAAGGCGGTTCGACGACGCGGTGGGGGCGTACCGCCGTTATTTGGAGTTTTACCCGGACGATGCCGCGGCCTGGTTCAACCTCGGCGTGACGTACGCCGCCGCGGGCCGGCCCCCCGAAGCCGAGGAGGCCTATCTGAAAGTATTGACGGAGGACCCTCGGAACGTCGCGACCCTCCACAACCTCGCCATCCTATACCACCGGCGCGGCGATTTCGGGCGGGCGGCGTTCTTTTGGCGGCGCCTGGCGGAAATAGCGCCCGGCGACGCCGACGCCTATTACGGCCTCGGCCTGGCGCATTATTATGCCGGCGATTACGCCGCGGCGGCCGCGGCTTTCAACGACGGTACGCGGCTGGCCCCTCTCCAGAGCCGGTTCTTTTACTATTCGGGCCGGGTATACTTCGAGTTGAAGAAGTACGACCTGGCGGTGGGTTTTTTTAAGCGGGCGTACGAGCTCGGATACGACGAGGGGGACGTCGCGGAGGGCATGGGCCTGGCGTACGAGGAATGGCGCCGTTACGAGCAGGCGACGCCGCTTTTAAAGAAGGCCGCGGAGCTCAAGGGGAGCGATGCCGGGCCGGCGTACGCGGCGTTGGGCCGAATCGAACGCCGGATGGGACGCCCCGGCGCGGCGCTGGCTAATTTTTTCGAAGCGGCGGCGAGGCTGGAAGACGCGGCCGAGGTTTACAACCAGATCGGCGAGCTTTATCTGGAGGCGGATTTGGCATCGTGGGCCGCGGAGGCTTTTGAGCGAGCGGTGGCGGCCGAGCCGTCGAGCCTGGATTTCAACTACAACCTCGCCGTGGCGCGCGAACTCTCCGAGCCCGGGCGGGCGCTCGAGCAATGGCGCCGATACTTGGAGCTGGCCGAGGGCGTGCCGGGCGAGAAGCGCCGCGTGGCGGAAGGCCGCGAGCGCCTCGCGCGATTGATCGAAAAGCGTAACCAAGAAGGTGCGCCGTGAGTTTTAACAGAACGGCCGTAAAGATAATCGCGTGCGGCGCCATCGCAGCCGCGAGCGGTTGCTATTGGCTCATCGGCGGCGAGGAGCACCACCGCAAGCAGGGCATCGCCGAACACACCCGCATGGCCGAGATGCACGAACTCGCCGGCAACTACGAGGGCGCGGCGGACGAATACCGGGCCGTAATCGAGCTCGCCCCCCAGCTGGCGCAGGCGTACTTGGGCCTCGGCAACAACCTCAGCCGATTAGGCCGATATGACGAAGGCGCGGAGGCGTATCGCAAAGCGGTGGCGCTCGAGCCCAAAGTTTACAGTTTCAGGTTCAACCTCGGCGTAACGTTGGCCCGGGCGCAGAAGTACGAGGAAGCGGCGGCCGAGCTGGAGGTCGCGGCGTCGTTGGAACCCGATAACGCGGAGCCGTACGTGTATTGGGGTTCGGCGCTGCGGAGCGCCGGCGACTACGAGGGAGCGGCGGCGGCGCTGGCCCGGGCCCTCGTGATAGACCCGTCGCACACCCTCGCCCGCTTGAACCTGGCGTTGACGCTGGACGAAGTCGACCCGGCTCGCGCCGCGGCTGAATGGCGAAAAGTGAGAGACGCCCCCGACGCCCTTCCCGCGTGGCGCGAGATGGCGGAAGAGAGGCTCTCCCGTCCGGGGGCGGAAGTTAACGCCGGGCCCGGTAATAAATAATCTATATCTGGTATGATTTTTTCGATTGACACCGTAGTCGGGGTGTGTTAGCGTCGGCTCAAGACTTTCATGAAAGGAGGTTACGAGATGCCGTTAAGCAAATCGGATATCGCGCAGCTAGTCGCGCAAAAGGCGGGTATGCCCAAGAGCCGGGCGGACGACGTCGTGTCCCTCATATTCGACACCATCCAGGATAGCCTCCAAAAGGGGGACCGGGTATCGATAGTTTCGTTCGGCACGTTCGAGGTCCGCGTCAACAAAGGCCGGATGGGCCGTAACCCTAAGACGGGCGAAACGATTTATATCCCGGAAAAGAGGTCGGTCAAATTCAAGGCCGGGAAAGGGTTAAAAGAAACGGTCCGATAGTCGTTTTATTTCCGTAATCGGGAAACACGGGCCCCTCGCGGGGCCCTTTTCGGCCTTTGCCGTGCGACGCGTAATTATCTGATAAATCGCGGCTTGCAGCCCGGGCCGAAGACAATGTTTTCCGGGTGCTTGACATAACTCGGCTTTATGTTAATATGGTGCGCGTTCGGCCGTCGAGCCGCCAAATTTATTATTTCGGCGCTGGATTATAGAAAGACCCGGGGGCGGCAGCCCGAAGGTCGGTTTAATAGGCCGGCGTATAGGGCGGCAATTTAGTTGACGGTTCTGACGGTTTAAAGTATATTGTGGGGAGCGGGACGCCGTACGATAGAGGAGAAATTACTATGCAGCGGTCGATAAGTATTTTAGGAGTTGCGGCGTTGTGCGCGGGCGCGGCGGCCGCGGGCGCGGCTGAGGTCATCTGCCGCGAGGCGAAGGTGGCGTTCGAGGCGCCGGGCGGCGATTGGCGCGTGAATACCAATTACCCTTCCCCCGTCGCGGCGAGCCTGGAAAGCAGCCGCCTCAACGGGACGATTACGTTGACGTACAAAAATTTCGAACTTTACGACTTCAAGGTAGATTACGGCTTCCTCAAGGGTCAACTTGAGAAGAACGAAAAAAATACTTTTAAGGTCACCAAGCCGAACTACGATAGGATATCGCTCGGCGACAAGCGCTTCGACTTCGGCCGGGCGGCCCGCCTCGAGTTCTCCACCTTCGACGAGCTCGGCTACCATCACACCGTCGTGTACGCCATCAGCAACGGCCCCATGGTCATCTTTTGCTCGGCCGAGAGCCTCGAGCGCGAATGGCCGTTGGTGGAAAAGGATTTCGAGGCGGTGGTGGGGTCGATAAGGTTCACCCCTTGACGGGCGGCGAAAAAATTAGTCGCCGAGAAAATCGGGCCCGGTAGCAAACCGGGCTTTTTTATTGCGTATGGGGACCCAACCGGTCGCCAGCCGCAAAAAAATTGGAGGTGCGGATGTGACAGCTTTAGCGGCCAACTACGATGCCGAACGCAAGGACGGCATCCTCGTCGCGTACAAGGTCGCCGCGCGGACGGTAGTATACAAGGGCGCGCTGGTATGCCTTGACGCCGGCGGGTACGCCGTGCCGGCCGCGGACGAGGCCGGGTTGACGTTCGCGGGCGTCGCGTACGAGCGCGCCGACAACGCCGCCGGCGCCGACGGCGACGTCTCGGTCCGCGTGTGGAAAGACGGCTCGTTCCGCGTCGCGATGAACTCGCCGCGGCTCGCGGACCTCGGCGCGGCGGCGTACGTCGTCGACGACAACGGCGTGGCCCGGGCCTCCGCCCATCAGGTTTACGCCGGGACCATCGTCGAGATCCCGGCCGCCGACGTCGTCCGCGTATTGATACGGAACGCGGTGAAGTAAGATGGGTTGCGACCCCACGGACTACGTGAAAGCGGTCAAGGAGAAGGCGCGCGCTCTCCTCGAGCGCGAGTTCGACGGCGCCGCGGTCTACGCGGCCGACCCGGAGCATATCCCGGCGTTCGGCGCCGGGGGGACGTTCTGCCTGGAGGCCGCGTCCTCGGCCGTGGAAGCCGCGGCAGCGGATTACGGCCGCGTCGTCGTAATGCTCCGCATCTGGACGTACGTCGACGGCGTCGGCCCGGAGGCGGAGGAGGCGGTGGCGGCGCTGGCGCAACGGCTTGAG
>CAZLXP010000147.1:0-5097 GCA_964563535.1 uncultured bacterium | reverse complement strand
GAGGCCGCACGTATAAATACTGGTTGGAGGCGGTCCCGCTGGCCGGCCCGGCCGAAGAGTACGGCCCGGTGGAGGGCGCCGCGGGCTCGAGCCGGGCCGAGACGTTCGCGCTGGCGCAGAGCCGCCCCAACCCGGCGCGCGACGTCGCGACCATAGCTTTCTCGCTGCCCGAACCGTGCGACGTGCGCCTCGACGTTTACGACGTGGCGGGCCGTTTGGTGGCGACGCCGGCCGCGGGTTTATACGGCGAGGGTGTCCACGAGGTCCCGTGGGGACTCGACGCCGGCGGCGTGAAAGTGTCGCCCGGCGTTTACGTCTACGTGTTGCGCGCCGGCCCCTACGCCGCGACCAAGAGGCTCGTCGTCGTACGCTAACGCGTCTTAGCCGTAATATTAAGCCGCCCTCCGGGGCGGCTTTTTCAAAACGCCGGCCCGGCCGCCGGCCGCCACCGTTAAAAAATATTGCGGGACCGCGAGTAGTTTGCTAAAATAATACTAACGCGGCGTCTCGCCGCCCCCGCCAGAATGGTTTTAACGTTAATATCGGTATGCCCGAAAACGCGCCGGCCCTCCGGGAGCCGGCGTTATTTTTAATATGCCCGGCGGCGCATTCTTAATCCTCGAGGACGGCCGGGTGTTCCGCGGCGACGGCTTCGGCTCGCCGGGGCTCGCCCTCGGCGAGGTGGTCTTCAACACCGCGATGTCGGGTTACCAGGAGATTCTTACGGACCCCTCGTACGCGGGCCAGATCGTAGCCTTGACGTATCCCCATATCGGAAACTACGGCGTCAACGACGACGACGTCGAATCCCGCGGCATCTTCCTCGCGGCGTTGGTCGTCCGCGCCTACGAGGATTTCTACAGCAACTGGCGGGCGACCGCGTCGCTGGCCGAGTATCTGAAGCGGTACGGCGTCGTCGGCCTTTCCGGCATTGACACGCGCGCCCTCACCCGCCACATCCGCGAGGCGGGGGCGATGCGGGGCGCGGTGGCGGTCGGCGATTACGACGAGGGTGAGGTCCTGGCGCAAGTTCTGGCGTCGCCGGCCATGGCGGGCCGGGACCTGGTGCGGGAAGTGACGCGCGACGCCGTCGAGGTCTTCGCGCCGCCGACGGGCGACGTCCGGTGGCGCGTCGCCGCGCTCGATTGCGGCATAAAAAACAACATCCTGCGCGAGCTGGGGCGCCGCGGCGTCGAGGTAACCGTTTTCCCGGCGACCGCCTCTTCCGGGGATATCTTGGCCGCTCGGGCCGACGGCTTCTTCATCTCCAACGGCCCGGGCGACCCGGCGGCGCTGCCGTACGTCGTCGACTTGGTCAAAGGTTTTCTGGGACGCGTGCCGGTCTTCGGGATATGCTTGGGCCACCAGGTTTTGGGCCTGGCGCTCGGCGGCCGGACCTATAAGCTCAAGTTCGGCCACCACGGCGCCAACCACCCGGTAAAAAATTTGAGGACCGGCCGCGTGGAGATAACGTCGCAGAACCACGGCTTCGCCGTCGACGCGGCGTCGCTGCCGGCGGGCGTCCGCGTCACCCACGTGAACTTGAACGACGGCACCCTCGAGGGTTTGCGCGCGGACGACTGGGCCGCCATGGGCCTGCAGTACCACCCGGAGGCGGCCCCCGGGCCCCACGATTCTTCCTACGTCGTCGACGTTTTCTTGGAGATGCTCCAGCGGCGCACCCAGAAGACGTTCGGTTTCTAGTTATGCCCAAAAGGGACGACATCGAAAAGGTACTGGTGATAGGGGCCGGCCCCATCGTCATCGGCCAGGCGTGCGAGTTCGACTACGCCGGGACGCAGGCGTGCAAGGCGCTGGCGGCGGAGGGATACCGCGTCGTCCTCATCAACTCCAACCCGGCGACGATCATGACGGACCCGGAGTACGCCGCGGCGACGTACGTCGAACCGCTCACCCTCAGCGTGGTCGCCAAGGTCATCGAGCGCGAGAAACCGGACGCGCTCCTGCCCACGGTGGGCGGCCAGACCGCGCTCAACCTCGCCGTTCAGCTGGCGGAGGCCGGCATCCTGCGCGAGAACGGCGTCCGCCTTATCGGCGCGAACCTCCAAGCCATACGCACGGCGGAAGACCGGCGCCTTTTCCGGGCGGCGATGGTGGCCGAGGGCCTGCCGGTGCCGCGCGCCGCCGCGGCCGGCACGCTCGAGGCGGCCCGGGAGGCGGCCGCCGCGCTCGGCTTTCCGCTTGTCATCCGGCCGTCGTTCACGCTGGGCGGCGAGGGCGGCGCCGTGGCCTATAACGCCCCGGAGTTCGAGCGGGCCGTCGCGCGCGGCCTCGACGTCTCGCCCATACGCGAGGTGCTGGTCGAGGAGTCGGTCCTGGGGTGGAAGGAGTTCGAGCTCGAGGTAATGCGGGACCTGGCCGACAACGTCGTCGTCATCTGTTCCATCGAGAACGTAGACCCCATGGGCGTGCACACCGGCGACTCGATAACGGTCGCGCCGGCGCAGACGCTCACCGACGTCGAATACCAGCGGCTGCGCGACATGGCGCAGGCCGTCATCCGGCGCGTCGGCGTCGAGACCGGTGGCTCCAACGTCCAGTTCGCCGTCAATCCGGAGGACGGCCGCGTCGTCGTCATCGAGATAAACCCTCGCGTCAGCCGCTCGTCGGCGCTGGCCTCCAAGGCCACGGGCTTCCCCATCGCGAAGATAGCGGCGCAGCTCGCGGTGGGCCTTACCCTCGACGAAATCCCCAACGACATCACCCGGAAGACGCCGGCGTGTTTCGAGCCCACGGTGGACTACGTCGTCGTGAAGGTCCCGCGGTGGAATTTCGAGAAGTTTCCGGGCGCGGATGACGTCCTCACGACGTCGATGAAATCGGTGGGGGAGACGATGGCGCTGGGCCGCACGTTCGCCGAGGCGCTGCAGAAGGCGCTGCGGTCGCTGGAGGCCGGGCACGATGGCCTGGATGCCGGCGGCTCGAAGCGCCTCGACGCCGACCTCCTCCGCGAACGGCTGCGTATTCCCAATCCCGATAGGGTTTTCTATATCAAGCTCGCGCTTCAAAGCGGCTGGAGCGAAGCGGAAGTGGCGCGCACGACGGCGATCGACCCGTGGTTCGTCCACCAGATATATAAGCTCGTCGAATTGGAGGGGGAACTCGGCGGGTTCGATTTGAAGGCCGCCCCGGACGAGTTGCTGCGCCGCGGCAAACGCGCCGGCTTCGGCGACGGCCAGCTCGCGCGGCTGTGGGGCGCGTCCGAGGAGGAGGTCCGCCGGCGCCGCGAGGACGCGGGCGTCCTACCGGTCTTCAAGGCCGTCGACACCTGCGCCGCGGAGTTCGAGGCTTATACACCTTATTATTATTCTACTTACGAAGAAGAGAACGAGGCGCCGGCGGGCGGAGGCCGCACCGTCGTCATTCTGGGCGCGGGGCCCAACCGCATCGGCCAGGGCATCGAGTTCGACTACTGCTGCGTGCATGCCGCGGCCGCCTTCCGCGAGCTCGGCTACGACGTCGTGATGATAAACAATAACCCCGAGACCGTCTCCACCGACTACGACACGTCGACGCGGCTGTACTTCGAGCCGCTGAACATGGAGGAGGTCCTGGCCGTAGTCGCCCAGGAGCGGCCGGCGGGGGTCGTCGTCCAGTTCGGCGGCCAGACGCCGCTCAAGCTCGCCGCGCCGCTGCAGGCCGCGGGCGTGCCGATACTGGGAACGTCGCCCGACGCCATCGACCTGGCGGAGGACCGCGAACGCTTCGGCGGCCTTTTGGGCGAGTTGGCCATACCGCGGCCGGAGTACGGGACGGCGTATTCTTTGGCGGAAGCGCGTGCGGCCGCGGCGCGGGTCGGCTTCCCGGTACTGGTGCGGCCGTCGTACGTGCTGGGCGGCCGGGGGATGGCCATCTGCTACGACGAGCGGGCACTCGCGCGGTACGCCGCGGAGGCCGCGGAGGTATCGCCCGACAAGCCGATGCTCGTAGACCGATTCTTGGAGGACGCGTTCGAGGCGGACGTGGACGCCGTCGCCGACGGCGACGACGTGTATATCGGCGCCATAATGCAGCACATCGAGGAGGCCGGGATCCACTCCGGCGACTCCGCCGCGGTCATCCCGCCGTACCTTATTAAGGATGTCCACCTCGAGACCATCCGCGATTACACGCGGCGGCTGGCGCTGGCGCTGGGCGTTCGCGGCCTCATCAACATCCAGTTCGCCATCAAGGGCGACGTGGTCTACGTATTGGAGGTCAACCCCCGCGCGTCGCGGACCGTTCCGTTCGTTTCGAAAGCGACGGGGTTGCCATTGGCGAAAGTGGCGGCGCGGGTAATCGCCGGCAAGACCCTCGCCGAGCAGGGCCTGGCGGGCGAAGGGCGGGCGCCGGGGCACTTCGTCAAGGAGTCCGTCTTCCCATTCGATCGCTTCCCGGGGGTGGACACGGTCCTGGGGCCGGAGATGAAATCGACGGGGGAGGTGATGGCGGGGGCGCCGACTTTCGGTCTGGCGTTCGGCAAGGCGCAGCTCGCCTCCGGCTATCCCGTGCCGCTGCGCGGGACCGCCTTCGTCTCCGTGAACGACAACGACAAGGATAACGTCGCGCCGATCGCGCGGGACCTGGCGGCGCTCGGCTTCAAGCTCGTCGCCAGCCGCGGGACCGCGGCCCGCCTCCGCCGGGAAGGGCTGCACGTAGAGGCCGTTTTCAAGGTGAACGAGGGACGCCCCAATATCGCGGACAAGGTCGTCAACGGCGAGGTCGATTTAATAATAAACACGCCGCTCGGCCGGGAGTCGTTCTACGACGACGTGGTGGTGCGGCGGGCGGCGCGGGCGCGCGGCATCCTCGTCGTAACGACGCTGTCCGCGGCTCGGGCGACGGTGGAGGCGGCGCGGGTCCTGCGCGCGAGCGTCCCCGGGGTGCAGAGCCTGCAGGAAGTGCACGGCGGCACAAGCGCCGCCGGCTAAAGCCGGCGGTTAACGCCGGCGGTTAACGCTCCGCGGGTTACCCGGCGGCCGCTTAAGCGGTCGGTTTCAACGCTACGCTGGTGCCGTGTTGGTGCCGTCAGGTGTTACCACCTGACGGCCCGGGCACCGGCGGGGGGGCCGTCAGGTTTTCCAACCTGACGTCGAC
>CAZLXP010000146.1:0-5131 GCA_964563535.1 uncultured bacterium | reverse complement strand
GGCGTGCGCCCGGGCGTAGATGTCGCCGGCGGCGCCGGCGGCGAGGCCGCTCGTTCGGCCGGCGCCTGTTTCTCCCTCGCGGCCCGTCGCGCTCGTGCGGTAGGTCACGCCGTATCCCCACACCTCCGGCGGCTCGAGCGGGATTATCGGGCCCCCGAGGGGGCCTTCGGGCAAAGGCCGCTTCGTCGCGCGGCGTACGACGTTCACCAACGTCTCCGCGGAGGCGCCCGCCCGGGCGATAAGCGCAAGCGTTGACGCGGCGCCCGCGACGATGAAGCGCTCGCCCTCGTCCTCGGCCACGACGGCCCGCTCGTCGTCTATCAAATATTGATAGAGCTTCATCTCGTTTTAAGATATAAAACCCGGCGCCTCGGCGCAACAAAAAACTCGACGCCTTCCGGGATTCTGCTATAATTATTTACGTGGCGCCGAAGATAGAATCGTACGAGTTCGGCCGGTTGGTGGTCGACGGCCGCGAGTACCGCGCGGATTTAATAGTCCTGCCGGAGCGCGTCGTCGCGGACTGGTGGCGGCTGGAGGGCCACGGCCTCGCGCCCGAAGATTTGAAGGAAGTCGTCGCGGCCAAGGTTAAAATTTTGGTCGTCGGCACCGGCGCCTACGGCGTCATGAACGTCGCGGCCGCGACGGCGGATTATCTGGCGAGCCGCGGCGTAAAGGTCGAGGCTTACGACACCGCTAAGGCGGTCCGCCGCTACAACGAGCTGGCCGCCCAGGGGGAGCGCGTCGCCGCGGGTTTGCATTTGACGTGTTAATATAAAGCAACGAGAAAGGCCGCCCTCGGGCGGCTTTTTTGTTTGGCGTTGACAACGGCCGGCGGCCGGCATAATATATGAATGACCAGGAGGAACGATGGCCGAAATCCATTTCGACCCCCGGATGCGGCGCGGCGTCGACCCGGAAGTTCTGAGTTTGCAGGAACGCATCAACCGCGACTTCGACTTTGAGGAAGTCGCAAAGGAAATCTTTTCGCTGCTCGAGAAAAGAACTAATCTCCGCGGGTGCTGCGTGTCGGTTCTGCGCCGGGACCTCAAAAAGAGGCCGCTGGTGGAGTCGGCCACGATGCCCAAAAAGGTCAAGGCGCCCCGCTGCGCCATTCTCTCGTACCCGCTGCCGCTCACCAACGACGAGATTCGCTACACGCTGGACGTCTACGCCTTCGACGCCCCCTCGTTGAACGACGCGGAATCGGACATGTTGGGCAAGTGCGTGGACTTGCTCTTTCAAGCCGTAAATAAGGATTATCTCGAACGGGACCATCTCAGCGGCCTTTATAACCGCCAAGGCCTGTCGCCCCGCCTCGAGCGGGCGCTCGAGCGCGCGACGCCGGAAAACGCCCCGTTGGCCGTGATAATGTTCGACCTCGACCACTTCAAAAATGTAAACGACACCTACGGCCATCCGGTGGGAGACTTGGTTTTGGAGAAGTTCGCCGACCTGTTAGTCGACGTGTTCGCCGGTTCGGCGTTGGTAGGCCGGTGGGGGGGCGAGGAGTTCGTCGCGGTCGTGCCCGGCGCCGACCTCGACGGGGCTTTGGCTAAGGCGGAAGAGGTGCGCGCCAGGACCGAGAGGCTAAAGATAACCGCGGACGACACCGCGGGCAAATCCGTATCGCCCACGTGCTCGGCCGGGGTGGCGCTCTTCCCCGAACACGGCGCCGACGCCGATACCCTCGTCCACGTCGCCGACCTGGCCCTCTACGACGCCAAAAAGAACGGCCGCAACCGCGTCGAACTTTACCCGCTGGACGCGCCGGACGTTCGCCTGAAGAAGTTGAAGGAGGACGTCGACGCCGGCGCCTTGAAGCCGCTGCGCGACCTCGAAAACCTGTGCCAGATACGGTCGCTCAAGGAAAGAGGTCTGGTCCCGGACCTCCCGCTGGCGCTGGCGCTTTCGGACCCGCTCTTCGTCATCTTAGACGGCAGCACGAATACGGTGAAAGTCTACGACGCGGGGGCCCGCAAGTTCGGGGTGGCGTTCGGCGGCCGGGGCGAGGCGGTGCACGAGCTCGAGGGCCCGGTGGACGTCGCGGCCTCCAAGGACGGCCGGATATTCGTCGTGGATTCTCCCGCCCACGCCGTGAAGGTTTTCGACAGCTCGGGCCGGTCGTTGGGGTTCATCGGCGGCCGCGACGCCGACGGCGCCCCCATCTTCGGCTACGTGAAGGGTACCTTCAACGAACCGGTCGCGGTGACGCTCGACGGCGAGGGGCGGATACTGGTGGCGGAGCGGATGAACCGTCGCGTCCAGCGGTTTACGCCGGCGGGCGAGTTCGACGGCCTGGAGGTCCCGCTCGACGCCGCGGAGGTGGCGCCGCCGTACCAACCGGACCCGCGCGACGTCGCCGCCGACGGTACCGGCAACATATACGTGCTCGACGCCGGCAACAGCGTCATCCGGAAATTCGACGCCGCCGGGAGTTACGTGCGGACCTTGGGCGGCCCGGGCCCCGCCGGCGACGCCGGCCGCTTTAAAGGCGTAGTCGCGCTCGCGGTGGACCGGCACGGCAAACTGGCCCAAAGGCTTAAAAAGGCGGGGGTAGCAGTCTCGGGCGACGGGTCGGAGGTCGTCGTTACGGCCGAGGCGGGCGACGTCAATCGCCTACAATTCTTCGACGTCGACGGCGCGTACCTCGGCCTTATCGACTTCGCCCGCTTGGCGCCCAAGTTAAACCGGTCGGTCCGGCCGGGCCGCCTGGCCGTCAGCGCCAAGGGAGCTATCTTCTTAATAGACCAGGAGAACGCGGACGTACTACAGCTGAGTTTCGCGGGCGGCGGCTAGCGGGCCGGAAGCGCTAGGCAAACGAGCCGCGCCGCGAGGTAGAAAAATCGGCGTAGGATGGCGGGCGGCGGCGAGACGACGTCGCCGGCGATACCCTCGGCCAGCGACAGGGAGGCGAGAACGGCGCCGACGAGGCGGCCGCGCGCGCCGTCGAGCGATATGGTGCGGCCTCCGCTTTTCTGTAACGCGCGCACCCGTCCTAAAAGGTCTTGCCGCCGCACCGGCGGGTCGAAGCCGGGCGAGGCGTCGCCTTTTGTAACGTAGAAGCCGAGCCGCTTGCCGACGACGCGATGTACCACCGCCCGCGAGCCGGCGACCGCGGCGACGACGTCGCCGAAAACCGGGCCGCGCTTGCCGGCCGGCACGATGACGAAGACGTCGCCCTCCCGCGCCAGCGGCGCCATCGAGTTGGAGGTGACCGGCGACCAATGCGGCCCGCGGGCCAACGCCCGCCTCAGCATTTCACCGCTAGCCCATGCCCGGGCCCGGGCCAAAGGCGTCGCCGTCTTCATCTTGAAAATCTTAACACAATAATTAGCGGGGCGAAACCTAAAGCGAGAAAAGTTATGGCGGTCGTACAAGTAACGGTGGTGCCGCTCGGCACGGCCGGGCCGTCGCTCGGCGCATACGTAAAAGACGTCCTCAAGGTGCTGGGCCGCCATCCCGAGGTAAAGGCGCATATCGGCCCCAACGGGACCGCGTTGGAGGGCGACCTCGACGCGCTTTGGCCCGTCATCCGCGAGATGCACGAGGCGCCTTTCGCGGCCGGCGTCCAGCGCGTCATGACGCTTTTAAACGTCGACGACCGGCGCGACAAGCCGGGTACGATCGAGGGAAAGGTTGCCGCCGTCGCGGGATGAGGGCCCCAGGCCGTCGGGGGCGGACGTATTCACCGGCGCCGCCGCGGCCCATTACGACGCCTGGTTCGAGACGGCGGCCGGCGGTTACGCCCGGGAGCTGGAGAACGAATTGCTGATGCGGGCCGTCGGCGACCTGGGCGGCGCGCGGGTCCTGGACGTGGGCAGCGGCACCGGCCTGCACCTCGAGCTATTCGCGACTACGGGCGGCCGGGGCGTGGGGCTCGAGCCGTCGCGGGACATGATGACCCGGGCGCAGGAACGGCTTGGGGGGCGGGGCGTTGGCCTGGTTCAAGGCCGGGCCGAGGCGCTGCCTTTCCGCGACGACGCCTTCGACGTCGTCGCGATGATAACCTCCGTCGAATTCGTTGCCGACGCCCGGGCGGCGTTCGCCGAGGCGGCGCGGGTTTGTTCCGGGCGGCTCGTCGTCGCCGTGCTCAACGCCTGGTCGCTCTCCGCCGCCCTGCGCCGGGTAAAGAGAAATTTAAAAGAGACGCTTTTTCGCGCGGTTCGCTTTTACGGGCCGTACGAGTTGCGCCGGGCTTTGCGGGTGCACCTGACGGCGGGGGTGGAAATGGCGTCCACGCTGCATTTCTTCCCTTTATTCAGCGGGCGCCTGCGACGGCCGTTGGCGGCCGCGGACCGATGGTTAACGCGGCGGCGCGGCCTGGGGGGCGCCTTCCTCGTGGCTTGGGGGGACGTGGAGCCGAGTAAAAAGTAAGGTACGGCGAGGTATTCCCGGCGTTCGCGGCGGCCGCGACATTTTTCTTCGCGCGCTGACAAGTCGTGAAAAAAGATATCTATCTGCGCGACATAGGCGAAGCGGGTATTTTGGCCCGGATATTCGAACGGCTGCCGACGGAAGGCGCCGGGGTTCTGGTAGGCCCGGGGGACGACGCCGCGGCGCTGGCCGGCAGCGGCGACGACGCTGTCGTCTTCGCCTCGGACGCGATGGTGGAGAGCGTCCACTTCGACCTGGCGTTTATGACGCCGGCGGACGTGGGGTGGCGCCTGACGTGCGCCAACTTATCGGACCTGGCGGCCATGGGGGCCGAACCGTGGGCGGCGGTAATCTCGGTGGCGGCACCGCGCGCCACGCCCGCGGCGTACGTGGACGAGTTTTTCGACGGCGCGGCCGCGCTCGCCCGTAAAGAAGGCCTGGCGCTGGTCGGCGGGGACGTGGTCGCGAGCCCGGCCAATCTGTTTTTCGCGATGGCGATACTGGGTAAGGCCCCGGGCGGCAAAGTTTTAACGCGGGACGGGGCGTCGCCGGGGGACGTTCTCTTCGTGAGCGGAGAACTGGGTTGGGCGCAGGCGGGCTTGCACGTGTTGGCGGGCGAGGGAGAATGCCGGCCTTCGGCCGCGAGCGTCGCGACGGCGCGGTACCGGCGGCCGACGCCGCGGCTCGAGTTGGGCCGTCTGCTCCGGGCGCGGGGACGGCCCGGCGCCGTTATCGATACCTCGGACAGCCTCGC
>CAZLXP010000145.1:0-5148 GCA_964563535.1 uncultured bacterium | reverse complement strand
CGCAGGCCGGGCCACGGCGCCGGCCCCAATTCTTCCTCCAGGACCCGCTTTATCTTGCGGCCCTTGCGTACGCCGCGGCGAAGGTCCGCGAGCCGCGCGAGCTGGTCCGGCGGCGTCGCGTAACCCGCCGCCTCGCTTTTCATCGTTTCCGAGCCAGTAGCATCCAATTCAACGCGAACAGGCCGCCGCGGTCAAAGGCGCGGTCCAGCGCGGCCCACAGCGGCGACTTGAGTTTGGCCGCCGCGACGGCGAGGCGCCCGATTACGGGAACGGGGGCCGTGAGCGCCAAGCCGAGGACGTTTAAGTTGTGGCCGAGGAACGAAAGGAGGCCGCCGCAGGGCCTGACCTCCTCCGTCGCGAAGCCGACCCCTTCCGCCAGAGACCGCAGGCCCGAGGCCGTGAATCTGAAATAATCTTGCGGCGCGTCGTGGAAGCGGCTCAAATGGGGCGCCGTGAGGACGAGCGCGCCGCCTACTTTTATAACCCTGTATAACTCCGCGAGCAGCGCCGCCGGCTCGGGTTCGTGCTCGAGCACTTGCGAGCAAAAAACGGCGTCGAACGTGTCGTCGGGATAGGGAAGGTTTTTCAGGTCCGCGGCCACGTCGGGCCGCCCCTGGCGCGAGAGGTCCACCGCGACGACGTCGCCGCGTTCTCGTAGTATCGGCGCCCAGGCGCCGCAGCCGGCGCCGGCGTCCAGAATCCGCCCTTTAAGTTTCGCGACGCCGTAGTCGCGGATTCCTCGATAGAGGGCGTAGAGGCCGGGGGTCAGCCAGAAGTATCCGCGGCGGCCCGCCTCCCGCGCGCGCAGTTTACGCCAATTCGCCGCGAGGTCCAACGTTAAATCTCCGCCGCCTCGGCGTAAAGCGCGGCTAGTTTTGCGAAGTCTTGGCCGGCGGCGACGGCCCGGCAGCGCGAGGCGAAATAATCGCGGCCCAGTTCCAACGTTTTGATTATTTTATCCGCGAGGTCGTCCGGCGCGGCCGCTCGGGCCAGGAAGCCCGTCTCGCCGTCGCGGACGAATTCCGGGATGCCGGCGACGCGGCTGCCCACCACCGGGCACGCCGCGGCGAACGCCTCGAGGATTACGGTCGGCATCCCTTCGGTCTCGCCGTCGCGCGCCACGATGGACGGGACGGCCAGGACGTCCGCGGCGTTGTACATTAATTTCAGTTCGTCGTGGCTTTGGGGCCCTACGAAGGCTACGGCGTCGGCAAGGCCCAGCTTGCGCGTTAAAGCCTGGAGGCGGGCGCGCCGGGGGCCGTCGCCCGCCGCGACGAGGCGCGCCGTCGGCGCCGCGGACCTGATTTTTGCCATGGCTTGGATTAAGTAATTTAACCCTTTCTTTTCTACCATCTTTCCGACGAAGAGCACCGCGGGCGCCTGAGGCCAGCCGAGCTCGGCCTTGGCTTCGGCCGGCGCGCGGGCCGGCGCGAACGTCGCGACGTCCACGCCCGCCGTGGCCGCGACGGCGTCGACGTCGCGCCCTACCAACCGGCTCGTTTCCTCGATGGTGAATTCGCTGTCGGCGAAGACCTTGTCGGCGGTGGCGACGACGCGCGCCGCGACGCGGCGACCCCAGGGTACGCGTTGGAGGAGGAAGACGTCCGCGGCGTGGACGGTCAACAGGTGGCGGGTGCCCGCCTGCGCGGCGACGGGGCCCGCCGCCCACCCGGCCGGGACGAGCCAATGGGTATTTACGGCGTCGAAATGGTAGTTGCGGAGGAGGCGTTGCACCGCCCGGCGAAACCACCACAAGAGGAACGGGGCCTGAATTTTCGCCAACGGGTTGCGGTTGACGTTCGCCATGATGCCGGTGCCGTCGGCGAGCCGTTCCCATGCCGAGGGAAGGAAGTACTTAAAGCGCCGGACCTCGACCGGGCCAAGCTTTTCGGTCAGGGCGGCGCCGGGGTGATGGGGCGCGAGCGCCGTTACGTCCGCGTGCGAGGCCAAGGCCGCGGCCAGGTCGTAGACAAAGCGCGCCGTCCGTCGGTCTGTGGCGCCGAGGGGGAACGTCGAGGAACAGACGAGGATGCGCGTCATGGGCGATGGTATTGGTTTAGTTTGATGCGGTAGAGCACGTCCTCCAGGAGGCGGCGGTTGGCGGCGACGAGGTCCGAGGTCAGCGCGATGATAATGACCTGGAAGCCGAGTAATATGAGGACGCCGCCGACGACGAGCGACTGGACGTGGCCCGTAGGCCCGGGTATCGTGAAATAGAAGTATAGGAAGCGCGCCAGAAGGAATAAGCCCGCGGCGAAAATTATCGCCCCCAACGAGCCGAGCACCCTCAGCGGCCTGAACAGCAGGTAGGCGCGCGTTACGGTATTGATAGACCGCCGTAAGTATTCCGGGATGGAACTGAAAAGACGGCTGGGCCGCGCCCGCGGGTTGACCCGCACCGGTATTTGCTTGACGGTTAAGCCCTTATAACCGGCTTGAATGAGTGTTTCCAACGTATATGTGAACGACGATAGGACGACGAGCTTAAGCGCGGCCTCGCGGCTATACGCGCGAAAGCCGCTCGTCGCGTCGGCGACCTTGAGGCCCGAAAGCGACCGCACGGCGAAGCTCCCCGCCCGCTGCAATATTTTTTTAAGAGGCGAAAAGTGAGGTACGGCGCCGATGTCGCGGCACCCCACGACCAGGTCCGCCTCGCCCGCTAAAACGGGCGCGACGAGCTTCGCGACGTCCGAACCGGCGTATTGGTTGTCGGCGTCGGTGCCGACGATGACGTCGGCCCCTCGCGCCAGGGCCGCGTCGACGGCCGTCCGGAAGGCGGCGGCCAGGCCGAGGTTGCGCTTGTGCCGCACGACGTGCGTGACGCCGCCGGCTTGCGCCACGGCCGCGGTGTCGTCGCTCGAGCCGTCGTCCACCACCAGCGTCTCGACCGCGGCCGCGCCGGGTATTTCCCGGGGCAACGCGGCCAGCGTCGCCGGCAGCGTTGCGGCCTCGTTGTAGCTGGGGATGACGATTATTACTTTCAAGGTTTCTCTCGGGTATAGGATTATAGAGTAATAAATTTATTGAATAAAACTAATTATAACATTATAGCACTCTCGGCGGCGAGGGAATTCGGGCCTCGCGGCGCATAGTTCGTTGACTAAACGCCGATGACGTGTTATCTTGTCCCATAAACTGGAGGTAAAGGAGCGAGCCATGGAAAAGTTAGGCCGTATACTCTTGGTCGGCGTCGTCGCCGGGTTGGCGCTTTCGATACTCGGCACTTTGACTCATTTGATTTTGAGCCCTCTCACGGGCGACGTGGAAGCCTTTTTCAAGGACCAGCGTTTTGAGGTCGTACTCCTGGGGTTTTTCTTCGACCTGGCGGTCGGCTTCTTTTACGTTTTGGCGTTCGCCATATTCCAGGGCGGTCGCCCGGAGCGTTTCTGGAAAAAGTTCGTCTTATTCTGGGCGATGCTACTACTAATAGGGGTCGTGCCGCGGGCGGCCGACGTTTATCGTTACTTCAAATTCCCCGACCTACTGGTGCTCGCGTGGCTGGTTTCCTGGGCCGTGGAGGCCTTCGTCGTGACGGCCTTGGTGGTCCTTCTTTTCCCGCGGCCCAAAGCCGCGGCGTGAGCTTCAAACGGGACGTCGAGCGAGGAGCAACGATGAAGTTAATTCCGATTTTAGGTTTGGTTTTCGCGGTTGCGGCCGCGGCCGGCGCACAGGATTACCGGCCGGTGGGGACCGGCGGCGCGGTCTATTTCGGCGCCAACTTCCCGACCCTCGACGGCATAAGCGACGAGTTCGACGCCCTCGGCCTCGCGACGCCCGGTTCCACGCCGATGATGGGCGCGACCTTCCGGTATAGTTTCGCCTGCGGCCTTCAGCTCGGCTATTACGGCGGCGGCTGGGCGTTCTCGACGGGTGGCATCTTCGACGACGGGGTGGTTAAAAATTGCGAGATAGGTTTCGGCGTCCACCAATTAGTGGCCGGTTATAAGACGTACGTCGGCGAGCGGTGGGGCTTTTTCGCCGGCGGCGGCGCCGGCATCCTCACGTTAACCTACGTCAAGACCATATCGAGCTCGCCCTACCGCTTCGGCAACGTGCCCTTTCCGGAGTCCGCGACGTACGTCTCCGAATTGGACGGCCTGAATTGGTCGGCGCAGGCGTTCGTCGCGCCGCAGTACCGGCTCTTACCCTGGCTCGGCGTCGGCTGCGAGGCGGGCTATTTCTTTATGAGTATACCAGAGGGCGAACTCAAGCAGGTGGGCACGAAGATGGCCCCGGCGCCCGAGGTCGATTTATCAGGGCCGTTCGTCCGCGCCGGGCCGATGTTCAATTTCTGACGGCTGGGGGATACGGCGACAGGAGGGCCGACCTAAAAAAGTAAGGCCGACTTTCGAGTCGGCCCTTTTTTATTAAAATACTTTTTTTGTGGAATAATTGTTTATACGTGGGATAATAATACTACGTCGTAAAAGGAGGATTAATTAATGATTATATCAAATGCTTTAGAAGGGTTAAGAAAATTGAGAGAGGCGTTGGAATATAGCGCTGACCTAGCTATGGCATGTTCTGTTTTGGGAAAAGGAGTTACGATCGCTACAGTAGTTAATAATACTATTATTGAAGTTTGCGAGGGAAAAACGTGTGTCTTAGATTATGCTGAATTTTACGAATTCATTTCGAAACCGGAAGTCGCCGCTTTTTTAACTGAAGCAGCCATGGGTATTTCTTCGGAGGAAGAAGTAGACCGTTTTTTAGAAAGTTTAACCGGAGAAAAGGCTGCTTTAGTAAGAGAAGTTTTGGAAAAAATCGCTGAAAGATTCGCTTCTAGCTTTAAATTGGCGGACCAATTACAATATGCTTTAGGATTACGTATTTTAGATAGTCAATACGAAATCGTATCGGAAATAAGGGCGGCACGAGCGGATTCACGTGGTATTACCTCCGATTACACTGAAAGGGATATAATCCCCGGAGCATTAGATGAGGATAAAAAAGGTAAAATAGATTATATTCTTAGTCGTATTGATAGGGCAAAGGAATTAGTTGAAGCGGGAGATTACGATAAGGCCGAAGTCGCATTAGAGGGGTTCGCGGATAATTTAAATTTGATAGGTGATACCAATATAGCCCGTTATTATAATCTAATTAACTGTATTGCGGTAACGAAGGGGGATTATTCACGGGCTATAA
>CAZLXP010000144.1:0-5170 GCA_964563535.1 uncultured bacterium | reverse complement strand
CGTGCCCTATAGTCCCCACGTTCACGTGCGGCTTCGTCCGCTCAAATTTAGCCTTGGCCATGTCCGTAACCTCCGCCGCCAACTAAGCGCGGCGATTTAACGATACAAACCCACACCTTACCCCTAACCCGCTCAACCTCCTCATAACCGAGATAGGGGCGCGCGTAGTTTTAACTTTATTTTCCGGGGGTTACACCCCCGGATTTCCGCCTCTAAGGTAAACGGAGATTTATAACAAAAAATCCGTTAAAAGTCAAACATTTTTTATGGTTCCAATTAATAAATCCGGCATTTTGCTTAATATAATATATTTATGCTTTCCGGGACCGTCGGCCCGCCCTCTCGGAGCCACGGGGCCGCCCGGGCCAGCGCGCCGCAGGCCGCGGCCTCCGCCCCTTGTGCCATTCTTATTCGGGAATTATGTGACATTTTTATGTGGTAATGACGCGGCGAGGCGCCGCAGTTGACACCGCGATTCGACAGTGGTAGAATTCAAATTCAAAGGTCGGTATGAAGTGAGAACCAAAGCCATAATCGCGCTCGTATTATGGGTCCTGGCCGCGGCGATAGCCGGCGCCGTCGACGCCACGGTGGCCGGCGACTTCGAAAGGGCCGAACGCTATTACGAAAGCAAGGATTACGCGAGCGCCCTCAGACTATACCGCGACGTCCTGGAGCGGGAACCGGGCGGCCCGTTCGCCGCGGCCTCCGGCCTCCGCGTCGGCATGTGCAACTTCGCCCTGGGCGAATACCCCGCCGCCGCGCTGGCTTTACAAAAGTTCGAAGAGGGTTTCCCGGACTCGCCCTACCTCGACGACGCGACGTTCCTCGCCGCGCAGGCGTACTTCAGGATGGGCGAATACCACCGTTCGCTCGAGCGCCTTCTGCGCGTTGTATCCTTTGGCAAGAAGGGCCGGTATTACAAACGCGCGGTGCGCGGCATCGGCAACCTGGCGGACGAGGCCCTTACGGCCGAACAACTGCGCAAGAGGCTCGAGGATTACCGCGCGTCGCCGGAGGCGGCGGAGGTATTATTTAAACTGGGCGAACATGAGGTAAAACGCAAGGACTACGAAAAAGCGATGGTAGTGCTCGACGTCGTCGCCGGGCAATACGCCGAGCTCGACGCCGGCCGGGAGGCCGAGGCGCTGCTGGCGTCGGTGCGGGCGAAGCTGGGCCGGGCGCCGCTCGTCGTCGGCGTCCTCTTGCCGCTCTCGGGAGAATACGAGGTATACGGGAAGGCGATGCGGGCCGGCATCGAGATGGCCGCCGCCGAGAACAACCAAACCCGGCCGGACGAACCGGCAACGCTCGTGTTCGAGGATACGGGCGCGGCCGAGGACGGCGCGGTGGAAGGGGCGCGGCGACTTATTTATACGGCGCGGGCCGTCGCTTTGATCGGCCCGGCGCTGACCAACGACGTGCGGGCGGTGGCGGAGCTGTGCCACGCCAACCAGGTGCCGGCGTTGTCGCCCGCCGCCACCGACGGCGACCTCTCCCGGCTGAACGACTACATCTACGTTAACGGCCTGACGTGCGAAACGGAGACGGCTAACATCGCCGCGTACGCCGTGGGCAACCTGGGCCTCAAGCGCTTCGCCGTCTTATATCCCGCCAACCCGTACGGGGCCGACCTTCGCGACGCCTTCACGGAAGCGGTGCGCGGCGCCGGCGGCAACGTCGTCGGCACCGTCGAGTATCCGCTCATCGACCCGAACCTTCAGCCGAGCAAGCGCGAGATAAACTACTCCCCGTATACGAAAAAAATCAAATGGCTCCGCGCCGACGCCGTGTATCTCCCCGGCCACTACGACGAGGTCGTGCGCCTCCTGCCCCAGCTCACGTTCTCGGACGTCTCGGCGTATATCCTCGGCGCCAACGGCTGGAACGAGAACCGCGTCATCCAGATGGCGGGCAAATACGCCGAGGGCGCGTACTTCACCGCGGGCTTCTACGCCGATTCGCCCGACGCCGCGGTCCGGGCGTTCGTCTCGGGCTACCGGCGCAGCACGGCCGAGTTCCCCAACTACCTGGCCGCCGCCGCCTACGACGCCGCCAAGATAATTTTCTCCGTCATATACCCGCCGGCCGAAACGGGGGCCGAGATAAAAAAACGCCTCGACGCCGTCGCGAACTTTCCCGGCATAACCGGCGTCACGACGCTGCGCGGCGCCGACGGGACGTTGGAGAAAAAGGTAGTCATCCTGACCGTCCGCGAAGGCGAGGTCGTCGAGGCGCCGCGGTGAGAAGGGCCATACCATTCGTCTCCTCGGCGGCGTTATTCGTAATCGCTTGCGGGCCCCCAAGACCCGCCGGTTATTTTATGTACGAGGGCCGGCGGGGCGACTCGTTGGCGGCGCTGAGCGCGCGCTTCGGCGGCGACGAGAACCTGACGAAAACGCTCAGCCGCGAGGCCGGCCGCGCGGCCGACGTCCCCTTCGACGCCGGCGAACGCGTCACCATCCCGTTCGAAAGCCTTAAAGGACACCGCGACGTTATCGAGACGTTCGCGCTGGTGCGCGAGGCCCGCGAACGCCGGGCCAGGGGCGACTACGCCGCAGCGCTCGCGGCGTTTAAGGCCGCTTACGCCGCCCGGGCGGACGAGCCGGCGGTCGCCTTCGAGCTGGGCGCGACGTACTACGAGGCCGGCGACTACGCTCGAGGCGCCGGGACCCTCGCCCGGGCCAACGCCCTCGCGCCGCAAGACGAGGAGGTAATCTTAATGCTCGCCCTCGCGACGGCGGAGGCGGGCGACGCGGCCAAGGGCGCGACGTTACTGCGGGAACTCGCGGCCGCGCGGCCGGATTTCCGCTACGGCCTATACGTGCTGGGCGAGCTCGACGTTCGCGCCGGCGATTATCCCGCGGGCCGGCATTACCTCTTCGAGTATTTGAAAAGTAACGGCGAGGGGTTGGTGGCGGCGTACGCCCGGGAGGCGATAAAGGCGTCGGCGCGGGCGGAGATGGAGGCCGCGGCCCGGGCGTTGGAAAAAGCCGGGGCCGCGAAAGAGGAAGCCGGGCCGCCGCGCGAGGCGGGCCCCGGCCCGGGCGAATAACGGGAAAATAATTTGTCTTGTTAATAATAAAACCCGGCGAAACGCCGGGTTTTTTTGGTTACGGGAAGTAGGGGCGACTGGCCAGTCGCCCCTACCAGTCGCCCGTACCCTACCGGAACAACGCCTTAATTCCCCCTAACGACGACGGGGCCACGGCGGGAAACGACTCGCGGAAATACTGAATGCGGTGGTTATACGAATCCGCTACGTATACGCGGCTACCGGTCGGCGTAACGGCAACGCCAAGGGGCCAATATAACTGGCCGTTGCCGGACCCGCGCGTACCCCACTTGCCGAGGAAGGAACCGCTCGGCGTAAAATATTGGATGCGGTTATTATACGCGTCGGCTACGAAAATCCTGCCCACCGGCGAGGCGGCTACGCCCGCAGGCCTGTTGAATTGGCCGTCGCTCGTACCGTACGCCCCCCATATCCCGAGGAAACTACCCGTCGAGGTAAAGTATTGGAGGCGATGGTTTAAAGCTTCGGTGACGTAGACCTGCGAGCCGGTCGAGAGGAAGCCAAGGCCATGGGGCTGATTGAACTGGCCCCACGCGGTGCCGTACGACCCCCACTTGCCGAGGAACGAGCCGCTCGAGGTGAAGTATTGGACGCGGTGGTTATAGTATTCCGCGACGTAAACGTTACCGTTGGGGGCGATGGCGACGCGAATGGGGCGGTCGAATTGGCCGTCCCCGGTGCCCTGCGTACCCCATTTACCGAGGAACGACCCGGCGGGATTGAAATATTGTATGCGGTGTCTCTGCGTGTCGGCGACGTATACGTTCCCGTTGGGCGCTACTACTATTCCTTCGGGATAATTGAAATAACCGTTACCGGAACCGCGGCTACCCCACGCGCCGGCGAAAGCACCCGTAGCCGTGAAGTATTGGATGCGGCTGTTGTAGGTATCCGCAACGTAAACGTTGCCGTTAGGGGCTAACGCTACTTCGCGGGGCCTATCGAATTGGCCGTAACTGGAGCCGCGGGAGCCCCACTGGCCTTCGTATACATAATCGCCTAAAACCGGAATTGCGACGACGGTCCAAAAGGCTACGGCGTAAAATACGGTCCGTTTCATATCTTCTCCTTTACCCAACCAAGACGACGCGGGGGAAGGTAGTCGCGTTGGGGCGACTGGCCAGTCGCCCCTACTGGAACAACGCCTTAACCCGACCCAAGGAGGCCGGTTCAACGCCGCTACTGCTACGGTAGTAGAAATAATAGCGGTCCGTCGCGTCGTCGATTACGTATATATACTTGTCGTAAGGGGGTTCCATAAACCACGTGGAACCCAGCCCTACGGGGTTTTGGATACCCGTTATAATCGGAACGCCGTTCTCGTATATCGTATGCGTACCGGCATCGGCAATGTAGATGTGAGCGTAACCGCTCGCCGCGGTGGGCCGGCTTCCCGGCCCGGCGTACGTACCTACGAGCGAACCCGTTGTCCAATCTAAAAGGGCGATTAAATTACGGTCGGGTATCGCAACTAATAAACCTACTGGATAGTAAGCCTTAAAACCTAAGTCCGCCGGGCCGTCGAGAGGGCAACGGAACGACGTTATTACCGAACCCTGCGTCGTAGTCTTGTATATCCACGACGTAAGGTTATTGGTTATATATAGCTCGGGGTCACGATAAAAAATGCCCCAAGCGCCGGGACCTCCCGGAGGCCGAAAGCTTGAAAGGATGGCGGCCCGTTCCCAAGAATAATAATAAATCCGTGGGGCAGCGCCGTCCATAACTATATAACCCGCTCCCGGGTGCAAGCTCGAGTAACCCCGCGGATTGGGCCCGGGTGTGGGGTACGAAGCATACAACTTCCATACGTCGCCGTAACTTGCGCCCTTAACGCAAAAAAACAGCCATACGAAAGTAATTAACTTCCCCACCATATCAGTCACTCCCTACGGTTACGTTATCGAGGAGGGCCGGTTTGTAATTGTGCTTAGTTGCGGCAAGCCTGCCGTCGAAAAATAAAAAACCGCCGCTACCGTAAGGGGCGCGCCGGCTTAGTTATATTCTCTAAATCACATACTACCCTCGTTTCTGCCTTACGTATAATATAACCGCAAATCGGCCTCCTTGTCAAGTATATTTTCTGCGTAAAGA
>CAZLXP010000143.1:0-5199 GCA_964563535.1 uncultured bacterium | reverse complement strand
CCAGCCGCCCGCCGACCGCGTCGTCGCCCTCGAGCAATTGTGGCCCGCTTCGCGCGGGGAGGGTTTTTGGCTCTGCCGGCCGCCCTGGCCCGCGGGTTACCCCCGGCCGGAACTCCCGGCGACCTTCGGCCGTATTTGCGCGGCCTTAGACGTGGAGTCGCTGGGCCGCACGCCCAAGCCTCTCTTCCTCGTCGGCTTCGGCCTTATATCGGACGCCGGCGTCGCCATCGAGCAATACCTCGCCGGCCACCCGGAAGAGGAGTGGGCGGTCCTGCAGGCCGCCGTCGCCGCGCTGGGCCGCGTCGAGACGCTATTCTCATATAACGGCCGGACCTTTGACCTCCCCATAATCCGCGACCGCCTTCGCTATTGGCGGCTGCCATACGACGAGCCGCGGCGCCACGTCGACTTGCTATGGCTCGTCCGTCGGTATTATAAAGAACGGTTCCGTATGCCCGCCTGCGGCCTGGCGGACGCCGAGCGGTACGTGCTGGGCGTCCAGCGGCCGGCCGATATCCTCTCCAGCCAGGTCCCCGAACTTTACGAGCGGTTCGTCATGGTGGGCGACGCCCGGGCGCTCGAGCCGATACTACGGCACAACCTCTACGACCTCGCCGCGACGCTTTTGTTGTACGTGAGAATGAAAAATGAAATCCCGGAGGCGCTGGCGCCGCCGGGGGATGAGGACAACGCCGAGACGGGGGATTTGTTTTAACCTTCGATTGGGTGGCGCCGACATTCCTGTCGGTAGCATATCGGAAGGGCGGGTAATGGTAAAACCGGCTAAGGCAACAACTGCAGCGTTTCTAATTTTTCCCTAGGTTGTAATATTTCGATAGGTTTAATTTATTACCTTCCCCTTCGACTTCGATGCCGGATCGTCTTAATGCGTAAAGGTTATTAGTATAATCTAAATATAGTAAAACGAAGCACCACGTAGCTTCAGGTATTTCGAAAACACGCATACTATTTAAATCCGAAAGTACGTCCCTTTCGTAAACCTGTTTCAGATGTTCGCTTACCTCGTTTTCGCTTTCCGCTTTTTCGAGAAAGGTCATTGCTTTTGAACCGGGGAGGATATAGCTAGTTACGTGATGGCCTATACTATATTCCTGTTCGTTGATTTCGTAACCTATTAATACGACTTGAAAAGCAGTGTTCGGCGATATATTCTTAAAGAAATAAAAATAGCCGCCTACCGCTGGGACTAATCTCGCGGCTTCCGTATATTTCATAATGTCGTTTTCGGAATATCCTTCAACATTATTGATGTATTCAATATACTTCGCTTCGTCCTGGTGGCCCCCTAAAGACAATCGGGGTTCCAAAGATAGGTTTATTTCTTTAGTGATTAGCTTAACGGTTTCGTCGGTACTTATTCGTAGTTCATACGTTTGTATGGCGTAAAATATTATGACCGATAATACGATTATCTCAATTGCGAAACGTAGCCACTCACGTACCTTCGTGGCTTTAGGTTCGTATAATAAGTATTGCGTATCCTGTAGGTCTTTTTTTTTCTTGTTTTTGGCCGTAGTTTCCTACCTCATCTTTTTATAAATAACTACGGGGGTATACCTTGGACACAATATACCGCATTTTTCTATTGGGTTTTTTTATAATTTTGCATTGCATTCACCATTCTTTCCGTATTATCGTTCATTTCTCGAATTAATTCCTTTATTTCATTAATTGCCCCCGCAGGATTTTCCAATCCTTGTTTTATTACCATATCGATATAGCGGTATAACTCGTCGTGAACGCAACACCAGTTGTAAAATACGCCTTGTAGCTGTATCAGTTTAGCGCGACTTCCAAGCAACTTCTCTGGGGTGTGGATAATAGTTAGGACAATTATGTCACCGAGCCCTAAAGCTATAAAAACGGGAATAACCCACGCCGTTTTACCGATAAAAGCAAAGATAATCGCGGCTATAACCACTGAAACCCCCAATACGAAACCGCCCCAATACATTATTGCTAAAGACGTAAACGTTTTAGGTATTGTTTTTATTGCTCTCCTCCTAAAAAACTGAAATTCGCGGTCAACTTCGCTCGCTAAATCTTTTAGACTTTTTTTGGATATAAGTACGTTATTTGACCCCATCGTATTACCTCTCTCATGAAAATACCGTATGGCGGTGATATTCCTATGTCCTAACTAAAGACGGGATATAAAAACGTTCGAACTCCCAAGTTCAATGCTCTTTGTTTTAACTTTTATTCCGGTTAATATTTCGCGGTGCTCCGTTCATAAACGGCGATAGCGCTTCTTCCCGTTTTACCGGTCGATTCAATATCGCCGAAGAAGTCGTCCCCGAGGCCCAGCCGTTTGGCGAGCTGGTCCCGCGTTCTCACGAGTACGTCGACTGGCACCGGCAGCTGGAGCGCCCCGCGGGCTCGAGCCGCGGCCTCGACGTGCCCCTCTTCCGCGGCGTCGAGGACGATTAAAATGTCGACGTCGCTGTCGGCCGTCTCCCCACCCGTCGCGTACGAGCCGAAAACCTTTATCGCAACCAACCGCTTACCGAACAAACGGCGTAAGTTTTCGGCGATGGTCGCGAAAATTTCTTCCTTAACCATTACGTTATCAATATAGCATACTTCGACGGCGCGTAGTCGTTTTTCAGACACGCTTGCCGAACCGCCGCGCTAACGCCCCGAACGCCTCCTCGCTTCGCCGCATATTGTCCCGCCACAACCCTTTCGCCAACACTACGTTACGGTTAGGCTCGCGGGCGCGTTCGCGCAGGCCGGCGTCGCGGGCGGCTTTGATTATGGCCTCCGCCAGCGCCGCGGCGTCGTCGAGCGGGACCGACAAACCTTCCGCCCCGGCGTCAAACCATTGCCTGGTCGCCGGGATGTCCGTCACCACCGGGAAGCAGCCGGTCGCCATCGCCTCCAACAGCGATATGTTCGCGCCGTCGGAACGCGACGTCGTGATAAATATATCCGCGTCGCACAGCTGAGCCGCGACCTCCGCGGGCGGCACGGACCCCAGGAACGAGACGCGCCCGGCTAAGGCCATCGCGCGGACCTGCGCCTCTACCCGCGGCCGCAGGACGCCGTCGCTCAGGAAGACGAGCTTCGCCCGGGGCAATTCCCGGAAGACGTGGGGAAGGGCGGCCAGGAGCTGGCCGAAATTATATACCGGTTTGAAGTGGCGGGTGTGGATGAGGACGACCTCTTCCGCGGCGCGAGGGGCCCGGGCCGTCATCGCGAAGACGTTCTCGTCGACGCCGAAGCGGTTCACGACGACCTTGGCCGGGTCGCCGCCCAGCGCCACGATGCGCGCGGTCATGTGGTCCGCCATCGACGTGATGAGGTCCGCGCGCTTGAGGACGAACTCGACGCGTTTGCGGTGGAGCCAGGACCAGTCCGGCGCGAGCAGGACGTCGGTGCCCCAGGCCGACGCCGCCACCGGCCTGATGCCGCATAATATCCCCAGCGGCCCGTACGAACCTAATTCCTGAGCGGATACCACGTCCGGGTTTATGGCTCGCGCCAGTCTGCGGACCGTCGGCAGGTGCGCGAGGTATTTGACCATAAAGCTCCGCGGCAGCCGGCTTTCAATATAATAGGTCTTGCCGGGAACGGAAGGGCCTTCTTCGAAAGTAATGAGGTGGCACTCGTGGCCCGCGCCGTGGAAGTACTCCACCCAGCGGCGGGTGTGGTTCAGCGAGCGGTCCGATAGGAATAGTATCTTCATAAAGGCCGGCCGCGCGAGGGGCAGATTTCGGCCAGGACGCACGCGTCGTGCGCGGGCCGCCGCGCCGTACATACTTCCCGGCCGTGCCGTATCAGGTTGAGGTGCAGCTCGTGCGCCTTGCCCGGCGGGCAATATTCGTCCCAAAATTTATGGGCCGCGTCGGCGGTCGCCTTGGCCGGGACAAGGCCGAGGCGCTTCGTCAATCTCAATATGTGCGTGTCCACCGGGAAGACGTCGCGGCCGAACGAGAAGAGCAGGACGACGCGTGCCGTCTTGGCGCCGACGCCGGGCAGGCTCTCGAGCCACGCCAGCGCCTCCCGGTCGTCCACTTTTTTTAAAAAGGATAAATCCGTGTTGCCCCGTCGCCGCAGGACTTCCCGCGTCACGGCTTTCAAGTATCGCGCCTTGACGCGCGCCAGGCCGCCGAGGCGTATGCTCGAGGCGATGGCCCGGGGGTCCGCGGTCGCGAGGTCCTCGAAACGCGGGAACCGTTCTTGCAGCGAGGCGAAGGTCCGCGCGCTGTTCGCGTCGGTGGTGTTCTGGCTGAGGACCGTTTGCACGAGCTCGTCGAAGGGGGGCAGGCGTCGCCGGCGCGGCGTACCGTACGCCCTTACCAGCCGGCGCGTTACCGCGGCGACGCGGCGCTTCTTATTACCGTTATCGTTCAGAGGTTGGGATATCACCGTTAATTATCCGCGATTAAAGCCTATTTATTTCAATTTAAAAGGGTGGGTCTACTTCACGGAAGTATATTTTGCCCCGGCTCGATAAATCCGGTTGAATCCTTTCTTCTACGTCTTCCCAAATTACCCTTATACGTTCTACGTCATAGCCCCGAGGTTCGTCGGGGATTTCGTCGGGGGTATATTGCCTGAGGTGAAAACCGGTTACTATATATTTTTTTCCTCCCGCTTCGTACTCGAAGCAAGCGGCCTTTTCCCGTAAGTCCTTGGTGGTATAGAAAATACGTAATAATTTAATTCTGTTCACGCCGCTAACCGTCCGCACGTAATTTTCGGCGAAAGGACGCTGCTTAATATAGGACGGGATACCGCTGCATACGATGCTGCAAGGCGTTATGTCCTTATCAGCCGCGATATCTAAGAAGCGAATATGGCCGCCCTTTGGCTCGATTTGGCCGGTCTTCACCCATTCGGCTAATTCCGCGCGCGTAGGTAGCGGGTCGGCGCCAACCGTAAAATAAAAGTTGTACCATTGGCGGTCGCCGCGGTATGACTTAATAACCTTGGGTTCGGAGATGCGAAAGTATTCGAAATTTTTAGAACACGACCATCCGCACGTCTTAAGGAAATAATATAATGCGGCTCTTTTGGCCATCTCCGCGGTAACTTCGGTCCCGGAAACTCCGGTTGCCCACGAGACGGCCGAGATGCACCCGGTAATTAAAGTTATGCTAGCTATTTTCGTCGCCATTTCACCATGCGGTTTTTAATCCGTCTGCCTTTGTGCCCCGGGTCATTCGCGGACAA
>CAZLXP010000142.1:0-5253 GCA_964563535.1 uncultured bacterium | reverse complement strand
GCTCAACATCGATAAAGGCGCCGCCCTCGCCATGAACTGGATAGGGCGCGTGTACGTCGCCCTCAAACAACCGGATAGCGGTTTGAAATACCACAACGACGCGCTGGCCGTCTACCAGCAAGTCCAGGATAAGATGGGCGTTGCCGAGACGCAATATTACGCCGGCGAAGGTCAGGAGACGAAAGGGGCGCTGGACGACGCGCTTTCGGCCTACAAGTCGGCCCTCAGCGGTTTCGGCGCCCTGAACGAGAACCATTGGGTCGCGCGTACCCACCGCCGCCTCGGCGCCACCTACGAGAACCAGGGCAACCTGAACCAATCGCAGGCCGAATACCAACAAGCCCTCGACGGCTTCACCGAAACGAAAGACGACCCCGCCACCGCGGGCACGGCGGTGGACCTTGCCCGGGTGCAATACCGCGCCGGCAACGCCGACGACGCGATATCCAGTTACAAGAGGGCGGAGGGGGTTTATAAAAAGCTTAACGACAACGGCGGCCAGGGCTATTGCGAACTTCAGATGGGTATAATCGGGTACGACCGCTACGACTACAAGACGGCCGAAAAGAACTTCGACCTCGCCCTTCAATTCTATACCGGCGCCGGCGACGACGTAGGCCAAAGCCGCGTCCTGGTCCACCGCTCGACGTTGTTCGAGGCCGAGCTCCTCTTCGACCGGGCCATCGAGGATGCCAAGAAGGGTCAGGCCTTAGCCGAGCGCGCCGGCGAGAAGGCGTACGTCGCGATGGCGTTGAACGCGTTGGGCCGGGCGGAGCGGCGGAAGGGCAACGCCGCCGCCGCCCTCGCGGCCCACGGCCAGGCGCTCGAGACGTACCGCGAACTTCACGACCAGGCCGGCATCGGCGAGTCGCAGCGCCAGCTGGCGGAAGCGCGGCTGGCATCGGGCGACATCCGGACCGCGGCCCGCGAATTCAACGAGGCCCTCCGCATTTTCAACGCCATGAACGACGAAGCCGGCAAGGCGCAGACGCTCGTCGGCCTGGGCGAAGTCTTCCTGGCCCAGGGCGATACCGCCACCGCGGCCAAGTACTTCGGCGACGCCGAAGCCATATACAAGAGCGGGAAAATTTCGGCCGGCAAAGGCGACTTTTACTACCACCTCGGCCTTACCCTCGCCGCCCAGCGCGATTACGCCGGCGCGGTCCAACGGTATAACAATGCCCTCGAGGTCTTCCGCGCCACCCTCCGCCCCATGGCGGAGGGCGACGCCCTCCGGGCGACGGGCCTGGCCCAGGCTGAGCTCGGCCAATACGACGTCGCGGCCAAGTCCTTCGGCGAGGCCGTGAGCGTTCAGAAGAAAATACAAAATGCGCCGGCGGTCGCGCGGCTCTACGTCGACCTCGGCCAACTCGCCTTGCGCCAGGGGAAACTTCCGGACGCCGAGAAGAACTTCGCCACGGCGCTCGACACCGCGACGCCGCTCAACGATAAGGGCTTCGTCGCCGAGATCAAAAACCACCTCGGCTTCACCTACGAGCTCATCGGCGTGTCGCGGCTAAGCCCCCGCGTGACCCAGGACGACCCGACCTATTTCCAAAAAGCGAAAACGCTTTACAACGAAGCGCTGGGCGCGTACCGCTCGCTGGGTGACAAAACCGGCGTCGCGACGTCGTTGAACCATCTCGGTTCGGCGCAAGCGCGGCTCGGCGAGGGGGAGGCGGCGAGGACGAGCCACACCGAGGCGTTGGGTTTGTGGCGCGAGGTCCGGGTCCAGGAGGAGATCGCCCGCTCGCTCGTTTACCTCGGCGCCGTGTATTACGAGCTGAGCAATTACAAGGAGTCCAACAAAGTGCTGACCGAGGCGCTCCGCATCTGGCGCCGCGAGGCCAAGAAGAACGAAGAGGGGGTTGCGCTGCGGATGATCGGCGAGGCGCTCGGCGCCCAGGAGAACTACCGCAGCGCGCTGAAGTATTGCGACGACGCGTTGCCCCTTTTGGCCGAGGCCAAGAACCAAAAGGAAATCGGCGAGACCAATTACGACGCCGGCGTATACCGCGAAGCCCTGAAGGAATACGGCGACGCCGACCAATCATACAACAAAGCCAAGCAGGCCTTCGCCGCGGCCGAGGACGAGGAAGGCCAGGCGCGATGCCTCCGTAAGCTCGGCGACATATATATGGCTCAACTTCAGTACGACAAGGCCAAGACGAGTTATACCCAAGCGGTCGAGGCGTACAAACCGCTCAAGAAGTACGAGGCCGACCTCGCCTACTGTTACCGCGCGCTGGGCGACGCGGAGTACGAGACCGCCAACTTACCGGCCGCGGCGGCGGCGTATAAAAACGCCTATGTCACTTACGGCCGCGTAGACGACAAAGAGAACTTGGCCCTCTCGGCGAATAAACAGGGCCGCGTCGAGGCGGGCTTCGGGAAATTCGACGCCGCCGAGGTGAAATACAACGAGGCGCTGACGCTCTATCAGAATCTCAGGAACGACCGCGGCCGGGCCGATGCCCTCTTTAACTTGGGCCAGGTGAAAGAGAGCACGCAGCAACTGAAAGAAGCCGCGACGAAGTACGAAGAGGCCCTCGCCCTTTATAAGAACGCGGGCGCCCAAATGGAGGTCGCCGAAACGCTGAATGCGCTGGGCCTTTTGTATAATAAGACGGGCGACATGGAGAAAGGCCGTTCGTACCTCGACCAATCGCAGCAACTCTTGCGGTCGATCCGGGCCGGGCGCTAAGCCGAAATAGTAACTATGGCGGGTACCGATAGTTATATCTTCGGCATCGTTGCCAACTGGAAGCAGAAGGACGCCGTGAACGGCGTGGCGACTTGCCTGGAGGCCCTCAAGAAGCGCGGCCAGCGCTACGTGATCGAGGAGCGGACCGCGGTGTGGGGGAATCTCAAGGGCGACCGGGTGGCGATAACCGAGATGGGCGAGGCGTGCGACCTGGTCATATCTTTCGGCGGCGACGGGACGCTGTTGTCCGTAGGTCGATTGGTCGCGGCCAACGAAGTACCGGTGCTGGCCGTCAACCTCGGCGGCCTTGGTTTCCTCTCCGAAATGGACATCGGCCTCATGGAGACCGCCGTCGACGCCATCCTGACGGACCGGTTTCTGGTGGAAAGCCGCATGCTGCTCTCCATACGCCTCGAGCGTTTGAGCGGCGAAACCGAACGCGATATTTTAGCGGTCAACGACCTCGTGCTGGGGCCGAAGGCCATTTCGCGGATCGTAGTAGTCAACGCCTATATCCACCGCGAGCGGCTCTTCTCGTACCGGGGCGACGGCATCATCGCCGCGACCCCCACCGGGTCCACGGCCTACTCGCTCTCCGCCGGCGGCCCCATCGTCGACCCCCGCGTGGACGTCCTGCTCCTCACGCCCATATGCGCCCACTCCCTTACGGTGAGGCCGCTTATTATTCCGCCCAACCTCGAGGTCGGCATAGACCTCCAAACGCGCGGCAAGGAAGAGGTCGTGATGACGGTGGACGGCCAGGCCTCGTATAACCTCGCCGAGGGCGACCGGGTATACGTGACCCGCGCCAAGAAGCGCCTCCGCCTGATACGTTTGGAGGAGAAAGATTTCTACAAATTGCTGCAGGAGAAGTTGGGTTGGGGGATAAAGGTATACGTGCCCGAGCCGCGAGGCGAAGGCTAAAACCGAAATCCCTCCCGCGTCAATAAGGCCGGCTATGTGCCGGCCATAATTTTTTCCACCAGGCGGATTCGGTCGAGGTTTTCAGGGTCGTCGGGGTCGAGCTCGTACGCGCGCCGGTATTCTTTGAGCGCGGCCCCGTAGTCGCCCGTGGAGAAGTAGTACGACCCCATATAGGTATGGGCGACCGGGTTCTCCGGCTCGACGTATAGCGCGCGCCGGAAGTGGGGGGCGGCGTCGTCGTATCGTTGCAGTTGGGCGAGGCAATATCCGAGCCGCATCTCCGCTTCTTCGTAGTCGGGGTGGAGGTTCAGCACGACGCCGTATTGCCCCGCCGCGGCCGACCATTGTTTGGCGCGCTCCAGCCCCAGGCCCCGGGCGTAATGTTCGTCCGCCCGCTCGATGGCTTTCGTGACGTCGCGGTAATACTCGCGCGAGGGCAATTCGCCGAACAGGGAGGTGTCGAAATAGGGATGATAGCGCCGGGCCGCGTAACCGTCGTACGGCCGGCCTACTTCGAAGACCCGAAAAGAATAGGTCTCGTAGACCAGGCGGAAACGCGTCAGCGCCTCGGGCCGGAATTGCATTAGCATGCCGACCGCGTCGGCGGGGGGGCGGGGCGTCGCGGCGAAGTACCGGTCGCCGGGGGGCTCGTATACCAGGAACACGGGGGCGTTGAAAATGACGTAGGCGATGCGCCACCGGCGGCACAGCTCGTAGAACTCGCCTTCGGGTTTCATGAAACCCCGCGAGGCCTCGACGATCTTATCCCTTATTTCGGGGACCTCGAACATGGGGTGGAGCGCGACCGGCCTTTCGCTCCAGTACATTACGGACGCGCTCAGGCCAAATTGGCCGAGGATACCCGAACCCGGGGGCGTGTTCTCCTTCAACCACGAGAAGAGGTCGTTATCGCTCTTGCCGTAATCCCAAAGCGGCTCTTCTTTTTCGGGCAATAGCTCGAGCAACCGCCGCACCGGGTTGGCCCGGCCGTAGTTGGTCGCCCAGTAAAATTGGAACGCCACCAGCGCCGCGACGAGCGCCGCCCAGAAAATTTTAGCCCACCGCCGGCGGGCCGTCGCGGCCGGCAGCGTACCCAACGCCGCCGCCCAGGGCGCGAAAAATATGGTGAGCCGGACCAACAGCCAATACGAGGCCGCGGTTACGGCCGTCATTGTCGCCGGGAAAAAAGTTAAACCGTCGGCGGTTTTCGAGCGGCTCAGGCGCCGGAGGCACGACCGGAGGAAGACGTATGCGGCCACCACGAGGAGCGGGCCGTATTCTATGAGCGCCCGCTTCAACGTCGTCGTACCGTACGGGCCCATCCAGAATATCCGCGCGCCGGCCGGGAGCCGCGTCGGGTCGTCGGGATGCACCCCCGCCAGCCGCAACTTGGCCCAGATAAGGGCGTACGCGTGGCCGTACGCGCCGGAGCCGACGGCCAGCAGGGATAAACTTACCAACGCCGCGGCCGAGCCGGCGAGCGCGAGTCGCCAGCGGACGCTTGCGGGCCGCCGGGCCAGACTCCACGCCGCGAGGGGCGCCGCGGCGGCGACGGTGGGCGACCATAAGACGCCCTTCACGAATAGCGGTTTATTCAGCAGAACCGCGGCCGCGGTTCCCAAGAG
>CAZLXP010000141.1:0-5376 GCA_964563535.1 uncultured bacterium | reverse complement strand
GTTGGGCGCAAAACGTCGCTCTATCGGGACCTCTACCAGCGCCGTATTACCTTCGGGGCGTACGACCTGGGCGCTATATAGTTCGTCCCCTTCCACCGTTAGCACGATGCCGCTACCCGGTTTATCGGTCTGGACCATCGCCAACGCCACGTCACCCGCCGCGTACGATTCTTTATCCAAAGTCAACGTAACGCCCGAGCCCGAGTAATAAGAATGATAATAATTTTCGTCGGCGACGTAAAACGATACCGTATATTCGACGCCGCTGCCGGCTTCGTCGTAGGCCTTAGCTTTCACGGCGTAGTAGCCGATCTCGTCGGGGATAAAGCGATAACGCCCTTCGCCGCCGGCGCCTATGCCGAGCTCGTCCTTCGCGACCGTCTCCTCGACCCATTTACCGCGCCCGGTGGTTTCGCTTTCCTCCCAACGTTGCGTCGTAATTTCAAAAACGACGTCGGCCGGGCACGGCTTCCCGAGGGGGTCGCGGCTCTGGAAGGTAATAACGGCCGCGTCGCCGGGCTCGTAGAAATACTTATCGAGATAGGCGTACAACGCCAGGCCGGCGCGCCATACCGGCGCCGTCGCCGAACCCGTGACCTCGCGGCGACTCGCGTCGGTCATAACGGCGTCCACGCGGTACTCGTAATTGTACGAGAGTCCCCGCTCGATAGCCAACGTCCCGCGAAAATGGCCGTCGTCGTCGAGCCGCCCCTCGCCTCCGGTCACGTACTCCCAACCGTAGGAGTCGTAGTATTCGTCGTAATCGTAGTACCAACTATAGCGATAGGTGCGCCACCCGTAATAATATTCCGCCTTCCGGTAGACGGCGTAATCCACTTCGGCGCGTGAAACGGGTTCGCCGAAATAATAACGACCCGTAACGTCGAAAGCCAGAACGTCGCCCGCGAGGTAATAATCTTTAGCGGTGGCTACCGCTACCTCGTACTCCGGCTTACGGTATTCCTCGACGTCGAAGTACGACGTAAACTGTTGGTCGCGGAAACGCGTATTGACGTAGTAACGGCCCAACGGCGGTTCTTCGCCCAACGTAAACGCCGCGGCGAAAGAGCCGAATGCCGACGTCGTAAGTTCGGCCTTGAAGGCGGTGTCGCCGGACGGAGCATTTACTTCCACCGTCACCTTCTCGTCGGGAAGGTTGCGGTATTCCTCGCCGGCGTAATGGCGCAGTATGCCTTTCAGCCGCACCATTTGGGCGGGGCGGTACACGGGACGGTCGGTATACGTATAGCCCTTGTACCCCTCCGGAGAATAATAGCTGAAGTACGAGTCGCACAACGCGACGCCCGCACCTTTGCGCCCGAGGACCAAGATATTCGACCTGTCTTCGGGTAGCGCGATGCCATCCGCCACGGCCAGGCCGTCGGCGTCGGTCGTTAACGCCGGGGCGACCTTGGGGAACGTCAATATCTCGACGCCCTCGACAGGTTCCCCGGACATCCGCTCCGCGGCGTATGCCATGAGGGTGTCGTTGTCAGTTTTAACCGCCAGCGCGATCTTGCTCACGACGACGAGCGCCGCGGCGACCTCTCCTTTGGCCGAGGCCGTAACGACGTACGCCCCCTCCTCCTTTACGGGCAGGCTCACGTCCCTATAATCCCAATAATAACCGCGGTCGATTCGCTCCACCCAGGTAGCCAGCGGCTCGAGGCCGGTGAAATCGATCCCCGCGAGAGAATGCAAATCCAAATCGGGACGCGCCGCCGCCGCCGCGAGGTCCACGGCGTAAATCGCCATATCGACCTCGTCGACGTCATTACTCTGCAATTCTATGGCGACGTCGTCGCCCGGGTAAAAATTGCGGGACGAGTACAGCCACAAGCGACGTTCGTCTTCGGTAATGCGGCAGCTCAGACTCCCGAGGGATACGACTAAAAAAGCCCACGCCGCCGCGGCGTAAGGCGCGAATCTTCTAAGGTCATTTCTCGCCGTCACGACGGTCACCTCGTTCGTTCGCCTTCCCCCGCGCCGCCCGCGGGTTTCAACTGTTGGACCGCCCATAGGGGTTACAGGTTTAAACGACCCGCTAAGCCAACTCGACCTGCGACGAATCGCCGACGTTGAGCGAAGCCGGTCTGCCTTGCGTCGTCGCCCGGTCGCCGATGATCGACCGCTGAAGGATTAAGTTCTCCACCGCGGCATATTCGCTCACGATGCTGTCGCGGACGATGGAATCCTTTATTATGGCGCCGCCGGCAACCGATACGTTGGGCCCGATAATAGAATTCTGGATGGCCGCGCTGTCGTCGATCCAGACCGGCGGGATTATTATCGAGCCCGGCCGCTTCGGCACCTCCTCCACCCGCGCGAGGAGGGCCCTGTTGGTCTCGAGCAAAGCGCTCGGTTCGCCGCAATCGAACCACCCCTCGATGGGGAAGGTCTCGATTTCGTGGCCGGCGTCGACCATGAGTTGGAGGGCGTCGGTCAACTGGTATTCTCCCCGCGTTTTGACGTCCTCGTCGACGATGCGGTTTATGCATTTCACCAGCAACTCGGGGTCGCTTATATAGTAAACGCCGGCGATCGCCAACGTCGAAACCGCGGTTTGGGGCTTTTCGACGAGTTTTATAACGCGTTCGCCGTCGAGGACGACGACGCCGAAGCGCCGCGGGTCGTCGACTACCCGTACGCCGATGGCCGATACGCCCCTCTTGACAATGCGCTTCAAGTCGGCTTGGAAAATCGTATCCCCGAGGACGATGAGGAACGGCCCGTCTTTCAAGTAATCCCGGGCCTCCCGCAGGGCGTGGGCGATTCCGAGCATCTCCTTCTGCACGACGAAGCGGACCGGCTTCTGTATTTTCTTCTCCAGGAAAGTACGGAGTTTATCGCCGAGGTAGCCGATAACGAAGATATACTCGTCGGGCTCGACGGCGGAGACTTCGGCAATAATATACTCGATTATAGTCTTCCCGGCGACGTGTAACATCGCCTTGGGGACGGTGTGGGTATGGGGGCGGAGCCGCGTACCCTGGCCCGCCACCGGAATAACGGCCTTCATTCTAACCTCCCGTTTTAACGTCGGACCTCGGGGAGTTATATTTCGTTAAGGTAACGTTTTATCGCCCGGAACGCGCACATCCTATGGCTAATTTTATTTTTATCGCCCAGCCGCATCTCGGCAAAAGTGCGTTCGTAGCCTCGCGGGATAAAAATGGGGTCGTAACCGAACCCGCGGACCCCGCGCGGCTCGAACGCGATTCGCCCCTCGACCTCGCCGCGGGCCAGCCATTCGCGGCCGTCGGGCGCTACCAACGCCGCGACACATACGAAACGGCCGCCCCGGGCCGCGGCCGGGATGCCGTCCAGTTGACGTAGGAGCTTCTCGTTATTGGCTTTCGGGTCGCAGGCCGGACCGGCGTAACGGCTCGAGCGCACGCCCGGCTCCCCGCCCAGCTCGTCGACCTCCAAACCCGAATCGTCCGCCAACGCCGCGACGCCGGCGGCACGGGCGACGGCGCGGCCTTTCGCCAGCGCGTTCTCCTCGTACGTCGCGCCCTCCTCCGGGGGAAGCTTCAGCTTGGGGTATGCCTTGAGCCCCCGTACCTCCGCCGCGGCGCCGATAATCGACGCTACTTCCGCCAGTTTGCTCGCGTTTCTCGTGGCCAACAGCACGCGCATAGCGGACGCCACCTATTCGAACGTGACAAGTTTCACGTCGTCGATCACGACTTTATACGAACCGGCGTTTCCCTTCCCGCCGTAAGCGGTCAAGCCGTCCGCTTCGAAACCGACGCCGATAATACGAGAAAGGTCCGGAAGGTAAGCCGGTTTTACGACGTACGAGCCGTCGGCCTCGAGGCCGAACGTCGGTTCCCCGGCCTGCGGTAAGTGCTCGACGCGGTAAGAAACGCGGGTCCAAGCCCGGGGGCGAAGGGAAATCCGGCGCCGATACTGGCGACCTACGTCGAGCGTTTCGTCATCCAAAAGGAGCAGCCAAAGGTCTACTATGAAATCGTTGGGGTTATAAGCGAAGAATTCAAAGCGGTGATACTTCGAAAAGTCTTTTAACCGCGGATAAAGGTTAACGACGCGGCTAGTACGGCCGCAGGGGAATTCCACGGCCAGCGCGATCTTCCCCTCGCGGACGACGCCGCGCTCTTCCGATACCGCGAGCGCGTCGCTCTCGTCGCCACTTAGCCAGAACGCGGCGTCGATGCCCGCTTCGAAGTCGAAAACCGGCAGCAAGCCTTTCAAGCCCCGATAAAGTTTAACGGGGCCGCCGTTCGTCGGCTCGTTGCGGAAACCCGGCGCGGAAACCTCTAAAGGGCCTTGTCCCGTCCCGTACCACAAACGGTACGAACCGTCTTCGGCGGTATAGGTGGCGAAGTCTCCTCCCGCGACGCGCGCGTGATAGAACGTATTGCCCGCGGCGTCCACAACATGGCCCGCGATTCCGGCCGGCCGGCCGGCGGCCGGCGCGGCGGCCAACTCGGCCAGAAGAGCTCGGCGCAGCTCGAATATTTGGTTATGGCCCAATTCGCGGACGGAAACGTCTCCCACGTCCTCGACCGCGTACGGCAAAAGGGCCTCCAGCCTTTCGCGCACGTAATCGCGGCCGCGTTTCTTTTCAACCATTTTAAACAGCGCCCAGTCCTCCAACCCCTGGCGGAGCAGCTCGAGGCGGATCGACGACACGGGCGCCTCGACGCCGGCCGGGCCCCCGGGGTAAAACCACGTGGCCAAGCCGTTGCCAAACTCGGCCGCCGTCCCCACCATAGGGTCGTCCGACCACGGGTTCCTAGGGCGCAACGCTTTTACGGGAGGCGCGAGCGCGATGACGCCGGCCGCTCCCCAAAGGTAACCGTACCACGACAACAACCTGGGGCCGGCCCGGCGGCCGTCCAGGACGTCAGCGCCGGAACCGTCGGCCCGGAGGAAATAATATTGCCCCCTGGAGATATTCTGATAACGCTCGGGGCAAATCGCGACGTCCCGAAACGCCGGCACCCAGCAAGATACCGACGCTCCCAACGACGTTCCGGGGGCGTCGCGATAAGGCGACGTCGCCGCAGCCAAAGCCGGCTTGCCGGGCCAAGTTGAAGCGGCCTTGGCCAAATCACGCCACCGTGCCGCGGAAGAAGGACCTTCCGCCAGGGGCGACGACGAGCCGCCCTCGAAAGCGGTCCAAATAACCGGCGACGCCGGCTTTTTTTCGCCCCACCCGTCGTAGAGAGCTTTATATTCCTCGGCCATGGCGTCGATATCCGGCCTTACGCCTTCCGCCGTGGGCGATAAATAAAAGAAGGTCGGGGTGACGCCGCCGGCCGCCGCGGCCCAGCCTTCGGCCGCCTTTCTCTTACTCGTCGTAAGGCGCCGTTGCGAGTACCCGCCGTCGAGAGCGCGAACGCCGCGGCT
>CAZLXP010000140.1:680-5400 GCA_964563535.1 uncultured bacterium | reverse complement strand
CGTCAACGCCCGGGCGCCGGCCTCGTCGGCCAACGCCACCGCCGGCCGGCCGGCGACGTCGCGCAAGGCGCCCGCGCCCAGCATCCTTTCCAAGTCAGCCAACACGGGGCTACCGGGCCATTTCGATTACGGCGTCGAGAACGCGCGCGGCGCCGCGGCCGTCGACGAGGCCGCGTCCCACCTCGGCCATCGCGCGCCGCCGCCCCTCATCTTCCCACAGACGCAGCACTTCCCGAACTGCCGCGCCCCCGGGGCTTAGCGCCGCGGCGCCGAAGGCGACCACCGCGCCGCGCGCGGCGAAAGCGTCGCTCTCCGCCTTTTCGCGGGCCACGTGCGGAACGGAGATGGTGGGGACGCGCTGGCTCAGGAGTTCGTATTGCGTTATGCCGCCCGCCGCCAGCGCCACGCGGGCGCGGCGGTATAGCGACAGCATGTCCCGCGCCGGCGCGTATACGTCGACGCGATGGGGGCTTTCGGCCGCCAGCGCGCGGGCGGCCTCGACGTACGGATACGCCGGCCCCAAAACTAAATCTATATCGAGCGCCTCAACGCCCGCGAGCGCCCGAAGCGCCCGCCGGGTGTAATCGTCGGCGTCCGAGCCGCCGAAAGTTATCAACAACCGCGTCCGAGCCGGGTCGTCGGCCGCGGGCGGCTCGTCCGCGTACGCCGGGGGGAGGGGAACGTAGCGCGTGCCCAACAGAAAACGCTGGGGAGGCCAAATCTCCTCGTATCGCGCCAACGATTCCGCGGCGCCGGCGTTCACGACGAGGCGGGCGACGAGCGGTTCCCCCATGTCGTCCACGGCGCACAGCCGCACGCCCGCCTGGCGGAGGGCCCGGTAAAAGGCGGGGTCTTTGCCGCGCAAGTCCGTTACGAGCGGCGCGGCGCCGACGGCGTCGATTAAAAAACGGACCTCCTCCTCCGGCGACGGGGGAACGGCGCGGAAGTCGGCGAAGCCGCGGCCGGCGGCGAAGGCCCGCGCCGCGGCGTCGTCGTTCAACGCGAAGCGGCAACGCAGGCCGCGGCTCGCCGCCTCCTCCGCCAGCGCCAGAACGCGCGCCACGTGGCCCAAACCTATATCCGGGCCGCCGTCTACGCGAAACCAGATCGTCTCTGCCACGGCAAATTATTAAGCGGCCTTAAGGCCGCCCGTTCCGGTGATACGCGCGCCGCGCCCGCGTTTCGCGCAGCGTCTTGCGCAAGCGCCGATACCAAATCCTCAACTCGCGCCGCAGCGACGCGCACGCCGCCCTCGCCGCCGCGGCCTCCGATTTGCTCGCTGACCCTCGCCCTATGAATATATGCGCGTGTTCCGAACGCATACTACTCGGCCGTCGCCGCGTCGGCCTTGGCGCGGTTCCTCTTGCGCGCGTGCGAAAAGTGTAAATAGAGCCAGGCGATAATACCCGCCACAATGACGACGCCGATGACGAGGTCGAACTTGTGGAAGTACGCGCGGATCTCGGCCCACCGCTCGCCCAACTTCAGGCCGACGTACGCGAGCACGAGGCACCACGGGAAAGAGCCAACGAAGGTGTAAACGCAAAACCGGCCGAAAGGCATCCGCGCGATGCCGGCCGGCAGGCTGATGAAGGTCCTTATCACCGGCAGAAGCCGCGCGATGAAAACGGTCGGCGAACCGTATTTACCGAAAAGCCAATCGGCCCAGGCGACCTCCCGCTCCGACAACAATATCCATTTGCCCCAGCGCTCGATGAAAGGGCGGCCGCCGTAGTAGCCCGCGGCGTAGGCCGCCGCGGAACCGGCCAGGCAGCCGAGGGCGCCCGCCAGCGAGACCAGCCACAGGTCGAAGCGGCCCGCCGCCACCAGGCTGCCGGCGAAGGGCATTATAATCTCCGAGGGCAGGGGGACGCAGGCGCTCTCTATGGCCATACAAACGACGACGCCCGCGTAGCCGAGCGTCGAAATTACGTTCATGACCCAAGCGCCCACCGGCTCTATGACGGCGTCGAAGAGGTTCATTTACCTTCGCACAATTACCGCTCCGTTAGAAGTAGAGGGCCTTGACGCGGCCGAGGCTCGTCGGCTCGACGGCTTTCTCCTCCAAATCCCCCGCCCATCCCAAAAAATTCTTCATAACGGCCGTGCGGTCGCCGTCGTGCTGGATGTTCTCAAAGGGGCAGGAGAAGAGGACGATTTTGTACGTCCCGCCGTTGGCCTTATCCCCCTCGGCGCGTATTACGGCGCGGTGGTGGCGCTTCTTGTCGAGGTCTTCCCACCAGGCCGACGCCGCGCCGCCCGCGGCCGGCTCGAGCTGGTCCGGGAAGTTCATGTGGTGGCGCCAGTTGATAGTATAGGTCTTCCCTTTCAGGATCGGGCAGCCGCCCTCGCCGACGAGCTTCCAATTGTCCTCCACCTTGAGCCACTTGTCGAAGTTATCGTGGGGATAGCTGAGCTTCAGGTAATCGGAGAAAAGCGGCCGGTAGAGCTGCTTCTCGGCTACGGCGTCGGCGACGCAGTTCCAGGCGACGTACATCCCGGAGAGCATGAGCGTCGTCGTCCCGGGCGTCTGGCTCAGAAAAGCGACGAGCGACTTTTGCTCGTTGGGAGAGAGGGTGACGCTGCCGCGCAGCGGGTCCGACGCCGGCGCGTCGCCGGAAGTCGACGTGAACCAGATCACGACTTTATACTCGCGGAGGACGTCGAAGGACGGTTCGCCCTGTTGCCAATGGTCCCACAGGACGTACGTATATCCCGGTTTCGCGTCGCGCAACGCGTTCTTGTAATAGCGCGTGAAATCCTGGGGGCTGGCGACGCCGTCCACCTGGTCGGCGACGAGCAGGATGCCGTGGGTGGCGGAGGCGGAGAAGGCCGCCGCGGCCGCGACGGCCGCGCTTATGACGACCCTGAACATTACTGGGGCTCGATGTCCCGGGCCTTGTACATCTCCCGGAGCTCGCCGGCGCTTTTCCCCTTCATCTCGCCGAGCTCCGCGTCGAACCGGCCCGCTTTAATCTCGCCCACGCGTTTGGCCAGGTGGGGCGAGGCGGGCGCGAGGTGACGGCCGTAAAGGCGCCGCGCCAGAATGGCGACGTACGGCTGGACCACGTCCGCCGGGCAGCGCGTCGTGCACAACCGGCACAATATGCACTCGAAAGAGAGCTTGGCCACCTTCGCGACGTCGCCCCGAAGCGCCGCCGACATATATTCCATGACTTCGAGTTTCTGAGGGCAGATTAAGGTGCACGAATTGCAACCCATGCAGCGGGCGATCTCGGGATAATATTGCAGCAGGGTCTTTTCGGTGGGGACCGTCGTCTCGACGTCATATACGGCCTTGTTGGCCGGATAGAACGGCAACTGGACCAGTTCCATCTCGTCCTCGACGACGGTCTGGCACGCCAGGCCGGACTTCAGGCGGTAGTTGCCGGGGACGCGGTACGCAGCCGAACAGGCGCCGCATACGCCGCCGCGGCAACCCACGCCCCGTATTAACCGATAACCGGAGAACTCCATCGCCTGCAGGATGGTTAGGCCCGCGGGGACGCGGTATTCCCGGCCCATGATGCTGATCTTTACTTTTTCGACTTCTTCCACCGGTACTTCCTCCTCGGCTGGGTTCGTCGGGCGAGGGATTCCCCGTTAGGTCCTCAAAAATAGGCCGAGCAAAACGCCGATGGCCATCGCCACCACGGCCATTAAATATTTATCCAAAAAAGACATCGTCTTCGACGGCGCGATAACCTCCGGGACGCGGGTGTCCACGACGAAGTCCTTGATGTTCGTCTCCACTTGCGGGCAGGCCAGGATGCAGGCGTAACACTGCTCGCAATCCTCGCCCACGATGGCCTCCAACGCCATGGAAGTCCGCTGCTCCGTTTTCTGCAGGCGCTCCGGCTCGCGGCGCAACACGGGGCACGAGTCCACGCAGTTGCCGCAGGCGAAGCACCCCTTGTCCCCCGCGATCTCGACCTCCGCGAGGGCAAGCCGGTGGTACGGCTTTATCCCCTCCGAGAGCAGGCGGCACCGCGCCACGGGCGGAAATTTATCGTCGAGGATGACGTCCAAGGTCCCTCGATAGCGCGGCGGCACGTAATTGAAATAGGGCGACATAACGCTACCTCACCTTACTCCCCCGCTCGGGCGAGCGGCGGATGACAACGGTCGCAATTGGCCGACGGCGGCACCACGCCGTCGCGTATCGTCTTCTCGTTGGCCGGGCAATCGTTGAAGAAAAAGACGCCGCCGTCGTTCAGGCCCGCGGCCTTGGCCCCCCACACGTGGACCCGGCCGGTATGGCAGCGGCTGCAGGCGTCGGCCCGCGGCATCGCCCGGTCGTATTTCCGCTCCAGCTTGTGGGCCAGGCCCGCGTGGCACGAATCGCACGTCATATAGTTCACGCCGGCGAAGAACACGTCCGGGCTGTGACAGCGCCCGCAAACCTCCCGGACCTCGTCGTGGCGGCGATGGCCGTAGGCCAGCGCGTCCACGCTCGCCGCCAGCGCCGCGGGAAGGTCCGCGCCGGCGACGACGTTCACCCTCTTATAAGCGTTGTGGCATTTCTTACACTTTTCTTCCTGGCCCCGAGCGTATATCTCGATGTTGTTGAAATCCTCCCCGGTCGTGAGGGCTATGACCGCGTCTTTCGCGCCGAGCCACTTGGCGTCGACGAGGCCGAAGACCCCCGGGCCGAAGTGGCAGTCCTTACAGTTTACGCCCTCTTTGAAGTGGGCCGACGCCCGCCACGACTCCTGGAAGC
>CAZLXP010000140.1:0-670 GCA_964563535.1 uncultured bacterium | reverse complement strand
TGGAAGCGCGCGTCGAAGTGGCACAGGTAGCAGAAGGCGTTGGTGCTCGAGAATTCCAAAAGGCCGAAACCCCCGACGCCGGCGGCCACGACGACCGCCGCCCAGATTACGTGAACCTTCTTGATGTTAAGCGTCAACGCCATATTTGTAGCGTAACGTCTCCCTGTTTACGGGGCGTTATATCCGTTCCTCGAAAAACTCGGCCTCCTCTTCCCGCTTCTGTTTGCGCAGATATTGGGCCACCGCGGCGGCGACGCTGGGCGCGCTTATCCCGGCGGGACACTTCGCGGCGCACTTGGCGCAACCCACGCAATACTCCATCAACTTCGCCACCGCGTCGTAGTCGCCCAGCCGCGCCCGCAGGACTATCTCCATCGGGAAGAGCTTGCCCTCCACCCGCTTTACCGGGCAGGTGCCGACGCAGGTCTGGCAATCCATGCAGCTGAGCGTCTGGCCGGTCCCCTCCACCAACGCCGCCTGAATAGTGTAGTCAAAGAGGAGGACGACGATGAACAGGACCGCGAGCGAGTGGAACGTCACCCGCTGAACTTTTAGCGTCGCGAACCACAGCGTTATCTTCGATATCCAGGAGACCCCGGGGGCGTCGGCGACGCCCTTCCACACGGCGTCGCGCGCGGCGTTGATGGCGCCGTAGGAGGTCTGCGTCGCG
>CAZLXP010000139.1:0-5470 GCA_964563535.1 uncultured bacterium | reverse complement strand
GCGTTAAAGACGACCGTTACGGGACTTTTACCCAGAACGACGGCATAGACATCGCGGCGCCGCTGGGGGCCGGGGTGCGCGCCGTATTAAAGGGCAAAGTCGTTTTCGCGGACTGGTTCCGCGGGTACGGCAAGTTGATGATCGTGGACCACGGCAGCGGTTGTACCTCCATCTACGCTCATCTGGGCGATTTTACGGCGCGCGCGGGCGAAAGAGTCGACGAAGGGCAAACGGTCGGGCTCGTGGGCGACACCGGCTACGTAGCCGAGCCGACGCTGCACTTCGAGATCCGTCAAGACGGCGTGGCCTTCGACCCCGAACCGTGGTTGGCGAAGTGAAGCGGCCGGGCGAGCGTTTGCGGATCGGCATCCTGGCTTCGGGCGGCGGGACCGATGCCCAGGCCATCATCGACGCCTGCGAGGACGGCGTCATCGCGGGCCGGGTCGTCGTGGTGGTCAGCAACAATTCCGGGGCCGGCGTCCTTGAGCGCGCCCGGCGCCACGGCATCCCGGCGCATCACCTCTCCAACCAGCACTATCCGGACGACGCCGAACTCGACCGCGCGTTCGTGGAGCTGTTGCGTCGATACGACGTCAACCTCGTCGCGTTGGCGGGATATATGAAGAAACGGGGGCGGGCTTTTTTGGACGCCTTCCGCCACCGCGTTTTGAACATTCACCCGGCGCTCTTGCCCGGGCCCCACGGCGGCAAAGGCAAATACGGCATACGCGTCCACGAGTCGGTGCTGGCGGCGGGCGACGGCGTAACCGGCGTGTCTGTCCATCTCGTCGACGAGGACTACGACCACGGCCCGGTAGTGGCGCGGCGGGAGGTCCCGGTCCTGCCGGACGACACGCCGGCGACGCTGCAGCAGCGGGTGCTGGCGGTGGAGCACGAATTTTACCCGGCGGTCCTGGCCGCGGTCGAGCGGGGCGAGATCGACCTCGACGCCGTTGCCGCGGGCGAACCGCCGGCCAATATAAACGGAGCGTGACGTTATGAAGATCGGGCGAGCTTTGCGGCTGGTTTACGCCGCGGCGGTGGTGGCGGCGTTCGTCGCGTCGCCGTCGGTATTTTCGCGGGCGTGGGCGGACGACAGCGCGCAGGATTTCGTACGCGAGATCAAGCTCTTCGACACCGTCGCCACCTACGTGCGGCTGAGCTACGTCAAGGAAATCGACGCCCAGGAGCTCATTCACGACGCTATCCGCGGCATGTTGTCGGGCCTCGACGAGCACACGGCGTTCCTGGAGGCCGACGATTTCCGCCTGCTCATAAACGATACCGAGGGCTCTTTCGGCGGCCTGGGCATCGAGATCGCCGTGACCCCCGAGGACCAGACCCTCACCGTGATGAACGTGCTGGAGGGCACGCCGGCGGAGCGCGCGGGCATTAAAACGCGCGACAAGATCGTCGAAATAGACGGCGAGTCCACGAAGGGGATTACGACGCGCGACGCGCTTTTGAAGATGCGCGGCCAGCCCGGGGCCGACATCGAGATAGGCATCGCCCGCCAGGGTTACGCCGATATGTTGAATTTCAAGGTAACGCGCGAGGTCATCCACGTCGACTCGGTGCCGTATTACTTCATGGCCGACGACGACGTCGGCTACGTCCGCGTCGCCAGCTTCGCCCGCGACGAGGAACGGAGCACGTCCAAGGACACCGACCGGGCGCTGGCGGCGTTGAAGGAGGCCGGCGCCACCAAGTTTATCGTCGACCTGCGCGGGAACCCCGGCGGCCCGCTCGACGAGGCCGTCGCGGTGGCGAGCCTGTTTTTGAAGAAGGGTTCGCTGGTGGTCTACACCGCCGGTCGCTCGGAGCGCTGGGAGCAGCGAAGATATTTCGTCGAATCCGAGCCGAAGTATAAAAAAGAGCCGTTCGTCGTGCTGATCGACGGGTCCTCCGCGTCGGCGTCGGAGGTTCTCACCGGGGCCTTGAAGGACCACAAGCGCGCCGTCATCATGGGCGAGAAGTCGTACGGCAAGGCGTCGGTGCAGACGTTGATCCCGCTCGCGGCCGCGGCCGACGTCTCCCCGGGCCCGGGGCTCAAGATAACCATCGCCTATTATTATTCCCCCGACGGCCACCTCATCGACGGCGTGGGGATAGAACCGGACGTCAAGTTGGAGCCCGAGGAAGTGCCGCTGGTGGTGGGCAAGCTGTTCATGCTGGGTTATTTCAGGATGTTCGCCGAGGACTACCACGACGCCCACGGCGACGCGGCCCGGGCCGACTTCGAGGCCGACGCCGCGGCCTTCGACGAATTCGTGGCCTGGGTCGCCGCGCGCGGCTTCGACTTCTACCCGGAGGGATACGCCGAGACGCTGCCGGACAAAGGCCGCGAATACTACATCGCCGCCATCGAGAAGGAACGCGCCGCGGTGATGACGATACTCACCCGGGAGTTGATTCGCGAGGTGGAGAGCGACGCCGAGGCGTACAAATACTGGCGCCGGCACGACCCGTGGCTCGCGAGCGCGGTGAAGGAGTTGTCCTAGGGGCTTGCCGGGCCGAAAATAGGGGCGCACAACTGTCCGCCCTACGGCTACGGGGGCGCGTTCCACATATCCTAAGCCGCGACCGCGGCGGTACGGCTCGGCGCCGTCCTGGAACGCGTTCGTCGTAATGCCAAATCATATATACGGCATAATTATTTTGACCGAGGAATCGCAATCGCCGGGTAAACGTAGGGGCGCACAGCTGTGCGCCCCTACATTACGCCCTACCGGAACAGCGCCTTGACGCGGCCCAACGAAGAAGTGCCTACCGGCGCCGCGCTGCCGACAACCCACGATTGAAAAGGATTCGTCGCCGGGTCCGTTTCCCGAATCTCGTCCTCGATTTTGGTTTTCGCCGCCCCCGCCGCGTTACGGCGCGCGCCAATATTACGTCGCGCCGTCCGGCGTTTCGCACTTGATGAAGGCCCCGATTTATGGTATAAGTTACAACTTCTGGGGCCGTAGTTCAACTTGGTTAGAGCACCGGCCTGTCACGTCGGAAGTTGCGGGTTCGAGCCCCGTCGGCCCCGAATCATCCGGGCCCCCGCGCCGCGGAGGGCGTCAACCTAACGATACCGAACAAACCCGTGAACGGAGGCGGAGATTAGATGAGAAAGGTCATAACGGTTACGGCAACGGCGGCCGCGCTGGCCTGGCTCGGCCTGACTTCGAGCGGCTGCGGCGGCTGCGGTTACGACGAGAACAAGCCCATCGCGACCATCGGCGACAAGGGCGCCGTTACGGTGGGCGACTTCGTCTACCACTATAAGCGCGCGGTCGAGATGGCGCCGCCCCAGGATAAGCCGGTGATCAACACCTTCGACGACGCCAAGGACTTCCTCGACGATATCATAACGAGCCGGGTGCTGGAGCTGGAGGCCGATAAACTCGGCTACGGCAAAGAGGAGCAGCTGAAGAAGGACGTCGACGCCTACCGTTCCAACCTGCTGCGCGAGGGGGTGCGCAAAAAGGTCGAGGAAACGGTCAAAGTAACCGAGGCGGAGATCCTGGATTATTATAATAAAAATAAAGAGTGGCGCCGCGTCTCGTTTATAATGTGCGATAAGAAAGACCAGGCGGCTAAGGCCGAGGCGGAGCTCAAGGGCGGCAAGCCGTGGAACGACGTCGTGAAGAAGTACTCCGTCTTCGCGCAGAATAAGGACCAGGGCGGCGCCATGCCGGAGGATTTTTATTATACCGGCGATAACGTGAGCCGCGCCGTCTACGGGGCCGAGGTCGGGAAATACACCCCCGTCGTCGAGACCGAGGGCGCGGACATGTGGTTGATCTTCCGCGTCGACAAGAAAGTCCCGGGCCAAAAAGACGAATACGCCAAGGTCAAGGACGAAATCCGCAACGCCATCAAAAGTTATAAACTCAACGTAAAAATGGTGGAATATTTGGCGAAATTGCGGAAGGAGGCCGGGCGCAAGGTCAACCAGGAGGCGTACGACGCCGTAATCAAGGGCAACCTTATCAAGGCCAAGGAGAAATACAACCGCAAGGGGCAAGTGATCTCGACGGTGGGCGGCGTGCCGATCTACTTCGAGAGTTGGTATGAAGGTCTGTTCGTCCAGTTGAGCATGAGCGAGGAGATGGCGGAGGAATTCAGGAGCAAAGAGCCGGACCAGTTTAAAAAGATAATGGACGGCCGACTCAAGGCGTTGGAGGACGACGCGCTGCTCGAATACGACGCCCTCCGCTCCGGCCTGGATAAAGAACCGGATTTCATCCGCGACCTGAACAGGTTCCGCGCGGGCAAGTTGGTGGACGAAATTTACGAGAAAGTCTTCCTCCCCACCATTCCGGAGGTTACGGACGCGGAAGTCAAAGAGTACTACGCGAACCACAAGGACGAGTTCCAGGACCTCGAGCGGGCCGAGATCGAGATCGTCGCCATGCCGCAGAAAACTGAGGCCGACGACATCCGCGCCAAAGTAGCGGCGGGCGGCGACATCATGACCGCCGGGCGCGAATATTTCGACAAATACTACGCCCAGCAGCAAAAGGAAGGTAAGCCGGGGAAGGAACCCTCGCCCGCCCAAATGCCCGTGGCCGACTTTTTGACGATTCCCCGGGAGCCGGCGGCCGTCGAACCCGGGATGGAGGGCGGACCGGGGGCGGCCTCGCAGCCGCTGGTGGACGAGCTGCGGCCCCGCGTCTTCAAAGCCAAGAAGGGCGACGTGAGCGAGGTCTTCAAGCTGAAGGACGGCCGGTGGGCGTTTTTCAGGTACGCCGAATATTACCCCTTCGTGCAACACACCCTCGACGAAAAGGGCCTCTACGACCAGGCGAAAGACGGCGCCAAACGCGAGAAGTTGGCCAGCCCGGAGATCGACCGTAAGTGTCAGGCCTGGTTCGACCGGTTGCGCAGCCAATACAAGATCGTAATCGACGAGGGTGCCCTTAAGATGGCCTATAAGAAGGTTCAGAAGTTATAGTGGCCGAGCGCAGGCGAAGATGGGCGGCGGCGGTCGTCGTCATACTGGCGGCGGCCGCCGCCGGCTGCCGTAAGGGCGAGGAGGTAGAAGGCCCCCGGGCGCTGGTGGTGGCGCGGGCGGGCGACCGGGAGATTACGGCCGCCGACGTATACCGCGGCCTTTACCCTCAAGGCCGGCCCAAGGATGCCAAAGTCGACGCCGACGCCGCGCGCCGCGTCGTGGACCAACTCGTCGAGCGGGCGCTGATTCTCGGGTGGGCGAAGGACAACGGGTTGGGCGTCACCGACGACGACGCCCAGGCGCGCCTCGACCTGATCAAGGCCGATTACGGCGCGCGCGGGTTCGCCTCTTACCTCAAATCGCAGGGCCTCACGGACGAAGCCTTCCGCGAGGTCGTCCGCGATGACCTCGTCGTGGAGGCCGCCATCGAGGCGGCGGTGGTAAAGAAGGTCTCGGTGAGCTACGACGACGTCGTGGCCTATTACAACGTCCACGCCGACGAGTTCGAGGCGCCGGCCGAATACCACC
>CAZLXP010000138.1:0-5560 GCA_964563535.1 uncultured bacterium | reverse complement strand
AGAAGATTCCCAAGAACGACCCGATACTGAAGCCGCTAGGCGTGGAAAGCTTCATCATCGCTACCCCCGCGGAGTACGATGTGGTGATTAATTTCCTAGTCCAAGATAAGATCGACAAGGCTCAACGGTTGTCGGAGAAACCGGCGGAGGCCGGTACTTCTTAAAGTTTACGCGAATTGCGAGCGTTCAGCGAGCTAGGCCGGCGGCTAAGTAGAAAGGTGCTGTATCCGCCGGCCCGTTTAATCGGCCGGCTCGGCATAAGCCCTACGGTTTTTACGCTGCTCGGGTTGGCGTTGGCGGTATGTGCGGGCTTGGCCTTCGCCCGGGGCCGGCTGCGCACCGGCGCGGTGCTCGTGTTGGCCGCGGGCTTCGCCGACATGGTCGACGGCGCCGTGGCGCGCGCTGCGGGGCGCGGCAGCCCGTTCGGCGCGTTTATGGATTCCGTCATCGACCGCTACAGCGAGGCGGCCTACCTTACGGGGCTGGTCTATTTTTACGCCGCGGGCCGCGATAAAACTATGGCCGTCCTTACGGTCCTGGTTTTGACGGGCTCGCTGTTCGTGTCGTACGTCAAAGCGCGGGCCGAGAGTTTGATAGCCGACTGCAAGGTGGGTATGATGGAGCGGCCCGAGAGGATAATCCTGCTCGCGCTAGGTTATCTGGTCGGGGGATACGGCGCTTTCGTGGCCCTCTTGCTTTTGGCGGTGTTTTCGCACGTCACGGCTATTCATCGGATAGTCTACACCCGGGCCAAGCTCGCTTCGTCGCGACATGAAAGTTGACGGCGCGAGTGGCGCGTCATTTTCCGCAGGCCGGAGATATTATGGTTCGTAGACGGGACCCGAACGCCGCGGCGCTGGGCTTCTTTCGTTTGGTCAGGCCCGCGGACTGGGGGGTGGCTTTCGCCGGCGCCGGCCTCGGCGCGCGGCTCGCCGGCGGCCCGGGGCGCGGCAACGTGGCGCTCGGCGCCGCCGCCGTCGCGACGGTAATAGCCGGCGCCTTCGTCAACGGCGATTGGTTCCACCGGCGCACGCGCGTGCTGGTAAGCCCCGGCAACCCCATCGCCCGCGGCCTGGTTCGCCCCGGCGAAGCCAAGTGGTTGGGCTATATATTGCTCGGGGCCGGCTTAGCCGCGGCCGCCTATCTCGGCCCGCGCCCCTTCGCCGCCGCGTTCCTTACGGCGGCGATCGTTTTACTGCTCGATTATTTTTTCGATGAAGCGTATTTCGCGCGCAACATCCTCGCCGCGAGCGTGGTGGCGCTTCCCGTGTGCTACGGGTGGTTCGGCCTCGACGGCGGCGCCGGTTCGCCCGTAGTCGCCGCGGCCGTGGGCGGCTTGGTCGCGATATCGGCGAGTATTTTCAGGGACGTCGAGAACCGGCGCGGCGACGAGGTGGCGGGGAGGAAGACCATTGCCGCCGGCGGCGGACGGTTGCCGGTGGCGGTGGCGGGCGGGTTCGCGTTGGCCGCGACGGCGGTATCCTTTATCCCCTATTTCGTCGGCGGTTATTCGCGGCGGTATCTAACGCTGGTGGCGGCCGTAGGCGGCCTTATGGCGTTTTATACGGTATTAAATCTCAGGCGTCGCGAACCGGACCCGTTGTTGGCCGGTTCGACGGCGCGGATGATGAAGTTCTTGATATTCCTATTTTTCGCCGGGACTTACGGCGAGGTCCTTTTCTGAAGCTATGGTTTCGTACGCGGAAGAAGCGCTTAAGGAGAGATACGACGCGGTCGTCGTGGGGGGCGGCCCCGGGGGTTCGGCCGCGGCGTTGTCGTTGGCGAGCGCCGGCCTCAAAACCCTGGTGCTCGAGCGGAAGAGAGAGGTCGGTCAGCCGGTGCGCTGCGGCGAAGGCGTGCCCCGACAAAAGTTCGAGTCGCTGCTCGAGCTCGAGCCGAGGTGGGTGAGCGCCGTCGTCAACGGCGGCATGGGCCATTCGCCCTCGGGCATTACGGTCCGGCGGGATTACGCCGACGTCGGGTATATTTTAGATCGGGAGATATTCGAGCGCGACTTGTTCGCCCGGGCCGCCGAGGCCGGGGCGACGACGCTTCCGGGCGCCGAGGGCCGCGACGTGCGGTTCGCGGACGGCCGCGTCGACGTCGACGTCGTCCACGAGGGCCGTTTGCGCCGGACCGTCTCCTGCCGGGCTTTGGTGGGCGCGGACGGCATCGAATCCGCGGTGGGTCGGGCCGCGGGGCTCGCGACCGCGATCTCGCCCGGCGACGTGGACGTGTGCGCCGAATATATCCTGGCCGACGCCCCCGAAGAGCCCCCCGACTACATCCATTTCTTTCTGGGGCGGTGTTACGCCCCCGGCGGATACGCCTGGGTGTTCCCGAAGGGGCGCGGCTTGCACGCGGCGGGGGTCGGCATCACTCCCACGGAGGCGGGGGGCCGCGGCCCCTTCCATTACCTCGACGCGTTCGTCGCCGGGCGCTTTCCGGACGCCAAGGTCGTCGCCGTGCGGTCCGGCGCCGTCCCGGCCTCCAAGCCGCTGCCGAGGATAACGAACGGATACGTCGCCCTCGTGGGGGACGCGGCGCGGCAGTCGGACCCGTTCTCGGGGGAGGGGATTTGCCAGGCGCTGATGGCGGGCCAGCTTGCGGCGGGCGCCATTTGCCGGGGCCTGGGCGGCGGCGACCTGGCGCGCGAGCTCGACGGCTATCAGGAAGAATGGATGGATACTTACGGCCGGCGCTATAAACAGCATTATAAAGTCCGCCGGGTAATTTTAGCGATGAAGGACGGCGAGCTGGACGACACCGTCGAAATTCTGCGGGACAAGCTGGAAGTGAGCAAGGTCAAATCGTCGGAGATATTCGCGACTTTTTTAAAGGCTCTCGTCAAGAACCCCAAACTGATGTTGCGGCTGCGACACCTGCTCGATTAAACGTAGGTCGCGATGGAAAATAAAAGTGATTTCGACATTTTGACGGCCTTGTGCGGACTGGACGCCCGCAAGAGAGAACTCGACGCCCTGGCCGCGGCGTTGCCGGCTGAGGCCGCGGAAAGGGAAAGGCAGCTCGCCACCCGGCGGGAGGAATTCGACCGGCTCCATCGGGGCCTCGAGCGCGCCCAGCGCGAAAGGCGGACGCTGGAGGCTTCGGTGGACGATAAGACCCAGCTTTTGGGGAAGTACCGGGCGCAGCTGGACTCGGTCAAGACCAACAAGGAATACCAGAGCCTCCAACACGAGATCGCCCTCGTCAAGGAAAATATCTCGCGAGCGGAAGACAAATTGCTCGAGCTGTTGGACGACGTCGAGAAGGCGCAGCGCGTAATCGACGAGAACCGCCGGGGGCTCGAGCAGCTTGAGGCCGACGTTGCCGCCGCCAACCAAGAAGCGAACGCGCGGCTGGAGGACGTCGAGGTGCAGCTCGTCGAGGTGGAGGAGAAGCGCAAGCGGTTGATACCGAGCCTGTCGCAGCAGGTGCGCGCGGAATACGCGCGTTTGTCCGAGCGTTACGACGGCGGCGCCTTTGCCGTGGCCGCGGCCGGCGTGTGCCGCGGTTGTTACGTCAACGTTCCGGCCCAAATCTTGGCCGAATTGCGCGGCGGCGGCCGGTTGTACCGGTGCGAGTCCTGCGGCCGGTTTATCTTATCCGTCGTCGAGGAGTAGCGACCCGGCGCCACGGCTATGAGGATACTGTTCTTAAACCCCCCCTTCCTCCCCAAGTTCTCCCGCGAGCAGCGGAGCCCGGCGGTGACCAAGAGCGGGACGATGTATTACCCGATGTGGCTTTCGTACGCCGCGGGGGCGGCGAGCCGCGCGGGCCACGACGTAACCCTTATCGACGCCCCCGCGGACGAACGATGGTCGCTGGAGCGCGTCGCCGCCGCCGCGGCCGCGCACGAGCTGGCCGTCGTCGACACCAGCACGCCCAGCATTGCCAACGACGCCGGCGTCGCGCGCGTCCTCCAGGAGAGGAACCCGAGATTGAAAGCCGTGCTCGTAGGCCCCCACGTCTCCGCCCTCCCCGGCCAGACGCTGGACGAGTATCCGTGGCTCGACGGCGTGTTGCGCGGCGAGTACGAGGGGACGGTCCTCGAGCTGGCCGACGCGCTGGCCGGGGGCGCCAACCCGGGCGCCGTGCCGGGGGTGACGTGGCGCCTCGACGGCGAAACGGTCGCCGGCCCGGGCCGCGCGCCGGAGGACCCCGACCGGTGGCCGTTCGTGGCCGAGACGTACGCCCGCTCCCTCGACGTCCGGAATTATTTCTACGCCCACAGCCTCTATCCCGTCGTAACCATACTTTCGGCGCGGGGATGCCCCAACCGCTGCATCTATTGCGTTTACCCCCAGACCTTTTCGGGCCACTCCTATCGGCCGCGGGCCGTGGCCGCGGTGGTCGAGGAATTGCGTTTTATCCGCCGGACCTGGCCGGAGGTCCGGGAGGTCATGTTCGAGGACGACACCTTCTCCGTCGACCACGGCCGCACGAAGGAGTTGTGCGGGGCCATCGCCGCCGCCGGCCTTAAGCTCAAGTGGAGCGCGAACGCCCGCTGCGACCTCGACCTCGAGACCCTGAACTTGATGAAGGGCGCCGGCTGCCGCCTGCTGTGCGTCGGCGTCGAGAGCGGCAGCGACGAAATGCTCGACGGCATGAACAAGAGGATGGACCGCGCCCGCATCGAGCGGTTCTTCGCCGACGCCGCCAAGGCCGGCGTCATGATTCACGGCTGCTTTATGGTCGGCAACCCGGGTGAAACGCGCGAGACGATGGAGGCGACGCTGGCGTTCGCGAAGAGGCTGCGGCCCGACACGGCGCAGTTTTTCCCGGTGATGGCTTATCCCGGGACGGCGCTCTACCGCTGGGCGGTCAAAAGCGGATACCTCCGGGCGAGCTGTTTCGCCGACTGGTTGACGCCCGAGGGCCAACACAACTGCGTCGTCGACCGTCCCGACCTCCCGGCGGCGGAGCTCGTCGCGTTCTGCGACCGGGCGCGGCGCGAGTTTTACCTGTCGTTCGGTTACCTGGGCCGCAAGTTCGCGCAGGTCCTCGCCCATCCGGCCGAGCTGAAACGGACCTGGCGCTCGGGGCGCCGTTTCCTGCGGCACCTTGTGCGCGGTACGCGCTGATAATGACCCGGCCTTCCCGGAAGTATCGGTACCAGGAGATCCTGTGGGGCAAGGAGGGGCAAGCCCGCGTGCGCGCCGGCCGCGTCGGCATCTTCGGCGTCGGCGGCACCGGCGCCGCGCACGCCCAGATACTCGCCCGCGCCGGCGTCGGCTACCTCCGGCTGGTGGACCGCGACGTCGTCGACGTGCTGGACCTCCACCGCACCCAGCTCTACGACGAGGGCGACGCCGCGGAGCTGGTACCCAAGGCGGTAGCGGCCGCGCGCCGCATCGCCGAAATCAACCGCGACGTCCGCGCCGAGGCCGTGGTGGCTTTCGCCCACGCGGAGAATATGTCCGGCCTCGCCGACGATTTGGACGTCCTGGTCGACGGTTCGGACAATTTCCGGTTGCGGTTCTTGCTCAACGACGTCGCCGTCAAGGAGGGGCGGCCGCTCGTTTATCAGGGCGCGGAGGGGGGCCGCGGCGCCGTTATG
>CAZLXP010000137.1:0-5657 GCA_964563535.1 uncultured bacterium | reverse complement strand
CGCGCGAGGTGGCGGACGCCCGGGCCGCGGGCGCGCAACTCGCGGTGGTCGTGGGGGGCGGCAACGTCGTGCGGGGGCGGGACGCCGCGGCGCTGGGGTGGCCGCGGGCGTCGGTCGACTACATGGGGATGCTCGCGACGGTAGTCAACGCGCTGGCGCTGCGGGAGGGTCTGGCGCAATTGGGCGAGGCCGCGGCCGTGTTGGCCGCGTTCGACGTGGGCGAATGCTGCGAGCGCTACCGGCGGGGCCGGGCGCTGGAGCTGTTGGCCGCGGGCGCGACGGTGGTCTTCGCCGGCGGAACCGGCCGGCCGTTCTTCACCACCGACACCGCGGCGGCGCTCCGGGCTTGCGAGATTGGGGCGGACGCGGTGCTGAAAGCGACGGACGTGGCCGGCGTCTACGACCGGGACCCGGATGTCGACGCCGACGCGCGGCTGCTCGAGACGCTGACGTACGACGACGTCATCGGCCGCCGGCTGGGGGTGATGGACGCCGCGGCCGCGGCGCTGTGCCGCGACCGGGGCATCCCGCTGATCGTTTTCTATTTGTATGAGGCCGGCAATATTGCTAAAATAATGCGAGGAGAAAGGATCGGGACGCGCGTGGAGTGAGGAACCGTGGTTGCGGACGAAGTAATCAAGAAAGTGGAAGAGAAGATGGAGAGCGCGGCGGCCGCCACCGGCCGCGAGTTCGGCTCGATCCGGACCGGCCGCGCGTCGGTGTCCTTGCTCGACCGCATATACGTCGACTCGTACGGCCAGCGCATGCCGCTCAAGCAGGTGGCTACCATCTCGGTCCCCGACGCCCGCTCCGTAGTGGTGCAGCCGTGGGACAAGTCCATCATCAAAGACGTGGAGCGGGCGATCTATCAATCCGGCCTGGGCCTTACGCCCACCAACGACGGCAACATCATCCGGATAAACATCCCGGCGTTGACCGAGGAGCGCCGTCAGGAATTGGTGAAGCTCGTCAAGAAGCTGGCCGAGGAGGGCAAGGTCGCCGTCAGGCGGGTGCGGGGCGACGCCAACAAGAATATAAAGGCCGCCGAGAAGGAAGGGGAGATATCCGAAGACGACGCGCAGCGTCTTATGGATAAGATCCAGGAGCTGACGAACGATTATATCGCGCGGGTCGACGCCCTCTTAGAAGCGAAGGAAGAAGAGATCCTGGAGATTTAGTTATGGCCTGACTCTTCTCCAACTGAATAGCTTCTCGTGAGGGACCCGCCGTTCAGTTTGGGGAAGGTGCGCGTCCCTTTTCGACTTCGGGACGGGCGCGGCCGGGCCAGGGGAGTCAGCCGGTTTAAAACGGCTCGTGGTATGGAAGTAATAAATCCGTTGGAGGAACTCGGCGAGGAGGAGCTGCGCGCCCGTCTCGCCGGCGCGGCGCTGCCCACCCACGTCGCCGTCATTATGGACGGCAACGGCCGGTGGGCGCGGACGCGCGGCCTCGCCCGCATAAGGGGCCACCAGGCCGGCGTGAAGGCGGTGCGGGAGGCGGTGACCGCCTGCCGCGAGGTAGGCGTCAAGTACCTTACGTTGTACGCTTTCTCCAGCGAGAACTGGGAGAGGCCGCCGGCCGAAATCCGCGCGCTGATGAGGCTGCTTAAGACCTACCTCGTCGGCGAGCGCGACGAGCTGCTCGAGAAACAGATACGGCTGAAGGCCATAGGTCGGCTGGACGAGCTGCCCGACGACGTCCGCGCCGAATTGGATAAAACGGCGGCGTTGACCGCGCCGTACGAGGAGTTGACGCTGACGCTGGCGCTGTCTTACGGCGGCCGGGCGGAGTTGGTCGACGCCGTGGCGGGGATTATCGGCGCCGGCGAGAGAGAGGTCGACGAGGTGGCCATAGCGCGGCACCTCTACGCGCCGGAACATCCGGACCCGGACCTGCTCGTGCGAACCAGCGGCGAGTTTCGGGTGTCGAATTTTCTGTTGTGGGAGATCGCCTACGCCGAGATCTACGTGACCAACGTTTTATGGCCGGACTTTCGCGCCCGGCACATGTACGCGGCGCTAGTCGACTACGTCAGCCGCGAGCGGCGGTACGGCAGGGTCTCGGCGGGCGAGGGCGGTCGCGGGTAATGTTGGCGACTCGCGCATTGACGGCGGCGATATGGGTCCCGGTGCACCTGGTAATTTTAATCTGGGGCCGGCCTTACCATTTCTTAATTTACCTGGAGGCGATCGCGCTGGTCGCGCTGATGGAGATGTTCGATATGCTCGAGGCCACGGGGCGGCGGCCCCATCGCCTCGCGGCGCTGGCGGCGGGCGCGGCGTACTTAGCGGCGTTGGCGTACAAGCCGGCGGTGTCGTTTGGGGCCGCGGCGGCGGTGGTGGCCGCGGTGCTTTTGGTCCCGGTATTCCGCCGGACGACGGCGGGCGCGCTGGCGGACGCCGGCGCGACGTTGTTCGCGTTCGCGTACGTGCCGGCGTTGCTGGCGTTCTTGATGCTGGTCCGGGTGCTCCCGGCGGGCGTCGAGCTGTTGTTGATATTCTTTGTAACCATATGGGCCATGGACGTCGCGGCGTACTTCGTCGGCCGGGCGGTAGGGCGCCGTCGGCTGGCGCCGGATATCAGCCCGGGTAAGACGGTGGCCGGCGCGGTGGGCGGCGTCGTCGTCGGCTTGCTGGCGCCGGTCGCGCTGGCGGAGGTCTTTTTGGGCGGCGCGGGATTGGCGTGGTGGGCCGCGCTCGCGATAGGGGTTGCGCTAGCGGCGGGGGACCTGGTGGGAGACCTGGCGGAATCGGCACTCAAACGCGACGCCGGCGTTAAGGACAGCGGCGGCATACTCCCGGGGCACGGCGGCGTTTTGGACCGCTTCGACGCCGTGCTTTATTGCGCGCCGCTCTTCGTCGGCGTCCTCGCGCTCCTGGGGCGGGTCCGCTAAGCGGTTATGGTAAAGCGGGTTTGCATACTCGGGTCGACGGGTTCGGTGGGACGTAACGCGCTGGGCGTCGTGGCGTCGCTGCGCGACGAGGTCGAAGTCGTCGGCCTCGCGGCCCGGTACAACGTCGGGCTGTTGGCCCGGCAGGCCCGGTCTTTCGGCGTCGCGGCGGTGGGCGTTACCGACGAGGCGCAGGCGGAGGCGCTCAAGCCGTTGGCGGCGGAGGGCGTAGACGTCTTCGTCGGCGAAGACGCCGCGGCCGCGATAGCCGCCATGCCGTCGGCGGACCTGGTCTTCGTCGCGGTGGCCGGCTTCGCGGGCCTGGCGCCCACGCTCGCGGCGTTGAGCGGCGGAAAGGACGTGGCGCTCGCCAACAAGGAATCGCTGGTGGCCGGCGGCAAACTGGTGCGGGAGGCGCAGCGGGCGGCCGGCGCGCGGATCTTCCCGGTCGACAGCGAGCACGCGGCCCTGGCCCAGTGCCTCGAGATCTACCCGCCGGGTACGGTCAAACGGTTGATATTGACCGCGTCCGGCGGCCCGTTCCTGGGCAAGAGCCGCGAGGAGGTCGCGAACGCGACGCCCCAACAGGCCGTGGCCCACCCGGTGTGGGATATGGGCGCCAAGATCTCGGTGGACTCGGCGACGCTGATGAACAAAGGGTTGGAGGTCATCGAGGCGTTCTGGCTTTTCGACATGCCGTGGGACCGCATAGACGTCTTGATACATCCGCAGTCGGTGGTTCATTCGCTGGTGGAGATGGCGGACGGCTCCTTCCTGGCGCAACTCGCGACGGCCGACATGCGCCTCCCCATCCAGTACGCGCTGACGTACCCGGAGCGGCGCGCGGTGCGTTTTCCCGTGGCCTCGCTCGAGCTCGCGGCCATAGGTCGCCTCGACTTCGCCCGGCCCGACCGCGACCAGTTTCCCTGTTTCGGCCTTGCCCTCGCCGCGGGGCGCGCCGGCGGCCTTAAGCCGGCGGTGATGAACGCCGCGGACGAAGTCGCGGTCGAAAAGTTTTTGGCCGGCCAAATCTCGTTCGGCGCGTTGGCCGAAGTTATCGAGGCCACGCTGGCCGACGCGCCCGACGGCGACATCGGTTGTTACGACGACGTCGCCCGGGCGGACCGGTGGGCGCGGCAGCGGGCCGAGGAGGTCGCCTCGGAAGTCGCGAGCCGGGCGTAGGCAGGAGGCAGCGTGTTGACGTTTTCGAGTATGATTTCGCGCTGGGCGTCCGGCCTGGCCGCCGGAGCGGTGGCGGCCGCGGCGTACGGCGGCGTGATCGAAAATATAAAAGCGGACATCGCGGCCGACCCGGACAACGCCGACCTCTACTCCGAACTCGCGATGGAGTATGAGGGAGTGAAGAACTGGCGCGACGCCGCGGACGCGTACCTGATGGCCATAGCGCTCGCGCCCGGCGACGCCGACCTTCGCTTCAGGTTAGCCGAGGTTTATCTGGCCGACGATAAATTGGGGCCGGCGGTCGATGCCTACCGTCAGGCGCTCTCCCTCGACGCCAGCCTCACCGCGGCTTATTATCAAATGGGCTGGGCGCACCTCGGCCTTAGACAGTACGACGAGGCCGCGGCTTCGCTCCAGAAGTACGTGGAAGCGTCGCCCTACGATTTCAACGGCCGGTGGTTCCTGGGCCGGGCGCTCGAGAAATTAGGCCGGAAGAAGGACGCGCTGGAGCAATACGAAAAGATATTGGACTACAGCACCGGTGCCTACGCCGCGGCGGGCGAGATCGGCGTCTTCGGCACGAGCGACGACCTCGCCGCGTACGTGCGCAAGTTGAGCAAGGAAATTTACGGAGAGTAGCGATGCCGGCCGAGAGACGAGCGCGTATGGTGGCCTTGATATACCCGCATGCCGGCGGTTTTATGGCGCGTATTATACCGGCCGGGATAGTCTGCTTCAGCGACAGCCTCGACGGCCTGCGGGGCGAGATCGAGGCGGCGTTGGCGGATTACCGGGCCGACGCGGAGGAGTTCTCGGACGCGATGGACGATTTCGTGCAATCGTTATCCCAGGCGGAGTGGGACGACGCCGAGGGGGAATCGACCCTCTTTTACTACGAGCCGGGGGAAGATTACAACCAATAGGCGGACGAGCGTGGCGACGATAGCGGCATTCATTTTCGTTTTGGGCGTTCTGGTCTTCGTGCACGAGGCGGGTCACTTTGCCGCGGCGAAGCTCGCCGGGATTCGCGTGCTGCGTTTTTCGTTCGGTTTCGGCAAGGTCCTCCTAAGCGTAAAATGGCGCGGCACCGAGTACGCGATATCGCTTTTGCCGCTGGGCGGTTACGTCAAGATGGCGGGCGGGGACGAGCGCGAGCGCGAAGGCGCGCCGGACGAATTTTTATCCAAGCCCCCGTGGGCCCGGATGCTGGTCGCCTTCACCGGCCCGGCGATGAACTTCGTTTTGGCCATAGCTCTGTTCGCGGTGGTGGCCAAGGCCGGGTATACGCTTTACACCTTCTCCAACCGCGTGGGCGGCGTGTTGGACACCGTTGCCGTCGACGGCTCGCGGGTACCCGCGCCGGCGCGGCTCGCCGGCTTCCGAGAGGGCGACGTCGTCGTGGCCGTGGACGGCCGCCCGACGACTTATTGGTTCGACCTCCAGCGCGTCGTGAACGTAAACGCCGGCCGAACCCTCGCGTTCGACGTCCGGCGCGGCGACCAAAGTTTAACGCTTAAGGCCGAGCCGGCGCTGGAGGCCGCGACCGGCCGGGGGCTCGTCGGCCTGGTGCCATACCAGACGAACG
>CAZLXP010000136.1:0-5665 GCA_964563535.1 uncultured bacterium | reverse complement strand
GCGGCGTCCGCGTTGGCGTACACCGTGCAGGTTAACCCCGCCGACGTCGAGGTGAAGGCGTCGCTCGAGCGGGCGTTTTTGGGTTACGACGTGGTAACGCTGCGAGGGGCAGGCGTGTTGCCCGCGGCGCCGGGCGAGCCTAACTTACCGGCGGTGGTGGCGACGGTGGCGTTGCCTAAAGGAACGAGGATCGCGTCGGTGGACGTATCGTACGGCGAGCCGGTGGTGCTGGCGGGGTCGTACCGGGTGATGCCGACGCAGGAGCCTGTGCCGGTGAGCGCGGGCAAGGCGGGCGCGACGGCGCCCAACGCCGATATCTATTCGTCGGGAGAGGCGTTCCCGGGGAAGTTGGCGTATAGTTTCGAGAGCGGGAACATGGGGGGCTACGGCGTGGGGAGCGTCATCCTGGCGCCGGTGCAGTACGTGCCGGCGACGGGGAAGTTGTTGGTGTATCCGGTTATCGATTTCGAGGTGAGGTTGACGCGGGCGGAGGGCGAGAACGTCTACCCCAAGGTGCGTTTGGGGTGGGTCGACCGGGACATCCGGGAGAGCCTGGCGGCGACGGTAATAAATCCGTGGGAGGTATCGCGGCCCGGGGGCACGCGGTTGGTGGAGGGCGGCGACGCGTTGGCCGCGGATATCTTCCCCTACCTGATAATTACCGATACGACGTTGGAGAGCAAGGCGCAGGAGCTGGCGGCCTGGAAGACCAAGAAGGGCCTGAAGGCCGCGGTCGTAACGACTTCCTACATCGAGGGCAACTACACCGGCCGGGACCTCGAGGAGAAGGTAAGGAACTGCATAATATATTACTACACCGAAAAAGGCACCCAGTACGTTTGCTTGGCCGGGACGGACGGCGTTATCCCTAGCCGCGACGTTTACGACCCGTTGTACGTTACCGGCGAGGGCAACTACCTCGTCCCGACGGACAACTACTACGGCTGCCTGGACGGCGACTTCAACGCCGACGGCGACGACCGCTGGGGTGAATACCCGGACGACAACGTCGATTGGGTTTACGACGTTTACGTCGGCCGGATGCAAGTCTCCACCGCGAAAGACCTCAACGAGGTAATCGACAAGACGTTGTGCTACGAGGGCGCCAAGGGTTCGAGCGAGGCCAACCCCTACAACTACCAGAACCTCGTCATCCTCGCCGGCGCGTTCCTCGACGAGGCGACGAACGAAAGATATTTGATGGAGTACGTCCGCGACGTTTGCCTGACGTCTTCGCACTGGAAGTTCACGGAACTATGGGATAATACTTACCCGGGCGGCGCCGTGTTCAACGCGAGCAACTTTATCTCGCAAATGAACGGGGGCAAGGGCGTCATCGCCCACGCGGCCCACTCGAACACCGACGTCCTGGGCACGAACTCGGGCCGCGTAACTAACGTCGACCTGGTTAACCTCACCAATCACCCGAAGTTCTTCGGCGTTCTTTATTCGCTCGGATGTTACGCGAGTAACGTCGACAGCGATGACAACTGCGGGGCCGGTTTCGTAAAAGCGCCCGACGGCGGCGGCGTCGGGTTCGCGGGGAATACCCGTTTCGGGTGGTATTCGCCGGGCGTCCCGGCTAGCGGTTACTCGGCCGATTTCTTGCTCGAATACTTCAAAAAGCTCGGCCAAAACAACGTATACGTCGCCGGCAAGACGATGGCGTTCCATAAGCACGCGTTGCAGGGGACCATAAGCAATTGGACCTACCGGTATATTTACTTCGAACTCATGCATACCGGCGACCCGGACGTCTGGATACCGAACGGCAATATCGGGGCGTTGGAAGTCGCGTATGAAAGCGAAATCCCGACCGGGCCGCAGACGTACGACGTGCACGTGGGCGACGCCGGCGACGGCGACGTGGCGGGGGCGCTGGTGTGCGTGTGGAAGGGGGACGAGGTCTACGCCGCCGACACCACGGACGAGGCGGGCAGCGTCTCCTTCGAGATCGGCCCGGCCACGAAGGGCACGATGTACCTCACGACCTCGGCCCACAACCGCGAGACGTTCGAGGCGGAGGTGGCGGTGGGGACGACGGCGGTGACGCTGACGTCGTTTGCGGGACGGCGGACGAAGGGCGGCGTGGCGCTGACGTGGAAGGTGAGCGGCGGGGCCGAGGCCGACCACTTCAACCTGTACCGTCGGCCGGTGGCGGGCGTGATTGCGCCGGCGGGCGGGGGTGTCGGGTCCGAGATGTCGGCGGCGGCGTTCGGCCAGGGCGGCTCTGCGGCGGCGGCGGGGCGGGGGGTTGACGGCTGGGTGAAGGTGAACGCGGAGCCGATAACGGGGCGTTCGCCGTACCGGTACCTGGACCGGGAGGCGGCGGCGCTGTTGTACGAGTACAAGCTGGAGGTAGTGGTGGGCGGCGGCGCGGACGAGCTGGGGACGACGCGGGTGGACGGCGCGATGCGGGCGGCGTTCGCGTTCGCGGTGGCGCCTAACCCGGCGGCGACGACGGCGCGGGTAGGGATCACCCTGGCGGGGAGTATGGCGGTGAAGGTGGAGCTATACGACCTGGCGGGGCGTAAGGTGGCGACGGTGGTGGACGGGCCGCTGGCGGCGGGTGAGAATAGCCGCGAGCTGGACGTGAGCGGGATGGCGGCGGGGCTGTACATCCTGCGGCTGGAGGCGGGGGAACGGGTCGCGGCCACGCGGCTGGCGGTGGTGCACTAAGCCGTCACAGGGCCAACGTACGGGGCGGCCGAAGGGCCGCCCCTTTTTTTATTGCGGAATCGTAAACCCGGGGCCTTGGGGGTGCGACATCGGGCGCGGCCTTAGAAAAAAATTGGAAATCTTGCGCGAATGTATTATACTCATAAAGGCCGGTACGGACGGCTCGGGAAGGTTTATTAAATACGGTCTAAGATCGCGATCGAGGAGGTCGTTCAAATGAAGAAAGGCCTTTGGCTGGCGATTTTATGGGCCGCCGCCGCATTCGCCTATACGGTGCAAGTAGACGTGGGCGACGTTCAGGTCAGGGCGGCAACGGACCCGGCGTTCCTGGGTTACGACGTCGTCCGCTTGAAGGACGGCGGCGTTCTGCCGGTAGAACCCGGGCGGCCGGCGTTGCCGGCGGTGGTGGCGACGGTGGCGTTGCCTAAAGGAACGAGGATCGCGTCGGTAGACGTATCGTACGGCGAGCCGGTGGCGTTGGCGGGGTCGTATCGGGTGATGCCGACGCAGGAGCCTACGCCTTTCAGTTCGGAAAAAAGCGGCGTTACGCCGCCGGACGGGAAAGTCTATTCGTCGGGAGAGGCGTTCCCGGGGAAGTTGGCGTATAGTTTCGAGAGCGGGAACATGGGGGGCTACGGCGTGGGGAGCGTCATCCTGGCGCCGGTGCAGTACGTGCCGGCGACGGGGAAGTTGTTGGTGTATCCGGTTATCGATTTCGAGGTGAGGTTGACGCGGGCGGAGGGCGAGAACGTCTACCCCAAGGTGCGTTTGGGGTGGGTCGACCGGGACATCCGGGAGAGCCTGGCGGCGACGGTAATAAATCCGTGGGAGGTATCGCGGCCCGGGGGCACGCGGTTGGTGGAGGGCGGCGACGCGTTGGCCGCGGATATCTTCCCCTACCTGATAATTACCGATACGACGTTGGAGAGCAAGGCGCAGGAGCTGGCGGCCTGGAAGACCAAGAAGGGCCTGAAGGCCGCGGTCGTAACGACTTCCTACATCGAGGGCAACTACACCGGCCGGGACCTCGAGGAGAAGGTAAGGAACTGCATAATATATTACTACACCGAAAAAGGCACCCAGTACGTTTGCTTGGCCGGGACGGACGGCGTTATCCCTAGCCGCGACGTTTACGACCCGTTGTACGTTACCGGCGAGGGCAACTACCTCGTCCCGACGGACAACTACTACGGCTGCCTGGACGGCGACTTCAACGCCGACGGCGACGACCGCTGGGGTGAATACCCGGACGACAACGTCGATTGGGTTTACGACGTTTACGTCGGCCGGATGCAAGTCTCCACCGCGAAAGACCTCAACGAGGTAATCGACAAGACGTTGTGCTACGAGGGCGCCAAGGGTTCGAGCGAGGCCAACCCCTACAACTACCAGAACCTCGTCATCCTCGCCGGCGCGTTCCTCGACGAGGCGACGAACGAAAGATATTTGATGGAGTACGTCCGCGACGTTTGCCTGACGTCTTCGCACTGGAAGTTCACGGAACTATGGGATAATACTTACCCGGGCGGCGCCGTGTTCAACGCGAGCAACTTTATCTCGCAAATGAACGGGGGCAAGGGCGTCATCGCCCACGCGGCCCACTCGAACACCGACGTCCTGGGCACGAACTCGGGCCGCGTAACTAACGTCGACCTGGTTAACCTCACCAATCACCCGAAGTTCTTCGGCGTTCTTTATTCGCTCGGATGTTACGCGAGTAACGTCGACAGCGATGACAACTGCGGGGCCGGTTTCGTAAAAGCGCCCGACGGCGGCGGCGTCGGGTTCGCGGGGAATACCCGTTTCGGGTGGTATTCGCCGGGCGTCCCGGCTAGCGGTTACTCGGCCGATTTCTTGCTCGAATACTTCAAAAAGCTCGGCCAAAACAACGTATACGTCGCCGGCAAGACGATGGCGTTCCATAAGCACGCGTTGCAGGGGACCATAAGCAATTGGACCTACCGGTATATTTACTTCGAACTCATGCATACCGGCGACCCGGACGTCTGGATACCGAACGGCAATATCGGGGCGTTGGAAGTCGCGTATGAAAGCGAAATCCCGACCGGGCCGCAGACGTACGACGTGCACGTGGGCGACGCCGGCGACGGCGACGTGGCGGGGGCGCTGGTGTGCGTGTGGAAGGGGGACGAGGTCTACGCCGCCGACACCACGGACGAGGCGGGCAGCGTCTCCTTCGAGATCGGCCCGGCCACGAAGGGCACGATGTACCTCACGACCTCGGCCCACAACCGCGAGACGTTCGAGGCGGAGGTGGCGGTGGGGACGACGGCGGTGACGCTGACGTCGTTTGCGGGACGGCGGACGAAGGGCGGCGTGGCGCTGACGTGGAAGGTGAGCGGCGGGGCCGAGGCCGACCACTTCAACCTGTACCGTCGGCCGGTGGCGGGCGTGATTGCGCCGGCGGGCGGGGGTGTCGGGTCCGAGATGTCGGCGGCGGCGTTCGGCCAGGGCGGCTCTGCGGCGGCGGCGGGGCGGGGGGTTGACGGCTGGGTGAAGGTGAACGCGGAGCCGATAACGGGGCGTTCGCCGTACCGGTACCTGGACCGGGAGGCGGCGGCGCTGTTGTACGAGTACAAGCTGGAGGTAGTGGTGGGCGGCGGCGCGGACGAGCTGGGGACGACGCGGGTGGACGGCGCGATGCGGGCGGCGTTCGCGTTCGCGGTGGCGCCTAACCCGGCGGCGACGACGGCGCGGGTAGGGATCACCCTGGCGGGGAGTATGGCGGTGAAGGTGGAGCTATACGACCTGGCGGGGCGTAAGGTGGCGACGGTGGTGGACGGGCCGCTGGCGGCGGGTGAGAATAGCCGCGAGCTGGACGTGAGCGGGATGGCGGCGGGGCTGTACATCCTGCGGCTGGAGGCGGGGGAACGGGTCGCGGCCACGCGGCTGGCGGTGGTGCACTAAGCCGTCACAGGGCCAACGTACGGGGCGGCCGAAGGGTCGCCCCTTTTTGCTGTCGCCG
>CAZLXP010000135.1:0-5666 GCA_964563535.1 uncultured bacterium | reverse complement strand
AGCTCCGTTAAAAAGCTGCCCTCTTAAACTAGTAATACAACGCCTTGACGCGGCCTACGCTCGTCGGCGTCACAGCCGGGCCGTGCTCGTCGTCCACGACGACGCGCAACATCAGATTGTAATACGTGCCCTGCACCTGGAGCGGCCCCCACGAGGCCCGGTAGTACAGCCACGAGTGCCCTACGAACGTCGAGTTGGTATCGACGCCGAAGGAGGCGGAACCCGGGTGGGCGTGGATCTGCTCCACCGCGGCGAGGAACTTATACGCCCCTTTGGGTAACGACCACGTTACGGCGAAATCGTTCCAACCCTCCACGGAGGCTTCCACATCCTTCGGCCCCCACGCCAGCGTACCCGGGACGCCCCCCGCCCACGCGTACACGCCGAGCCGGGCGCCGGGGCGTTCCGGTGGCCCGGGTTTCATATGGAGGCGCAGCGTCCGGAGGTACGTAAAAGCCGGAAGCGTCGAGACGTCGAAGTCGTTGGCGAAACGGGTCCCCGTAGCGCCGACGAACATCACGTACGTTCGCCAGACGCCGTTGTCCCATTTCAGCTCGCGGGTCTCGTCGCGGCCGGCGGCCGCCGGCGCCCTAAAACACGAAGGCGCGCGCCCGACGGTATTATCCGCCGACCACGCGCCCGCGACGCTCGCCACTATCAACGCCGCCAACGACGTCGTTATCGTCGAAGCGTTCCCTCCTACAAAATCGCCGAGCCGAAACGCCACGGCGGCCCCTCCTTTGCGCAAAACGACCGCTTTTAACTTCATTCTATGCTACCCGAGGCGCCGTTGTCAAGCAAAAAATACCCGGCCCGCGCTTACGCCGCGGCCCCTTTTCCCTTTACTTCGCAAGGAAAATCTAATACAATCCCTCAAACTCTTACCATAAATGAAAAACTCTACCCAACTCCGCCTCGGCGTGGAGGAGGAGTTCGCAATCCTTTACGCCGACGGCTCGCTGGCCAACGAAGTCGACGCGGTGCTGGTGCACGTCCCCGAGCGCTACCGGCCCGACCGCGTAAAGCGCGACCTCCACCGCTGCATCGTCGAGGTGACGACGCCGGTCTGTCCCTCGGCCGCCGCGGTGGAGCGGTCGCTAGCCGAGCTGCGCGGCGTCGTGGGCGAAGCCGCGGCCCGCCTTAACCTCCGCGTCATCTCGAGCGGCGTCCACCCCACCGCCCCTATGGAGCAAGGGAAACTGGTCGAGACGCCCCGCTTCCGCCGCCTCATCGACGGCGGCGCCCTCCGCGGCGACGGCGTGCATTTCGGCTTCCACCTCCACGTCTCGTTCGACGGCCCCGCCGCCCGCGTGGGCGTCGTCAACCGCCTGCGCTGGCATATCCCGGAGTTCGTCGCCTTCGCGGTGAACGCGCCGTTCTACCGGGGCGAATACCACGGCGTCAAATCGGTCCGTCTGGAGTACTACGACCCCGTCCCCACCGTCGGCCCGCCGCCCCCGCTCGAGAAGTTCGACGACTGGGCGGATGTCTTGAAATCCTTCGCGAAATACGGCGTCGAGGGGGAGCGGGACCACTATGGCGACATCCGCCACCGCTATAGCCTACCGACGATAGAGGTCCGCGTAATGGATACGCAGCAGTCCGTCGCCGAAACCGCGGCGGCCGCGGCCTACGTCGCGGCGCTCGTCCGCCACTACTTGACCATCCTGGGCGACGAATTCCTGCCGCCCATGACGGAGGCGGAGCTCGTCGGCAACCGCGAGGGGGCCTGGCGCGGGGGCCTGGACGGCGACTTCCTCTTCTACGGCGACGCCGTCGGCCGCGCCCAGTATATCAGCCATACGGTGCGGCACCTCGTCGAGCGCAACACCCCGGAAGCGCCGTACCTCGAGCGCCTCGCCGCCCGCGTTGCCGCCGGCGAGACCGGCGCCGACCGGCAACTCGCTTTTCTGGGCAGCGACCGCGTCAACGGCCCGGCCCTCCTCGCCGAGCTCGAGCGCAAATTCGCCGAGGGAATCTAAATGGCCGCGCCCACCGGACGCCGGGGTTACTTTAGCTTCGTCCTTCACGGCCACCTGCCGTACGTGCTCGGCCACGGCGGCTGGCCCCACGGCACCGACTGGCTCTTCGAGGCCGCGTGCGAGACCTACCTCCCCCTCCTCCGAACGTTCCGCCAACTCCTGGACGAAGGCATAAAGGCCAAAGTGACGGTCGGCATCTCGCCCGTGTTGGCCGAACAACTCGCCGACCCGGCTTTCGCCGTCGGCCTACTCGATTACGTCGAGATTAAAATACGCGCCGCCCGCGACGACGGCGCGTCGTTCCGCGCCGCCGGCCGCGACGACCTCGCCGCCCTCGCCGACGGCTGGCGCGACTTCTACGGCGGCGTCCGGACCTACTTCGACGAACGGCTCGGCCGCGACGTAATAGCCGCGTTCCGCGAGCTCCAGGACGAAGGCGCGCTCGAGATAATCACCTGCGCCGCCACCCACGCCTACCTCCCCCTCCTCGGCCGCGACGAGTCCATCGGCTTAGAACTCCGCGCCGCCGCCCGCGCCCACCGCCGACATTTCGGCCGCCCGGCCGCGGGGGTTTGGCTCCCGGAATGCGCGTACCGCCCGGCCTACGCGTGGCGGTACCCGCTCGAGCCGTGGGCCGAACGCCCGGGCCGCCGCCGCCCGGGGCTGGAGGAACCGCTGTCGCGCGCGGGACTCAAGTACTTCGTCGTCGATACCCACCTCCTTACGGGCGGGAAGGCGTTGGGGGTATACGCCGGCCGGTTCGAGGCGCTGAAGCGGCTCTACGAGCAAATGCTTGCCGGCGCCGAGGGGCCGCTCCCCGGCGGGGAGCTTACCTCCCACCGGCCGTACTACGTCGGCGCCGCCGACCCGGGCGTGGCGTGCTTCGTGCGCGACGCCGAGACCGGCCTCGTCGTCTGGTCCGGCGAACACGGTTACCCCGGCGACGGCTGGTACCTCGATTTCCACAAGAAGCATTTCCCCGGCGGCCTGCGCTACTGGCGCGTTACGTCGGCCAAATCCGACATGGGCGCCAAAGAGCCCTATCGGCCGGCCGAGGTGCCGGCGCGCGTCGCCGAGAACGCCGACCACTTCGCCTCGCTGGTGCGGCGGCTGCTGGCCGAGGAGGCAGCCCCCTCGCCCGTGCTGGTCGCGCCGTACGACGCCGAGCTCTTCGGCCATTGGTGGCACGAGGGCCCCACCTGGCTGGGCGAGGTGCTGCGACGGCTCGACGCCGCGGCCGACGTCGAGCTGGCCACGTGCGGCGAATACCTGGAACGCTTCCCGCCCGACGTCGTCGTCACGCTACCCGAAGGGTCGTGGGGCGAGGGCGGCTTCCACAGCATTTGGCTGAACGCCGATACGGCCTGGTCGTGGCGGCTGATCTACGAAGCCGAGGACGAGCTCGCCGAAGCGGCCGCGGCGCCGCGCTCGCCCCTGGGAGAGAGGCTCTTCCGGCAGGTGCTGCGCGAGTTTATGCTGCTCGTCGCCTCGGACTGGCAGTTCCTCATCAGCACCGGGACCGCCGCCGACTACGCCGAAGGCCGCTTGCGCGACCACTACGAATCGCTCCACCGATTACTGGAGTTGTTCCGGCGCGAGCGCGAGGGCGCCGCCCTGACGGCAAGCGAAATGGAATACGTCGCGAGCGTCGAGCGACGGGACCCGCCGTTTGCCGACCTCGAGCCGGCCTGGTTTGCGCCGCTTTAACGCCGGCGCCGACCTCGAGCCGGCCGCCCGACTATGGCCGAGAAAATAATAAAGCTCACCCTCGAGTACGACGGGACCGACTACGCCGGTTGGCAGCTGCAACCGGACGTGGCCACGGTGCAGGGCGCGGTAGAGGAGGCGCTCGAGAAAATTTTGAAGGGGCCGACGCGGGTCCACGGCGCGGGCCGCACCGACGCCGGCGTCCACGCCGCGGGCCAGGTCGCCCACTTTGCGACGGCCTCCCGCATGACGCCCGACGAGTTCGCGCGCGCCCTGAACAGCTTGCTGCCGGACGACGCACGCGTCCTGTCGGCCGAAGAGGCGCCCCCCGGCTTCCACGCCCGGCACGCGGCCCGAAGCCGCACCTACCGGTACGCCGTGACCTTCGTCGACTCCGTCTTCACCCGCCGCCACGCTTACTACGTCGCCGGAGCGCTGAACGCGGCGGCGATGCGGGAGGCGGCCGCGGCGCTGGTAGGCGAACACGACTTCGCCGCCTTCGGCAACCTGTCCGACGACTACGGCACGACGACGCGTCGCGTGACGGAGCTCAGGCTCGAGGAGACGTTGAACGGCCTGGAGTTCTACGTCACCGCCGACGCCTTTCTCTACAAGATGGTGCGCAACGTCGTCGCGACGCTGCTCCGGGTGGGGCGGGGCGAGCTCGCGCCGGCCGAGGTCGCGCGCATCCTGGCCCGGAGGGACCGGGCCGCGCTAGGGCCGCCGGCGCCGCCGCAAGGCCTTACGCTTATGCGGGTATCTTATTGACGCGTTTCGTTTGACTTGCCGGGGAGGATATGGTAAATATTAGGAGTGATAAGCCCGGGTGGCGGAATTTGGTAGACGCGCATGGTTGAGGGCCATGTGGGAGTAATCCTGTGCGGGTTCAAGTCCCGCCTCGGGCAAAAAGAGAAGCGGCCTTTCGGGGCCGCTGAATTTTTTGGCGGGCCGGCTCGTTAACCCTAACTAGCCGCCGCGACCACCGGCTCGCTGCCGCCGCGAGAGAGGAGCCGGACCATGTTCGTGTTAATCAGGCCGTAGATGACGCGGCATACCTCGAAGCGACTCATGCCGGCCTCCTCGGCGACCGTCGATATGTCGCGCCGGCCGTTTAAAAGGCTGACTATCCTCCACTCCGAAGACGAGAGCTTGACGGAACCGCTCGCCGCCGGGTTGGGATTGATGACGTATACCTCGCGGTAGGAGCGTATGATATCTTTTATCTGACTCCACTCCTCGATGCGGCGCGCGCCCTCCAAAATTATATGCTCTACGTCCATCGACACCAGGATGTCCTCTTCGCCCAGGTCGAGCTCCCGAAAGAACCGAAACCGCCCGCCGCGCTCGCCGATGGCCGCGTAAATCGACTCTTTAATCTGATGCTTTATTTTATCCTCCAACGTCGCCCGGTCCACGGCCCCCACCGCCACCAGAATCGTACCCAACCGGACGGGATTGCCCTCGGCCCGCATCTTCTTCTGCGCCCGCAGCGCGAGCTCGAGCTGCTCCGGCGTTACCTTACCCTCCCGCAACAATATCGTCCCCAACTGCTCGCGCAGATTCGACGGCGTCGCGAAGACCGCTCTGCCGTCCTTGAAATAAACCCATATCGTCTCGCGTTCGCCCTCCACGGACAGGGTCCCGGTCTTCCGGCCCTGGCCGATAAGCTGGATTACTTCCGCGAGCGAAAAATCCTTAATATCACCCTCGAACGACATGGCCTGAGGCGAAATTGGGTCTTTATTTAACGATGCGGCGGAACTCTACGCCGCTGACGAAGGCCCGCCGAGGCGAGACCATAAAACCGCCGGGCGATATGCCGGCCGGTCATCCCGCCCCCGATTGCTTCCGTCGCCGACCCCGCCCCTTGAGCCAGGCGCCGACCTCATCCCGCGGCACGCATACCGCGCCGCCGACTCGAGCCACCGGTAACCCTTCCCTTTCCCTTCTCTGGGCCGTAGCTACCGAACAATCCAT
>CAZLXP010000134.1:0-5703 GCA_964563535.1 uncultured bacterium | reverse complement strand
GCCCGCCAGCACCGCGAACGCGCCCGCGGCGGCGCCGGCTTTTAAAAATTCGCGCCGACTGACGTGCCCTGTCTCGTTCTCGTCCGCCGACATTTACTCGCGGTTGTACTTCTTGGCGCCGTCGACGTAGGCGTCGCCGCCCGCGGCGTCGTTAACCACTACCGCCGGGAAGTCCTCGACCGTAAGCTCGCGTATGGCCTCCGGGCCCAAGTCCTCGTAAGCGACGACGCGCGCCGCCTTGATGCGGTCGGCCAAAAGCGCCGCGGCGCCGCCGGTGGCGGCCAGGTACGCCGCGCCGTGCTTCTTGATGGCTTCTTTGACGGCGTCGTTGCGCTTGCCTTTCCCGATCATCAATTTCAAACCCTGCTCGAGCAGCCTCGGCGTGTAGGGGTCCACCCGGCCGGAAGTGGTGGGGCCGGCGGAGCCGATGACGTTGCCGGGCCTGGCGGGCGACGGGCCGACGTAGTAGATGCAGGCGCCTTTCAAGTCGACCGGCAACGGTTCGCCTTTGTCGAGCAGCTCGACGAGCCGTTTATGGGCGGCGTCGCGCGCGGTATACATACGGCCGGTGAGAAGGACTTCCTCCCCCGCCTTCAATTTCGCGACGACGCCGGGGTCTTTTACCGGAATGGTTATCTTAACAGCCATGGTCAGTTACCTCCTCGCCCGAAGCGAACGCAACGGCGCCGCGCCGAGAGGGGCACGGCTCGATGGCGCCAATATAACATACGGCGAAAGGCCGCGCCAAGTATTATTTGCGGCGCCGACCCCTTAACTCGAGTCACGGCCGCCGCGGCGCGAGCGATGCCCGTTCAGATCGCGCCGGCCTTAGCCGAAATTATTAACCTCAATCCGCGAGCCACGTCCGGGCGCCGAGGAAGCGCTCGTCCCAATAAGTTTCGGCCAGCGGCGTAACGGTGACGCCGCGCGGCGACGATTCGGCGTGGATGAACTTGCCGTCGCCGGCGTAGATGCCGACGTGCGAGGGGCCCGAGGTGTAGGTGTGGAAGAAGACCAGGTCGCCGGGTTTCAAACCGCCCTTCGAAATTTTACGGCCCTTGCGGTACTGGTCGCCCGCGCCCCGCGGCAGCGATATGCCGTTCTCGGCGAAAACCGTTTGGACGAGGCCGGAGCAGTCAAAGCCGTCGGCCGAGGTGCCGCCCCACACGTACGGTACGCCCAGATATTTCCTGGCGGTGGCGACGATCTGGCTCCCGGGGGTCGCGGGGGGCGGCGGTTTCTCCTCCCGCACGAAGGGGTTTTCACCCGCGATTTTCAGGTTTTCTCCGCGCACCCAGCCCAATGTCCCGTCCGGCGCCTTGACCAAATACATCTTCCCCGCGTAATCGTAGACCTCCACCCGGGTATAATACGGCACGAAAGCCACGACCTGGGCGCCGGCCTTCGGGCCGGCGTATAGCGGCGCCTTCCCGGCGACGTCGGGGGCGGCGCGTTTGACGTCGACGTCCGTCAACCTCAATATTACCTGCGAGACGCCCCCCTCCACTTGTCGCCGCTCGAGTTCGTACTTGAACGGCTTGGCCAGGTCGACGGCCACCTCGAGCCACGAGCGGCCGGGCTCCTCGAAACCCTCCAGCCGGATGTCGTTGACGACGCCGTCGCGCGGCGCCAGCGTGTAGATGCGGGGGTTTATGCGCAGGTTGACGAGCTCGAACTTTATGAGGTTGGGGTCGGCCTCGGCCACGACCTTCACCTGGGGCGGCAGTTTGCCGGTGGTATCGAGGTAGATGGCGTTCTCGGCCTGCCGATACGTCACCGCCGCCAACCAGTCGGCCTCCTCGAACCACGCGCCGACGGCGTTGGCCGCCGCGCAGGCGAAAATAAATACGACGATCCTCGACTTCATAGATTTGGCGCCGCCGGGCCGCGCTTCGGTATTTGACTTTTACCGATATTCCTTATAAAATGATTAGGTTAAAACGGCCTAAATTTCAAGGATTAAATTTCCGGTGCCCCCGAACGTCAAAGTAGGCATCGTCGCCGCGTTTCCGCCGCCGCCGGGCGGAATGCAACACCAGGCCCGGATGCTCGCCGAAATCCTGGCCCGCGACGGCGCGCGCGTCGTCGCGATAAACACCAACCCCTTCGGCCGGCGCAAGCCGCGGTCGCTGCGTTTCCTATACGTACTGTACGGGCTGCGGAAGTTGCGGCATTGCGAGCTGGCCCTTATCTTCGGCGGCTCGTACGCGTCGTTCTTCGCGTTCTCCGCTGTGCCGCTCATGGCCGCTCGGCTCTTCGGCGTGCCGGCGATATTGATGTATAAAGGCGGCCTGGCGCGATTTTTCTTCAAGAAATGGGGTTGGCTCGTGCGCCCCATCTCGCGGCTCGCCCGCGCCGTCGTCGTCCCGGGCCGCTACCTCCAGGGGGTCTTCGCCTCCTTCGGGATGCGCGCCCACGTCGTCCCGGACATAATCGACGTCTCGCGGGTGCCCCGCAGCGCTCCCGTCGGCGGCCGGCCGCCGCTCATCCTGTGCCCCCGCCGCCACGACTACGTCGGCGGCGTCGACCTCGCCGTCCGCGCTTTCGCGACCGTAGTCCGCCGGTTCCCCGCCGCCGAGCTCCACCTCTGCGGCGACGGCGACGACCGGCCCATGCTCGAGCATCTGGCCGAGGAGGTCGCGCCGGGCCGCGTGCGGTTCCACGGCTTCGTCCCCCACGAAGACTTCATGCCGTATCTCCAAAAAGCGACGATAGTGGTCAACCCCACCCGCGACGACAACCATCCCAACAGCGTCCTGGAGGCGATGTGGGCGGGGGTGCCGGTAGTCGCGGCGGCCGTGGGCGGCGTCCCGTTCCTGGTCCGCGACGGCGAGACCGCCTTCCTCGCCCCCCCGGACGACCCGGAAGCGCTGGCCGAAAAAATAATTTACGTCTTGGGAAACCCGGAGGCGGCGGCCGAAGTAGCGGCCCGGGCCCGCGACGCCGCCGCGGAATTCATTTGGCTCTACGACCGGCCCGGCCTTTTGCAGACGCTGCTCGACGTCGCGGGCTTACCGATTACCGCCCCAACGCCTCGAGATTAGCGGCCGCGGCCTCGTCGCCCGGCGTGAGGTCCACCGCCGCGGCGAACCACTCCCGGGCGCGGGCCGCGTCGCCGGTCGCCGCGGCGGCCATTCCCCTATCGAAGTAAACGTCGGCCAGCGCCTGGCGCAGGTCCTCGTTCTCCGGCCACAGCGCCAGGCCCCGGCGGTACGCGGCGACGGCCGCCGCCTCATCATCCCTCAGGTATGCCAGCCGGCCTTCGATCAACGCCGTGACCGCGCGGTAATTATCGTCGCCCCCCTCGGGCCGCATCGCCGCCAACATGGCCAGGTTGGCCGCGTCGGTCTTTTCGTAAAGGGCGCGGGGCGCCGTATACTCCAACGTCAACCTGTCGGCCGTGTTGGGCGCTACTGCCGCGGTGGCCCGCCGAAGGGTGGCGGCGGTCGCGACGAGATAGGGACGGTACCCTTCGGGAACCGCGGCGCCGTCGACGCCGCCGAGCAGGACCGTATCGCGGCCGGTATACCATAAGCTGGCCGCGCCGAACGCCTCTTGAAACGAGCGCACGGCCGTCAAATAATCGGCGGGCGCCAGCTGATACAAAGGCAGCCACTGCGCCATCACGCCCCCCTGTTTAAGAATCCGCGCGCAGTTGCGGAAATGTTCCACCGTAAAAAGCGACGACGAACCCTTGGTCCAAGGGTGAATCGGGTCCGACGTGACGACGTCGAAGCGCCGCCCGGCGCCCAGCACGTACGAGCGGCCGTCCTCGCGCACCAACTCCACGCGCGGGTCGTCCAAAGGCGCGCCGCTCACGTCGTCGAAAAAGCGCGAAGCCGCCGGGACCGCCGGATTGATCTCGACGCATACGACGCGGCGCGGCGCCGCGTCGGCGGTTATCGCCCCCAACGTTATCCCGGTGCCGAGCCCTATCACGAGGACGTCGTCGGGCGCCCGGCTCGCCGCCAGCGGCAGCGCGCCCAACTCGCGCTCCACCCGCAAGTCGTCGTAGTTGGTGGAGGCGACGGTCTTGCCGTTTATCTTGAGCGCGCGGACGGCGCCGTACGAGACGACGGCCACCGAGGCGTCGACGCTCTCCTTGTAAAATAGCAACTCCTCCCGGGCGGCCCCGTCGAAGTCGGGTTTCCCCTCTTCGTCGAGGTAATAATTCGGACTTATCCCGGCGCCCAACGCGAGGGTGTGTCTGGCGGGCCCGGGCGCCACGAGAGCCGCCGCCGCCACCGCCGCCGCCAACAACCCCCGCCCCGCCGCCCGGCGCCGCGAGACCCCCAGCAGGAACGCCGCCGCCGCGGCCGCCACCGCGACGGCGCGCAAACCCCCGATCGGACCCAACGACGGCAGTAGGATGAACGTCCCCGCCAAACTCCCCACGATCGCCCCCGCCGTGTTCGAACCGTAAAGGAAGCCGACGCGGAAGCCGGTCTCCGTTCGCCGCGCGGCCGCCACCGCCACCGGCAAAATAATTCCCAAAAACAACGACGGCAAAAATAATACCGCCGCGGCTAAGACGAAGACCAACGTCAGCGCCACGCCGAAACCGCCGCCCGCGGCGCCGTAGGCCGACAAGAAAAGATACGGCGCGAAACGCAGCGCTACGACGCTCGCCGCCAGGCTCGCCGCGGCCGCGAGGCACGCGCCCGCGTAAAACCGCCGGCTCCCCCCAACGCCCGGGCCGAGCCGCCGGTGGACCGCGGCGCCGGCGGCGATGGCCAAAAGGATCGTCGCCAGCATCGCCGCGAAGGCGTACGTCCCCGAGCCGACGACGTTGGCGAGCGCCCGCGTCCATAGCACTTGCGCGGCGAGCGCCGCCGCCCCGCCGGTAAAGGCGACCGCCCCCAACCGCGCCATGGCCGGCGGCCGCTCGGGCCCCGCGGCCTCGGCCTCGGCGGCAACCCGGCCGCCCCCGCGGCGCGACGCGGCGAACAGCGCCGCGGCCGCGACCGCCAAATTCGCCGAAGCCGTAATCCTCAGCGTTAAGGCCGCGCCCGCGACCCATAATAGCCAGAAGCCGCCCACCAAAACCCCCGCCGCCGCGCCCAACGTGTTGGCGGCGTACGCGCCGGAAAAAGACCGCGACGTGCCGCCGCCCAACTCCCGCAACGCGGTCACGACCGCGGGCGTCGTCGCCCCCATCGCCGCCGTCGGTGCCAGTAAGAGCAAACACGCGACGCCGAAACGCAAGAGGTGCAACGCGCCGGCCGCGGCCGGCTCGTAGTAGGCAAAATAAAGGCCGTCGGCGGCCCGATAGATTAGCGGGAACAGAAACGCGTAAAGGCCGACGAATAATTCCAAGGCCGCATACCACAAAAGCGGCCGGCCGAACCGGTCGACCGCGCGGCCGCCGAGGGCGCTGCCGAGGGCCAGGCCGCCCATGAACGCCGCCAGCACCGCGGCCACCGCCGGCGCCGTCGCCCCCAGCGTCACCGCGAGCATCTGCATCCACACGACCTCGTAGACCAGGCCCGCGGCGCCGGAGACGAAGAACAGAGCGACGACTAAGGCCGCGACCGGAAAACGTCGGGAGGCGGACATAACGATAAGCATAATAACAAGGGTCGACGACCCAGAAAAGTTAAATCGGCCGCCGGCGCGCGTAGGCCGTTGGCGATAGGCGGCGGTTATGCTATTATCGCCCGGGGGTTGTCCGCGAATGACCCCGGGCGCAAAGGCATACGTATT
>CAZLXP010000133.1:0-5730 GCA_964563535.1 uncultured bacterium | reverse complement strand
CTGCTGTATCTTCTCGAGCGTATTCTTCGCCCACGGGGCGATTTCGTCGCGAGGCACGGTCTTTTTTTCGCGGGTATCGCGCCGCACCGCGGTGACGACGCCCTTTTTGATATCCTTTGGCCCGAGCTCGAGCCTCAGCGGCACGCCGCGCAGCTCCCACTCGTTGAACTTCCAGCCGGGGGTATATTCGTCGCGGTCGTCGAGTTTGACGCGCAGGCCGGCGGTTTTGAGCTCGTCCGCCAGGGCGCGCGCGCCCGCCAGGACCTCTTCCTTACTATCCTCGAACGTGATGGGGACGACGACGACCTGCACCGGCGCTACTCGGGGCGGGAGCTTCAGGCCGGCGTCGTCGCCGTGGACCATGATGAGGGCGCCGATTAAGCGGGTCGTAACGCCCCACGACGTTTGCCAGACGTAGTGCAGCTTGTTGTCTTCCTCCAGATAGGTAATATCGAATACTTTGGCGAAGTGTTGGCCCAGGTTGTGGGAAGTGCCGGCCTGGAGCGCCCGGCCGTCCGGCATCAACGCCTCGACGGTATACGTTTGGAGGGCGCCCGGGAAGCGTTCGCGGTCCGTCTTGACGCCCGTATATACCGGCATCGCGAGGACGTCGGACATAAAGCGCTCGTATAGCTCGAGGATATCAAGCGCCTCCCGGCGGGCCTGGTCGGCGGTGCGGTGGGCGGTATGTCCCTCCTGCCACAAGAACTCGGTCGTCCGCAGAAAGAGGCGCGTCACCTTTTCCCAACGGAGTATATTGGCCCACTGGTTTATCATTACCGGCAGGTCCCGCCACGAGCGGATCCATTTGGCGTACATCTGGCAAATGATGGCTTCCGACGTCGGCCTGATGGCGAGGCGCTCCTCCAGCTCTTCGGTGCCGCCCTGCGTTACCCACGCTACCTGAGGGGTGAAGCCGGCGGTATGTTCCGCTTCTTTCGCCAGGAAGGATTCGGGGATGAGGAGCGGGAAGTACGCGTTCTCGTGGCCGGCGGCTTTGATCCTCTCGTCGAGCGCGTCGCGCAATAGTTCCCATATCGCGAAGCCATACGGCCTGATGACCATGCAGCCGCGTACGGGCGCGTAGTCGGCGAGCTCGGCCTTGCGGACGACGTCGACGTACCACTGCGAGAAATCGACGTCCCGGCGGTAGATCTCCTTTACGAATTTCTTTTCTTCCTGCTCTTCCATGGCATCTCCGTCAAGACGTTATAATGGCGAGTCTGAGGTATCCGGATGCGGGCGGGCGTCGGCCGGCGTTCAGCGGGCGGAGGCGGCGCCGGCGGCCGCTTCCGCCGCGCGCGGCGGCGCCGCGGCTGCCGGGGAAGGCGCGGCGGCCCCCAAAATCACGGCCGCTCGGTTTACGGCGGCGGCCGCGGCTATCGACACGAAAAAGGTTTGGCCCCCTCGCAGTATCGTCTCAAACGAACCGGCGACGATTGACGCCACGAACAGGGCCTCGTATACGTCGTTTAGCAGCGCGTAATGGGTAAGGTTGGCCCGGCGGCACAGCCGCGCGTTTTCCCGGTACAACCGGTAGGTGACGATTATAAGGCCCAGGAAGAACGTAAAGCCGACGACGCCGGTGCTTACGAGCACTTCCAATACGCCGCTGTGGACGGCCTTAATGTCGGCCGCGCCTTCGGCTTCCGACGCGTACTCGGCCTGGTAGATGGTCCCGAACGTCCGCGACCCCACGCCGATAACGGGCGAACTTTTAAATATACTCCACGCCGAACGGTAGATATAACCGCGCGAGCCGCCGAAAGCTTCCTCCGTCTCCCCCGTGACTATGGCCCCGAACCACCGCTCTTGGCGGCTTTTGTATTCCGCGGGAACCAATACGTAGGCGACGACCAGTATGCACGCCGCCAAGAAGTACGGGAGCAACTTCTTGCGCCGCTTTATTAATTGGTAGGCGAAGATTACCAGGATGGTTAGAAGGCCGCCGCGGGAACCGGTGAAGATGATCGTCACCAGGCAGATTCCCAAGCCCGTCAAGAAGAGGGCCCGCTTCTTGGCTTCCGTCGCGGCCAACGCAAGGACGAGTAGCATCGCCGCGGCCGCGTTCGCCGTCATGGCGAGGCCGTTCGCGTTGCCCAACGCCCCGGCGGCCCGGATGACGCCGCTTAGGGCGACCGAAGCCAAGCCCGTAATGCAAGCGCCGACCCGGGCGATGATGACTACCCACGTATAGCGAAAGAACCATTTCAATTCCGCGAATAGGTTTATAAATATTACGTATAATATAATGTTTTCAACCAGCTGGAACGTCGCGATCCATACGTTTTTCCAGTGCAGAGCGGAGAACGCGGATATCAACGTCGCGACCAGGAAGCCGTATATGAAGATTAATTGCGTTCTATGGCCGAAAACGGGCTTTAGCTTTTTGGTCGCGATCATCGCGACGAACGCGATCAACGTGAGCACGCCGATGCCCTTCGTCACCGTTACGCCCACGTTATGTAACAGGTACTCCACGTGCAAACCCCTCGCCAACGACCGGTAAATGCCCATCGTCAAAACGCCGAGATGGGGTTTAGAGATTATTATCAGGAATACCGCCAGGAATAAAGAAAGTTGTAATAGCCTTGCCGGCGCCGCTTGAAGTAAAACGACATACAATACGACGGCCAAAAGTACGAGCGTTACGGCGACTACCGTCCGCCGGAGGTCGGTCCCCCATAACGACGCCCCGAAACGACGGCCGGCCGAATGGAAGAGGCCCTCGCCGCCGGGTTGCCCTCGCAACGTTTTATAACGCGTAGCCATTTTACGAGGCTGGCTTACGGCCGGCGCCGAAACCGGCTCATCCTCCGCGCCCGCCGCCGTCTCTTAAGAAATATTACCAGATTATGCCGAAATGTAAATACCTTTCGTCTCAAAGAGGCCGGCCGATGGCGCGCAAGGCGCCGTTATGGTATATTTTATACGAATGAAAACGGCGTTTACCGTCGCGCTGGTTATTTCATCCGCGGTTGCGGCCGCGGGCTTCTGGCACGCGGCCGAGCCGCCGCCGGGGCAACTCGTCGTCGCCAAGCTGAAGTACGGCGGCGGCGGCGACTGGTACGCCAACCCGACCAGTTTGCCCAACCTCCACCGCGCCCTCCGCGACCGCGCCGGCCTGCCCGCGGCCCAGCTTAGCGACGACGTCGTCGCCGACGTCGGCACCGCCGATATTTTTAATTACGCGTTATTGTTTATGACCGGCCACGGCAACGTGCGCCTGGCGGACGACGAGCTGGCGCGCCTCCGGTTATATCTCGAGCGCGGCGGCTTCCTCCACGTCGACGACAACTACGGCCTGGACGAATCCTGGCGCCGCGAGTGCGCGCGTCTTTTCCCCCAGAGCCCTCTCGTCGAGCTCCCGCCGGACCACGAGATTTACCACATCTATTACGACTTCCCGGACGGCGTCCCCAAGGTCCACGAGCACCACGGCGGCCCGGGCCGCGGTTACGGCGTCTTCTACCAGGGGCGAATGGTGATCTTCTATTCCTACAACACGGACCTGGGCGACGGGTGGGAGGACGCCGGCGTTCATAACGACCCGCCGGCTAAGCGCGAGGCCGCCCTCAAGATGGGCGTGAATATCGTCTTATACGCGCTGACGCATTGAGTTAATATAGGTTTTGAATAAACGGGACAATATGGATAATAATAACGGCTATTGAGTATTCATAAAATCTTTTTGTATAGGTAGGATGTGTTATTATGAGGGCAAAAAAAAGCTTGACATTGGAGGGGTAGTATTTTTTAATAAGGCAAAAACAAGCCATAGGAGGAGATATGAGTACCGATAGGATGTTATTAAGGTTAAGTGAGAATCTCTCTAAGGGTTATTTGGCCGATGAAATATTAACGATTATTTATAAAGTAAGACACGGTATCCAACTCCTTGCTTCCGATAACGAATTCTTGAACGGACTCAAAGAGAGCTTTGAGGGATATTCCCATCTAGCGGATGCGGACCCGTTCTCCTTCGCTATTAATAATTCTTTAGTATCGGAGGAGACTACAAGGCCGTTTATACGGAGGTTGGAGCCAGGAGACCTAAACGCGTTTAAATCATTCTCTATAACTATAAGAGATATAGTAGAAGGCCGAAAACCCGAGGAAGAGAAGTTAAAGCCTCTCGAGGACCATTTCAAAAAGTTACTTAAAGATTCTCTTTCTCGAGGAGATAGTATTACTCAGAGAGAAGAAGAAGGGGAACCTATGTATATTTAATATGACTAATTATTATAAAGATAAACTTGAAGAGAGGCTAAAGGCGTTAAAGGACGAGCTCGAAAGAGTCCGTTACGAGAAATGCCATACGAACGCTTCTCTTATTTATTATACAGTCGGTCGAAATTTCTATTGAAGCTTTAAGATTAAATTTAGAAGAATTAAGTGAGATAGAAGAACAAGAATTAACGGAAACGAAATTAAAACTATATTCCTATACTATAAAATATCTTTATTACTTTTTGGGCGTTTTAACTAATACAAATACCGAAGATGTGCCAGTAGGATTAATACGACCGTTAACTCGTTATATCGGCCAATTCATCCCCAAAGCCGAATTATTATTAAAATCCCTACCGGAATTTAATTATACTTTCTTGCCTATTGGAAGGTTAATAAGGCGGATATACGCCGGTTTAAGTATAATTCACGTGGAAGAAGGTAACGAGCTTACGGATGGAGTTTATATAGAAACGCGGTTTAAAGGACGAAAAAATTTAACAAAGGACCCGGGGTATGGTAAGGTAGTTTCCGAAATATTCGTTTTATCAATACCGAAAGTAGAAAAGAATAACGTACTATACCACGCTATTCTCGGTCACGAGATCGGCCACGGCCTTTACAAAAATAAGCTTGGTGAATTTATAAACATAGATAACGTAGATTTTATTAAAGCCTTAAAAAATAGCGATTTTACTAATATTATGAAGAACCGGGATTATGTCGAATATATTAAAAAGTTGGCTAACGAGACTATATCGAAAGCCGGAAATGTTTATGATTATAAATCCTATGAAGGGATAAAAGTAGATGAACACCGTTATTATTTAGGTGTGTTTTTCATAAAATGGTTTGAAGAAGTTATTTGCGATTTGGTAGGGGTTTTTCTTTTTGGCCCTTCCTATTTTTTTGCGTTTACTGATTTGTTCGTACCTATATACGAAATGGATAAATATGGTGAATCCCACCCGCCAAATAGGGCAAGGTTAAGATTTATATTGGGATTATTCAATAGGACGGCTTTAAGTTTCGACTATATACAGCTATGGCGCGGGGATAAATATCGAAGGCTAAATGAACATATGGAAATAATAACCGAACTTGTTAATAGGCCTATGGGATTCGAAAACAGGGAACTTGAAGATTTACCGAAAAGCATCCCTTTATTAGCCTGGGAAATGGTTAAAAACGAGGCGGATAAAGTTACTGAACGTATTATAGAGATAATCGGCGGCGAGGAAAGCATTTATAAAACTGATAATTTTACTTCCGACGTAGAAAATTACCACAAATATCTAACTAATATTATACCAATTGTCGAAACCCCTATTGCCTATCAACCAACGTCTCCGCTAACTATAACTACGATATTGAATACGGGATGGTACGTCTATTTGGAGAAGTTAGAGGATATCACAAAAAAATGTAATGAGACGAAAGAAAAACATGAATTAAAGACTAAGTACGAGATATTGGAGCAATTACAAAACGTTATTTTAA
>CAZLXP010000132.1:0-5804 GCA_964563535.1 uncultured bacterium | reverse complement strand
CGTGGCCGCATCTTTCTTGCGCGCGCTCGCGGCGGCGTTTTGCGGCCCGGCCGGGACCTTTTTTTATTTAAAGGCTGGCGGGGCCGAGCCGGTGGCCGGACGGCTCGTCCTGTGGGACCGGCTGGCGGCATACGACCTGCTGGCCGCGTCTTTCGAGGCCGGCCGGGGCCCCCTCGGCGCCTACTTGTTGTGGCGCGAGGTCCAGGGCGTGTGGGAGAGAGGTCTGCCGTTGGATATGGTGGGCGTCAACGTCGAGGCCATCGCCCGCTTCAAGGAGTCGTTCGGCGGCCGCCTTACGCCCTATTATCAACTTGGGGCCTACCGCTCGCCGCTGGTGCGGGTGCTGGCGGCCGCGCGGCGGAGGTTGCGTCGTTGATAGCGCTCGGCGTCGGCGAGTGTAGTTTGGGGACGGCCCGGGCGCGCCACGCGTTGGCGGAGCTGGCGTTGATGGCAGGCTTGCCGCGGGCGGAGGGCCCTCCGGCCGTGACGTTGGTATACGGCCGGGGCGCGTTTCCTCCGGGCCCTAAGGTCGTAATCCCCTGCGAGACGGAGCACGTCGCCCGGGAGACGCCCCCCGACGTGTGGCGGGACGGCGACGTCGACGTGCCGATATTATTCCGGGCGCCGGCGCCGAAGGGGGAGGTCGTCGCCCGGGCCGTCGGCGGCGAGCCGTTGGTAGTGCGGAGCGGGGAAGCGGTCTACATGGGCTTCGACGTTGCCGCCGCCGCGGACTACTATCTCAACGGCCGCGGCGAAGTCGGTTGGCCGCGGGACCGGTGCGGCCGGCCGGACCTGGCGGGCGCGCCGCCGTGGCGCCGCGAGGCTTTGGCGGTGGCGGTGGTAAATCGGTGGGCGCGGCTGCTCGCCCGGGCGGTCGGGGCCGCGTGCGAGCGGGCGGCCGTCCCGTTGCTCCGCTTCCGGTATTGGCCCGACGGCGCTCCGTTTGCGGTTGCGGCTGGTCACGACGTCGACCGCCTGCGGGGGCCCGGGCGGCGGGAAGTGGTGAGGTCGTGGCTGCGCCCTTCGCTGGGCGGCGCGCGGGCCCGTTATAAATTCGTCGATTTTATCCGGGGGCCGGTGCCTTTCGAGCCGTTGCCGGCTATATGGGAAGCGGAAGCGCCGCTGGGCGCGGCTTCGACCTTTTTCGTGGGGGCGGTGCGCCGCGGCCCGATGGATTACGCGTACGGTTTGGCCGAGGCGACGGACCTCGTGCGGGAAATAACCGCGGCCGGCCGCGAGGTCGGCCTCCACAGCAGTTATTACACCTGCGCCGACGGCGCGGCGCTCCTCGAGGAGAAAGAACTCCTCGAGGCCGCGGCAGGCCGGGAGGTGGGGGGCGTACGCGGCCATTATCTTCGCCTCGGCGGCGAGGAGGGTTGGGGCGCGGTGAAAGCCGCGGGTTTCGCGTACGACGCCACCTTCGGCTTCGCGAGCGAGGTCGGGTGGCGCGGGGGCGCCGCGCTGCCGTATCGGCCGTTCGACGCGGATGCACAGAAGCCCTACGACTTCGTCGAGATACCGCCGGCGGTCATGGACGGCACCCTTTTTCAGTATAAGCGCCTCGCCCGCCGGGAGGCTTTGGCGGTGACGTTGCGGTTGGTCGACGAGGCGGCTGCGGCCGGGGGCCTGTGCTCGTTAATTTGGCATTACCGCTCTTTTAAGGGCGGCGCTTTTCCGGAATGGGGCCGCGTGTTCGAGAGGGTAGCGTCGCACGCGGCGGCGGCCGGCGGCCGCGGGTTCAGCCACGCGGACGTCGCGGCCCGGTATCGCCTCAACGGCGCGCTCGCGGCGCGGGGGCCGAGTCCGGAGGGGGCCGTCGAAATTTTATTGCCGGCCGGCGCGCCCGGCGACGTCGTCTTCGACGTCGCCGAAGGTTGGAAGCTGACGCGGGGCGACGTGCGCGCCCTTTCGCCGCGGGCTTTCAAAGTCCCGGCGGGCGCGCGGGCCGCCAAGGTGACCTTCGCTCGCGAGGGCTGAGGACCTGTTCGTACCCAGACTTAAGCCCATCGTGGATTACGTCGCGTTGGCGGAGCTCCTAGCTGCGGCCGAGGTCGCGGTGGCGCGGGAGGCCGTCGCGTACGAGGAGGAGTTGCGGGCCTACTTCGGCGCCGCGGCGGTTTATTCTCTCTCATCCGGCCGGGGCGCCATAGCGCTAGCGCTGAAGGCTTTGGGCATAGGCCGGGGTGACGATGTCGCGCTCCCGGCGTTCACTTGTCCCGCGGTGGCCGACGCCGTGCTCTCGCTGGGGGCCATCCCTCACCTGGTCGACGTATCGCCGCGCCACTTCGGCCTGGAGGCACGCAGCCTCCGGCGGGTCCTCGCCCGCGGCCGGACCCGCGCCGTGGTGTTCGCGCCGCTTTTCGGCGCGGTCCCGCCCGAGGAGGAAGGTAAAGAGCTCCTCGCCGAGCGCGGCGTCCCGTGGCTCGAGGACATCGCGCAGGCCTTCGGATCGAGGCGGGGCGGCCGGCCGGTCGGCTCGGCGGCGCCGCTGGCCGTAATCTCCACCAATTTCGATAAACCTTATACCACCGGCCGCGGCGGCGTTCTGGTGGTCAACGACGCCGCGTTGGCGCCCGCGGTGGATAAGCTGGTGGATTCGCTGCCGGCCCAACCGCGGTCGGAGGCCGAGGCCATACTTAAGGGGTTGGTGATATCGGATTACCTCTTCGACGCCGAAAGCTACGAGCCGTTCACGTCGGTGGACCTCGGATATTTGTATGCGGCGGCCGAGGGCGACGCGTACGACCTTGCCGACCTCGCGGCTGAGGGGGCGGCGGCCGCGGCGCGCCACGCCCGGGCCGCTAAAGAAAAGTTAATGCCCGGCCGTAAAGCGCCCCTCGGTCGTAGGCTCAGCCGTTGGTTTTTCCCGCGTTCGGCCGTTCCTCCGTTGGGGGGGATAAAGAGGCTCTCGCCGTTATTGGCCGCGCTGGGCTTGCGCCATCTGGGGGCGGCCGGGGCCGACGGCTCGAGGCGCCTAAAACTCGCCGCGTTATTCGACGGGGCTTTTGCCGGAAGCACCTCCGTCCGGGGCCCCCAATGGGGCGCGGCCGACGACGAGCCCTGGCCCCTCCGCTACCCGTTGTTCGTACGGGATTGGGCGCGCCGGCCCGAGGTCATTGCCAGGCTCGCGGCCGCGGGTTACGAGGCCGGGCCTTTTATATACCCCCGGCCGCTTTCGGGGATGTTCCCGTATTATAAACTCTCGCGCACTACCGGCCGCTATCTGCGCGGGGCCTGGCGGGCCGCGGCGGCGGTCGTCAACCTGCCGCTGCACGCGGCCGTCGACGAGGACGCCGTTCGTAAAATGGCGGAGGCGGTGCGTCGATGAGCGGCGCAAGGAACGTGTCGTTAATAATCCCGACGTTATCCCGTCTTCGCGAACTCGAGATCACGCTGGCGGCGGTACGGGCCGGGACCGTAGTGCCGCGCGAAATCATCGTCGTGGACGCGAGCCCGGACGACCGGACGGAGCGATTCATCGGCGAGTTGGCGCCGAAGGCGTCGGAAGTGGAGTTAATCTATATCCGCAGGGCGCGGCCCGGCGTCCCCGGCCAACGCAACGTCGGCCTGACGCGAGCGAAGGGGGATTTTATATTATTCGTGGATAACGACGTTACGGTCGCGCCCGATTTTACCGAGGAGCTCCTCAAAGCCTTCGACGACCCCGAGGTCGGCGCGGCTTGCGGCTTGATAACCAACCAGGTTATGCCGGGCCGTTATACCCGTTTTTTACAATGGTTCTTCCGGCAGACGCGGTACGCTCGTCGCTCTTATTACCAGCGTTCGGGCTTCCCGACGTTCCTTTACCGGCCGGAGGAGCCGGCCCTGGTGGGCGCTTTGACCGGCGGCCTTACCATGTTCAGGCGGGACGCCATCGTAGATTTCCGATTTGACGACCGGGTCCTTTTTATCGACGACGATAACTACTCGTTGGACCTGCGCGCCCGCCGCTGGAAGTTAATGCAGTGGCCGGCGGCGCGAGCCGTGCACCGGGAGGCGGGCGAAGGGAGGGACTTCGCGCGCCGGGTGCGACGCAACGTCTTAGGCCGTCGCCTTTTACACGAGCGCTACTTCCCCCAAAATATCGCCACCGTCTCGAGTTACTATTACGGCGTGTTGGGAGGCGCGGCGGCGGCGGCGCTGCGGTTGAAGCCGCGGCTTTCTATCGCGAACCTCCTGGGCCTGTGGGACGTCCTCCGGGCGCGCGGCCGTCGCCTCGACGCCGCGTCCGGAGAGGAGTTGATACCTAAGCCGGAACGATGACGGAACGCGCGGCGCTCACAATAGCGTTGGTGGGAATGGAGGAACTGCCGGCGCTCACGGCGCTGAGGTTGCGGCGGGCCGGGTACGCCGGCGCCCGCGCCTTGGAGGGCGTCCGCGGGTTGGCTTTCCTGCGGGCGGTGCGGCCGTTCGCCGTCCTTCACGCCGTATATCCCGTTTATTATTTCAAGTGGGTGCCCGTCTTGAAGGCCATGGGGAAGAAAGTGGTCTTCCATTGGATAGGGTCGGACTGGTACGAGGTCACGACGCGGCCCGCGTTGCGGGAGTTGTTCCGGGCGGTTAGGGGTGGCGTCGACCTTCATCTGGCCGATGCGCCGTGGCTCGTCGACGAGCTGGCCGCGGCCGGCTTGAAGGCGCACCTGGTGCCGACGATTTCGGAAAAGATGACGGGGGCGCTCGAGCCGATGCCGGAGCGTTTTACGTTGATGGCTTACATGCCGGACCGGCGCCGCGTCTTCTACGGCTGGCGCGTCATCAGTGATATCGCCCAAAGCTTTCCCGAGGTGGAGGTAGTGGCGGTGGGCGGCGAAGCGGAAACCGACGCCCCGGCCAACGTCCGCTTCACCGGCCCGGTAGACGGCGAAACGATGAGCCGTCTCTACCGCGAGGTCTCGGCCCTCGTCCGACCCACGGCCCACGACGGCCTATCGCAAATGGTGCTCGAGGCGCTGCTGCGCGGCCGACAGGTCGTATGGAGCCGCGCGTTTCCGTATTGCCTACGCGCGACGGCCCCCGAGGAGTTCGTCGCCGCGGTGGGGCGGTTGGCGTCGTACTGTCCGCCGAACGTCGACGGCTCCCGCTACGTAATCGAGCGCTATTCCGCCGAAGCGGCGGCGCGCGCCCTGGCGGCGGCATACGAGAAGCTGTGAGGGCATCCGGGGCGGCGCAACGCCGCGTGACGAAAAATAAGGGGAGCCGCGACGGCTCCCTTCGTATTAGGCGTGCGGGAAGCGTGCGTTACGGGATGGGGAAATCTTCTTCCGTTTCGGTGGTCGCGAGCTCGTAATCCCACATGTCGTTCGTGACCGGCTGCCCCTCCAATATGCGGGCGAAGAGCCAAAGCGGCGTGTGCCAGTATATGCCGTACCGGTGCAGAGAGTACGGCGACGATTCCGCGGAGGTGGCGCCGGGCATGATGGTCAAGATCGCTTCGTAGCCGGTGCGTATCGCGACGCTTAAGGCGTACGAATTGAACGAGCCGTAGGGCCAGGCGAAGGTGCGGACCGGCTTCCCCGTTTCGGCCTCAAGGCGGTATTTGGGATAAGTTATTTCCCGCTCCACCCAATCCTGGTACGGGCCGCGGGCTTTTTTGGGGTTGGCGAGGTCGGGGTGGCTTATGGAATGGGCGCCGAGCGTCACGAGGTCGTCCGCGGCGAGCTCGCGCAATTCGTCCCACGTCATCGATTTACCGCCCGCGCCCACATAGTTCATATAGATATAGACGGCGAAGGGGAAGCCGTGTTCGGCCAGCACCGGCCAGGCGAAATCGTAGACGGACCGATACCCGTCGTCTACCGTTATAA